>JABDKI010000245.1 GCA_013002295.1 Altererythrobacter sp.
AGCAAGGACAATAAAGGCAATCGGACGAGACATTGTTTGCTCCAAAAAAATGTATTCGGAGCCATACACCTCAAGGATCGTGCCAGTTTGAAGAAACCGCCGATTTGCGCGGTTTGCGAATGGGTGATCGAGCCGATTTCGCAAAAAGCAGCAGTAATCTTTGCGTTTTGCAAAGAAATTTGCATTATGCGAGAGTGATGGCATCGATTTCCGCTCTCAGAACGCGAAATTTCCGGCACGCGATTTGCATATTGCCAAGCAGATCCATTCACCGGAGATGTGAAAAATGAAGGGAATTATCTATTCCGAGCTGGTTGGCTTCCTTGATGAGCAAGGTGGCCCCAGTTTCACAGAGGAAGTGCTCGCCGGAGCCGAGCTTCCCCATGGCGGCGCGTTCTCTCGTGTTTCTCGATACCCATGGGAGCAGGCTGTGCAGGTTGTGACTTCCGCCTCGAAGATCAGCGGCGCCGATGCGAACGATTTGTGCGAGGAGTTCGGCAAATTTCTATTCGATCGTTTTACCGTTCTCTACACAGAGATCGTTGAGCGATATCCGACAGCTGAAGGCATGTTGGCGCACGTTGAAGACCATATCCATGAAGAGGTTCGCGTACTCTATCCCGACGCCGAACCACCGCATGTTTCGTCACGGAAAGAGGGCGACGGCTTCGTTGTCGAGTATTCTTCGCACCGCCCATTCGCGCACATCGCCTTTGGTCTTGTTCAGGGATGCATGAAGCATTTCGGTGATCTGCGTTCGATCGAATGGGTTGATCGCGATCCCACCGGCAAAACCGCATATTTCAGGATTCAGTAATGCCTTCAGCAAAAGTCTTGATTGTTGAAGACAGCGCCTCATTGGCGCTTGGATATGCCGCGCAACTCGAGGATGCTGGCCACGAAGTCAGCCTGTGCGAAACTTTGAGCGAAGCGCGGCGATCATTATCCAGCGACGCCTTTAATGTCGTCCTGCTCGATCTTCAACTTCCTGACGGCGATGGCCTCACATTGTTCGACGCATTGTCCACCAGCAAGGGCCACCCATCCGTGATCGTCGTAACCGCAGACGGCTCGCTCAATCGGGCCATCGCGGCGATGCGTCTGGGCGCTTATGACTTCCTGGTGAAGCCGGTTTCTGGAACGCGGCTGCTCAGCACGGTGAACAATGCTGCGGAACAAACCGGCCGCGCTGAGCCTGAAGTCATTACACACTCTGTCGCTGAGGGTGATGAAGACACTTTCCACGGTTTCATCGGCAAATCCCCCGCGATGAAAGCGGTCTTTCGCACGATCGAAAGCGTCGCCGATTCCAAAGCGACTGTTTTCGTCACTGGCGAAAGCGGAACGGGTAAGGAAGTGACGGCAGAGGCCATTCACTCAGCCAGCAAGCGCCGGAGTGGTCCCTTTGTTGCCATCAATTGCGGCGCAATTCCCGAAAACCTGCTGGAGTCCGAGTTGTTTGGCCATGTGAAGGGCGCGTTCACTGGAGCGGTCGAAAACAGGATTGGTGCCGCCAAGGCTGCTGACGGCGGAACGCTGTTTCTCGATGAAATTTGCGAGATGGAGCTCAAACTGCAGGTGAAGCTCTTGCGCTTTCTCCAGACGGGTATGATCCAGCGTGTTGGAAGCTCGGCGGCCGAACCAGTCAACGTTCGGATTGTGTGCGCCACCAATCGCAACCCGGAACGCGAAGTCGCCGAGGGACGATTCCGCGAAGATCTTTACTACAGGTTGAATGTGATCCCGATTTCGTTGCCCGCTCTAAGGGAGCGCGGCGATGATATTCCGCTGATCGCTTCAAGACTGGCCGAACAGATCGCAGTTGAGGAGGGGCGCAAGTTCTCTGGTTTCACCAAGGCAAGCGAGGTCCATCTGCAGCAGCATGACTGGCCAGGAAATGTCCGCGAGCTTCAAAATTCACTGCGCCGCGGAATCATTACAGGCTCAGGCAGCAAGATCGAGTTTTCGGAATTCTCGCAACAAGCGGCAAGAGCAACCCATGTGTCAGCGCCGTTGTTTGCAACGGCCCACAACGACTTTTCGCCTGAGCCTACACAGGAACCCAGGAACGCTGCGGTCGCCGATTTCACAGGAATGTCTCTGGAGCAGGTTGAGCGCCTCGCGATAGAACAAGCGATTGCGAGAAGCTCCGGCAACATTGTTCAGGCTGCGCGCAGTCTAGGCGTCAGCCCTTCAACAATATATCGAAAACTTGACCGTTGGAGCGGGTAGTTTCACGGGCTCTCAAATCCCTTTATCATCCCGAAATTGACGAAACCGTACCTCGCAAACACGTTGCAGAGAATCGTTGTCAAAGTCCGTGCAACGAAGGTTTCCTCCGCACGACAAACACTTGTTCCTAATGAGACCTCTGCCGCAGAAATGCGCCAAAATCTGAGGCCTAGCCAAGCCGTACCACGAGCTTGTTCAGACTAGGTGGCGGAGACGGTGGGATTCGAACCCACGATACGGGGTTACCGTATACACACTTTCCAGGCGTGCGCCTTCGACCACTCGGCCACGTCTCCGCGTTCCCATTTGTGCTACCACTTCATTACTTGAGTGCGAGGAGCGCCAAGCGGTGACCTCGACCTCAAGCAGCGCAAAGCGCGGTAGGCCCAACAAGAAGCGCGCGCTCTAGCTTTGAAACGATTGCTTCGCAAGGCGCGAGATGGCAGGTCTGCCTATATGAAGAAAATCATGACTGGCTTAGCCGCACTCGCCCTCGCAGCAATTGCATTCGCACAACCAGAAGCTCCCGAGGATGCTCCCTCGCCGAACCAGGTCGTAGAGGAGGCTGCGGCTGAGGAATGGGTCAGCATTCCGGCGGAAGAATTGCTGGTAATGAGGTTGACGCCCGATGCGGACGGAAACCCGCGCGAAGTGATCATCCAGTTGATGCCCGCGCCCTTCAGCCAGGGTTGGGTGCACAATATCAAACTGCTTGCGCGTGATGGTTGGTATGATGGGATTTCGGTAAACCGTGTGCAGGACAATTACGTCGTGCAATGGGGCGATCCCAACTACGACAATCCCGAGGCCGATGGCGAAGCCAAGCCGCTGCCTGACGGGCTGAAGGTGATGGGTGAAGAGGAATATGTGTCTCGAACCGAAAACCTCCCCGATGCAGTCATCGATCAGGACGTTGGCGATCCATACGCTGCGCGTATCTGGCATAGGGGTGGCTGGCCACTGGCTGGAAATGGAGAAGGCCGATGGCCTGTCCACTGCTATGGCATGGTCGGCGTGGGGCGGAACTATTCGCCCGACACCGGCAGCGGCGCGGAGCTTTATACAGTGATCGGCCATGCGCCGCGGCATCTGGATCGCAATATCGCGCTGGTCGGACGGATTATCGAAGGGATGGAGCATCTTTCATCTCTCCCGCGTGGCAAGGGCGAGCTTGGCTTCTATGCCGAAGACGAGTTCGAGAAACGCACGCCGATCTTGTCGATTGATGTGGCGGCTGACCTGTTGGAATCGGACGAAGAGCCTGCGGGCCTTACCTACGCCTACGAATATCTCAGCACCGAAAGCGAGATTTTCGCGAAGTATGCGGACGCGCGCGCCAACCGCCGCGATCCATTCTTCATCCATCCCGCAGGCGGCGCGGATATCTGCAACATTCCCGTGCCCGTGCGACCCGCGCCAAATGGCTGACGCACTTTCGTGCACTCTCCCACTTGTCCGCTGGCAGGGTGATCGCGGGACCTATCATCTTGTGACCCTCACCGGCGAGCCAGCCGAGCAGATCGCGATGCATGCGCGGCTGCTCCGGCTGGAGTACGGCACTCGCCGCGGCTTTGGGTCGGTCAAAGTGGTCGCACGGATTGGCGAGACGGTATGGAAGACTTCGGTTTTCCCTCAGGAAAAATCCACCGAATGGGTGCTATTGGTTAGCAAGAAGGTGACGCGGGCAGAAGATCTGGCCGAGGGCGATCCGGTCGAGCTGGAGTTGGAGCTGCTTTAGCGCTCAAGTAGCGGAAGCGAAGCTGGCACGAGGTGCCAACCGGCAGCGCGCCAAAAGCGACTAAATCCGCTCCGCCTGTGCCACTGCATCGCTCGCGCGCAACGCGCTTAATATCCGCGTCAAATGCGCCAGATCCTGCACTTCGCTGTCGATCTCATACGTCGTAAATGGATGATCGGTTTCGACCTGATCCAGCGATTTCACATTCACGTGGTTCTGCGCGAATATTCCCGCCATCTCTGCCAGCGTTCCTGGCCGATCATAGAGGGTTACGCGCAAGCGGCCCACCGCACCTTGCGAGCGCGAGCCCCAGGATAGGTCGAGCCAATCAGAATCTTCGCCGCTCGCCAATTCGAAGCAACCAATGGCGTGCACCTCCACCGCTTCCCCCTTTTTGCGCAAACCCACAATCCGGTCTCCTGGCACTGGATGACAGCATTCTGCGAGATGGAACCCAACGCCAGGCGTTAGGCCGCGAATGGAGATTGCGTGCTCTCGCTTGGTCCAATCGTCATCTTCGTCGATGTCCGCGGTGCAGCCGGGCACCAGCGCTTCCATAACTTCGCGGTCGGAGAGCTTGGCCGCACCGATAGCGAACATCATGTCTTCTTCATCCATCAGCTCCAGCCGCTCAACCGCCAATCTTCGCGCCTTCTTGCCGATGCGGGCGGGCACCTTCGATGCAATCTCGTCAAACAGCTTCTTGCCGATTTCAGCGATTTCGGCACGCTCTTTCAGGCGCACAGCCCGGCGGATCGCTGCACGCGCCTTGCCGGTCACGACAAATCCCAGCCAGGACAATTGCGGCTCGGCCTGCTTGCCTTTGATGATCTCAACCACGTCACCGTTTTCAAGCGATGTGCGTAAAGGCATGTGGCGCCCATTGATCTTTGCGCCGACTGCCTGCGCACCCAGATCGGTGTGCACGGCAAAGGCAAAGTCAATCGGTGATGCGCCCTTGGGCAGCTGAAACAGCCCGCCCTTGGGCGTGAAGGCGAAGATGCGGTCCTGATAGATCGCCATGCGTGTGTGTTCTAGCAGCTCGTCCGCATCGTGGCTCGCGTCGACAATTTCGATAAGATCGCGCAGCCATCCGACCTGTCCGTCTGCCCTATCATGTTGCTTGTAAGCCCAATGCGCCGCGAGGCCGAACTCGTTACGGCTGTGCATTTCGCGTGTGCGGATCTGCACCTCCACCCGCATCGAGTTTTCATACATCAACGAGGTGTGCAGCGATTTGTAGCCGTTCGACTTGGGCGTCGAGATATAATCCTTGAACTTGCCCGGCAAGAATTGCCATGTCGTGTGCAGCGCGCCCATTGCCGCGTAGCAATCTACTTCATTATCGCAGATGACGCGGAACGCCATGATGTCCGTTACCTGCTCGAACGAAACATGCCGCTCGGCCATCTTTTTCCAGATCGAGTAGGGGTGCTTTTCGCGGCCGGACACCTCCACAGTCAGCCCGGATTCGGCCAATCTCTGCTTGATCTTGAGCGCAATCGCATCGACCTGTCCGCCGTCTTTGCTACGCAATTCTGCAAGCTTGTCTGTGATGGTCTTGTACGCTTCAGGCTCGAGCTGCTCGAAGGCAAGCAGCTGCATCTCACGCATATATTCATACATGCCCACACGCTCTGCCAGCGGGGCGTAGATATCCATCGTTTCACGCGCGATCCGCTGGCGCTTTTCGGGGCTCTTGATGAAATGCAGCGTGCGCATGTTGTGCAGCCTGTCTGCCAGTTTGACCAGCAGCACGCGAATGTCCTCGGACATAGCGAGCAGGAACTTGCGCAGGTTTTCCGCCGCGCGTTCATTCTCCGGCATCTGTTCAATTTTGGACAGCTTGGTCACACCATCGACCAGCCGTGCAACGTCAGTTCCGAAATTGGCCTCGATATCGTCAATCGTGGCCAGCGTGTCTTCAACCGTGTCATGCAGCAAGGCAGTGATAATGGTCTGCTGATCAAGCTTCAGGTCGGTCATCAACCCGGCGACTTCGACCGGATGGCTGAAATAGGGATCGCCGCTGGCGCGCTTCTGGCTGCCATGCTTCTGCACCGTATATACATACGCACGGTTGAGCGCCGCTTCATCGGCGTCAGGGTCATAATCCAGGACCCGCTCAACAAGTTCGTATTGGCGCAGCATTGCACTGATAGATGTGCGGTGCAGCGCGACTTATTGCAATGCAAAAAGTCCGGTGATCAACTCCACACCGCTTCAGGCGGCAAGCTCATCAGGATCGCATCGATGTTTCCGCCGGTTTTCAGTCCGAACAGCGTGCCCCGGTCATAGACCAGATTAAACTCGGCATAGCGCCCGCGCCATTCGAGCTGCGTCTGCTTGTCTTCCGGAGTGAAGTCGCTTGCCATCCGGCGGCGAACCAGCTGCGGAAAGATATCGAGAAACGCTTTACCAACGTCCTGAGTAAACGCGAAATGGCGCGCGAAACCCGCTTCGTCCTCGCACTCGAGATGATCGTAAAAAATGCCCCCTACCCCGCGATGCACGCCGCGATGCGGTATATAGAAATATTCGTCCGCCCATTTCTTGAAGCGTTCATAATAGGTCGGGTTGTGCGCCATGCAGGCCGCGCGGAAACGCGCGTGGAATTCCTCCGTATCTTCTTCATACGGAATGGGCGGATTGAGATCGCCGCCGCCGCCAAACCAAGCTGCCTGCGTGGTCAGGAAGCGGGTGTTCATATGCACAGCGGGCACATGCGGGTTGGTCATATGCGCGACCAGGCTGATGCCGGTGGCGGTAAAACCGGGATGTTCTGGCGATGCGCCATTAATGCTCGCGGCAAATTCTGGCGCGAAACTGCCTTTGACGGTGGAGACATTGACCCCGACCTTCTCGAACACTTTGCCCTTCATCAGACCCTGGACACCGCCACCAGGATCCGGATTGCCTTCCTCTTTGCGCTGCCAAGGCGTGTATTGAAAGCTGGCATCTGATCCTGCTTCGCGCTCAATGGCTTCGAATTCAGTGCAGATTTGATCTCGCAAGCTTTCGAACCATTGTTTCGCTTGCGCAGTTTGTGCAGTCCAATCGGCCATGAAATTCCCTCGGTTTGGTTCGCCGCCCTTATCCTGCACAGTGCGGCTTGGTATTTGATCAACATCAACCAAGTGCGCACTTGCCAAACCATTTAAGGCACGGCAAGTGAAAGCAATGGTTCCCGTTTCGTTCGCACATCAGGAAATGCTGCTGGTTGATGGCCGCGCGCTCTATTGGCCGCGCGAACAAGCCTTGCTAGTGGCCGACCTGCATCTGGAAAAGGCGAGCTGGTATGCGGGCCATGGTCAGATGCTGCCGCCCTATGACAGCCGCGAAACGCTGGAACGGGTGGCCGATGCTGTTAAGCAAACCGGCGCGCGGCGCGTGATCACGCTGGGTGACAATTTCCACGACAACGAAGGCACTTCGCGGCTGGACCCCTATGCAGCGGGCATGTTGGAAGGGCTGACCCGTGCGCTCGACTGGGTCTGGATCACCGGCAACCATGACGAGCATATGCATCGGTCTTTCGGCGGCGAGCTGGCCGAGGAGCTGGAGATGGGCGGGATTGTTCTGCGCCATATCGCGAAGGCGGGCGAGACACGGCCCGAGCTATCCGGCCACTTTCACCCCAAGGTGCACGTCAAAGTGCGCGATCGCCATATCAGCCGGGTTTGCGGAGTTCTGAGCCGCAGCGAGAGCAGCGGCGACCGGATGATCCTGCCCGCGTTTGGCGCGCTGACCGGCGGGATGGACGCCGG
>JABDKI010000072.1 GCA_013002295.1 Altererythrobacter sp.
CCGCAAGCCCATCCACATCGGCCCCCGCATAGCGATCTAGCAATGTGCGGTGTCCGCGCGGGTCAACAAGACCGCGATCATCATGCTGCCCGTGCAATTCAACCAGCGTTCCGGCAATCTCTCGCAACAGTGCAACGCCAACCGGCTGATCATTGATGAAGGCCTTCGAACCGCCGTCCGCCTTCAACTGACGCCGGATGATCAGCGGTTCGCCCGGTTCGATCTCGATATCGGCATCATCCAGTGTTTGCACGATCGCTGCAGGCAGTTTGGCGAATTCAAAGCTGGCCGTCGCGCTGGCTTTATCTGCACCTGCGCGAACCAGCCCGCTGTCTGCCCGATCGCCCAGAACCAGGCCCAACGCGTCAAGCAGGATCGACTTGCCCGCGCCCGTCTCACCCGTCAGCACGCCCAGCCCGCGCCCGAAATCGAGATCGAGCGCTTCGATAAGAACGATATTCTTGATGGACAAGCGAGTGAGCATCACTGCACGTGTTAGCGCAGCAAAAGGGGCACGTCACCGCTGGCAACGCGCCCCTCTTGTGGATTTTATTCGGAATTGGGTTGGAATGCCTATTCCGCTGGCTGCGCCTCACCCTCTGGCTCTGCCATCGCCCTGGCCTCTTCCTCGGTTGGAAGCGTGGAGCGCAGCAGGAAGAACCCGGCAATCGCTGCCACGGTCGAGCCTGACAGAACGCCCAGTTTGACCGCATCGACTTGCTCTGGCGACGCAAAGGCCAAATTGCCGATGAACAGGCTCATGGTGAAGCCGATCGCCGCGAACAGCGATAGCCCATGGATCTGGCGCCAGTTCACCTTGTCCGGCAGGCTCGCGATGCCGGTTTTCACAGCCACCCACGCAAAGCCGAATATTCCGACTTGCTTGCCGATCAGCAGGCCCAGCGCGATGCCGAGCGGCAGGGGTGCAAGCGCGTCCATCGGATCAAGCCCGATCAGTGTCACGCCTGCATTGGCGAAACCAAAGATCGGGATCACCAGGAACGCCACCCATGGGTGCAAAGCGTGCTCCATATGCTCCAAGGGGCGCTCTCCATTGCGGGCGACCATCGGAACAGTCAGCGCAGCAGCTACGCCGGCCAGAGTTGCATGCACGCCGGACTTGACAATGAAGGCCCACATCAGGATCGCGAGAAGCACGTAAGGGATGGCTGAGGCCACGCGCATGCGCCCGACAACCAGCATCGCGATAAACACCACTCCGCCCATCATCAGATAGGCCGTGTCGATCTCACCGGTATAGAACAGCGCAATGATGGTGATCGCGCCAATGTCATCAATCACGGCGATCGCAAGCAGCAGGGCTTTCAGCGCCACGGGTACACGCGGGCCGAGCAGCGCCAGGATACCCAGCGCAAAGGCGATGTCCGTCGCCGCCGGGATCGCCCAGCCAGCGGTATTTTCAGGATATCCGGAGTTGATGGCCAAGAATACAAGCGCCGGGATCGCCATACCGCCAATCGCCGCAACCAATGGTAAGGATGCCTTGTTCCAGCTCGACAATTGGCCGTCCAGAACCTCGCGCTTCACTTCCAGGCCAATCAGGAAGAAGAACACCGCCATCAGGCCGTCATTGACCCATAGCAGCAGCGGCTTGTCGATCACAAAAGCGCCAAAACCGGCCACTATAGGGATATCGAGCCATGCTTTGTAAGCGCCCAGAAGCGGGCTGTTTGCGATGATGAGAGCAGCAAATGCCGCAAAGATCAGCGTGATGCCGCCGGCGCTCTCTTTCTGCATGAAGTCGCGCAGCATCGGCGCAATTCGGGATACCATGTCTAAATCTCGCTCTGTCGAAAATTCGTTCGAGTGGGATCGGACTACCGATGAGGCATTGGGCGGAAAGGGAGGGTCATAAGGGCCCAATAGCGCTGCACCGGCAATCCGATGCGGTCCGACATCACAAGATCAATTGGGTGATCTTGCCAGAGGGGCCCGGCCCGCACCGATATAATGCAGGACGCAGCAAAGAGTTTCCGAAAATCGGATTAAATCGGTCAGATTTATTGAAGCTGCCGTTTCAGCCTAGCTGGCGGTGGTGCCCGGTGCATATTTCTGCACCAGATCAAACGCCTTTTCGTACCACTTGCTGCCCGGATAGTTCGCGCCCAGCACCGCGGCATACTTCACCGCTTCGCTAGGCACGCCCAGCGCTAGGCTGCTTTCAGTCAAACGGTAGAGCGCTTCGGGCGTGTGGCTGGTCGTCTCATACTCGTTGACGACGTTCTGGAACCGCAATGTCGCCGCAAGCCATTGTCCGTTGCGCTGATAATGGCGGCCGATCTCCATATCCTTGCCGGCAAGGTGATCGTTGACCAGGTCCAGCTTCAGCCGCGCATCGGCGGCGTATTCGCTGGTCGGGAAACGGCGGTCGACTTCGCGCAGCGCAACCCGCGCCTGCTCCGTGATTGACTGGTCACGCGACACGTCGCTGATCTGCTCGTAATAGGACAGCGCGATCAGATAATAGGCGTAAGGCGCATCCTTGTTGCCCGGGTGGATCGAGAGGAACCGCTGCGCGCTGGAGATGGCCGCATTGTAATCCTGCGCCACGTAGTAGCTGAACGCGCTCATCAACTGCGCCCGGCGCGCCCAGGGTGAGTACGGGTGCTGCCGCTCGGTCTCGTCAAACAGCGCCGCTGCGAGCCGCGTGTTGCCGTTGTCCAGCCGCGATTTCGCCTCGGCATAGAGCGTTTCCACATCGCGCGCGACGTAAGCCACGTCTTCATTGGTCGACCCGCCAGAGCCCGCACAGGCTGCGGTTAGCAAAGTGGCACCGGCCATAGCGGCGGCAAGAACGGGTTTGAATGTCACGCGTGTCTCTCTTGTCATAGGAGATGGCCTATAACCAGCGCGCCCCTGAACGCCAAGTGAAGTTGAGAGCGTATCCCTTGTTTTCCGCAAGCGCATCCGACCGAGTCTTTGTTTAGCCTCAAGCGCCCGCGTTCACATCCGCTCACTTGGCTACCGCGCCATAAGGCGCGACGGGCAGTCGCCCTTTGGCTGCCGCGACCAAGATCATTCCCACATTTCCTACTTCGCCGTTTTCTGCTCCACGGAAACGGTCCGAAGGACCCAGAGGCTGACCAGCCGCCCGCAGCAGCGCGGACTTGTCCGCAAGCTGCGAGGATATCGCGCCGCCGGATGGCGGTGCGCAAGACAAGGAACCCTATGACGAGACTCCGCTCGTAACTGACCTCTACAGCAACTTCCGAAGAGCTAACTACAACCTGAGCTACTCGGTTCGGAACGGCGGCAGTGGTCGTGAAGTCATGTTTTTCTCAAGTCGAATTTCGAACCTTGATGCGTTTCAATTGGGCGAGCAGGTCTGAGCTTCGTCCAACATTGCATCGTGGCTCTCCTTCGACAAGCTCAGGGTGAGCGGGCTTATTCCTCACCCATCCGCAACGCCGCAATAAAGGCTTCCTGCGGAATACTAACGTTGCCGTATTCGCGCATCCTTGCCTTACCCTTCTTCTGCTTTTCCAGCAGTTTCTTCTTGCGGGTAATGTCGCCGCCATAGCATTTCGCGGTCACGTCTTTACGCATGGCTGCGATGGTTTCGCGCGCGATGATCTTGCCGCCAATCGCCGCTTGCACGGGGATTTTAAACAGATGCCGCGGGATCAGGTCCTTCAGCCGTTCGCACATGCCGCGCCCGCGCTCTTCCGCAACATTGCGGTGCACGATCAGAGATAGCGCATCGACCGGCTCTGCATTGACGAGGATGTTCATCTTCACCAGATCGCCTTCGCGCAGGCCGATCTGTTCATAGTCAAAGCTGGCATAGCCGCGGCTGATGCTTTTGAGCCGGTCGTAAAAGTCAAACACCACTTCGTTGAGTGGCAGCTCATACGTCACCTGCGCACGGCCACCGACATAGGTCAGATTGGTCTGGATGCCGCGCCGGTCCTGACACAGTTTCAGGATCGCGCCGAGATGTTCGTCCGGCGTGTAGATCACCGCCTTGATCCACGGCTCCTCGATCGTCTCGATCCGGTTGACGTCAGGCCAATCGGCGGGGTTGTGAATGTCGATCACCTTGGCGGCTTCATTCTTCGATTTTGACAGGTGCACGCGGTACACCACGCTGGGCGCGGTGGTGATGAGGTCGAGATCGTATTCGCGGGACAGGCGCTCCTGAATGATCTCAAGGTGCAACAGCCCAAGGAAACCCGCGCGGAAGCCGAAGCCGAGCGCGGCGGAGGATTCCATCTCGTAAGAGAACGAGGCGTCATTGAGGCGCAGCTTGCCGATGCTCTCGCGCAGTTTTTCAAACTCGGCCGCGTCGACCGGGAACAGGCCGCAGAACACCACCGGCTGCACTTCCTTATAGCCGGGCAGCGGTTCGCTCGCCCCGCCCTTCACCGTGGTGATGGTGTCACCCACGCGGGCTTGCTCAACCTCTTTGATTTGCGCGGTGATGAAGCCGATTTCGCCGGGCCCGATTTCAGGCAGGTCGGTGCGTTTGGGGGTGAAGCAGCCGACGCGGTCGATCAGGTGCTGCGTGCCGCCTTGCATGAATTTGACGTTGAGGCCCTTGGTGATGACGCCGTCGATCACGCGGATGAGGATAACGACGCCGAGGTAGGGGTCGTACCAGCTGTCAACCAGGCTGGCCTTGAGCGGCGCGTCCCGATCGCCGCCGGGCGCGGGGATTTTGGCGACGACCGCCTCCAGCACATCTTCGATGCCGATGCCTGACTTGGCTGATGTGAGCACAGCCTCGGATGCGTCGAGACCGATGATGTCCTCGATTTCGGCGCGGACTTGCTCTGGCTCTGCCGCGGGCAGGTCAATCTTGTTGATGACGGGCACGATTTCGTGGTCATGCTCGATCGATTGGTAGACATTGGCGAGTGTTTGCGCCTCAACGCCTTGCGCGGCGTCCACGATTAGCAACGCGCCTTCGCATGCGGCGAGCGAGCGTGAAACTTCATAGGCAAAGTCGACGTGGCCCGGCGTGTCCATCAGGTTGAGCTCGTAAGTCTCGCCATCTTTCGCGGTGTAGTTGAGCCGCACGGTCTGCGCCTTGATGGTAATCCCGCGCTCTTTCTCAATGTCCATATTATCAAGCACTTGCTCGGACATTTCGCGTTCGGTCAGCCCGCCGCAATGCTGGATCATGCGGTCCGCCAGCGTGGACTTGCCATGATCAATATGCGCGATGATAGAGAAATTGCGTATTTTGGAGAGGTCAGTCATTTTTGTCGCTAATTGTTCGCGCGAAATAGCGCTTCGCGACGCCTTTAGCCGCCCTTGCCCGGCATGTCAGCCCAGCTAATGCACAAGGTTGTTGTAGGAAGGCGGAATCAGGCGGCTTCGTACGATCCGACTGGCGCGTAGGAGAACTTCGGCACGCTCGCTTCATTGCCCAATCCGCTGCCCTGCATAGAGTTGTAATTGCCTTGGGACAGTGCCGCGAGCGGCGCCCCGGCCGACGCCAACTCGTATGGCGAGACACGGTGGCGCGTGCAGAGTCCGCCCGCGCCATCGTCAATCAGAGGCAATTCGAACTCAATACCCTGAGTGTCCCGATTTGATCGCAGAACTGTCGCAACCGCTAATTGGCCGCCGCCAAGATCAACCACGAATTGCGTATCGACAGGCACGTTCTCCAGCCCTTGGATCAGCGCGCCGGTTTTGGACAGGTTCCGAAGCGTCACTTCGTATGAATGATCGTCGTGAATGATGTGGATCTTGCGCAGCACCGTGCGGCGTTTCGCGCGTGAAGCACGCCCGCTTGCCGGTTCGATCATCCATCCACCGCTGGCAAGGTTCTCAAACACATCTTCGCTTGAAACAGCCTCGGCATAGACCGGACCCTGCAGCAGGCTGACGCCCGCATCGGCCAGCGCTTCTTGCTGAGGAAGTGTCTCGATGGAGCTTGCGATGGTGCTCATGTCGAGCGCCTTTGCGAGCGCCACCACCGCCTTCACTAGCCCGGCTTCCTGGCTGCCTTTTTCGAGATGTGGCGGACACAGGTTTGCACCAATTTTGATCGAGTCAAACGGAGCACGGCGCAGATAGCCCAGCGACGAATATCCGGTACCAAATTCGTCCAACGTCAGTCGCACGCCGAGTTTGAATAGCTGGCCAAGTATCTTGTCGACGACATTATTGTCGCCCAGAAAAACGCCTTCTTTGAATTCCAGCTCCAACCGGTCTGGCTCGAGCTCCGTGGCTGCGAGCACCTCGGCAATATTCTCGACAAAGCCTTCAGACGCAAATTGCTTGGTCGGAACGTTGACCGTTACACGAAGTGGGTCGGGCCACATGCTCGCTTCTTCGCAAGCCTTGCGTATTGCCCACTGGCCAACTTCGACAACATGGCTTGAATTCTCGACAATTGACTGGACCTCATCATTGTCAATCTCTCCGCGCTGAGGATGGTTCCAGCGAGTCTGAGCCTCCAACGCGATCACCTTCTGTGATTGAGCGGATACCATGGGCTGATAGGTCAGAAATAGCTGCTCATCTCGAACAGCTTCCTGCAAATTCTCTTCAAGCCGGCGCCGGAAAAGCGCCTCATTCTCAAGATCGCCCGAATAGAAGCGATATTGACCGCGCCCGCCATTCTTTGCCGCGTATAGCGCAAGGTCAGCCGAGCGAACAATCTCTTCGCGGGTCAAGCCATCATGCGGAGCGACTGCGATACCAATCGACGCGCCAATCACGCAGCGGCCCTCATCAAGCGAATATGGCTGCGTGAGCATTGCGATAACCTTGGCCGCAACTTCGCCCAGCTCGCCGCGGTCATCGATATCAGGCAACATGATCTGGAACTCATCGCCACCGAGGCGGCCGATCTCGCAGTCTTTCTCGACCGCTCTCTTCAGCCGGCTCGCAACTTGCCGCAACAGTTCGTCGCCCGCTGCATGGCCGAGTGTGTCGTTGACCTGTTTAAATCGATCAAGATCAAGCATCATGATCGCGCAATTCCGCTTCGCTGAACGGAATGCTGTCAGCGTGGTCTCAATCGAATGCGACATGCGGTGACGATTGAAAAGCCCAGTGAGCGAGTCATATTTGGCGAGGCGCGAAGTTTCCTCTTCCCGGTAGAATTCTTCCGTGATGTCGGTGCCTGTGCCGCGGAATCCCAGAAAGCCGCCAGATTTTGAGAACGCAGGGCGTCCTGCAAGACGGATCACAACTTTGGCATTTCCGTTGCTGGGTGCCACGGCAAAGCCGGAGAAGGGTTTGCGCGAGCCCAGCTTCAACGCCAACGACTTCGAGCGGCCATCGCCCTCCTTAGAATTGAATAACCCGGGCAATGGCTTGCCAATCAACTCAGGAATAGTCTGTTCGATGCGCTCTGCGATCGCGCCGCTGATGTATGTTAGATTGCTTTCGGTATCAGTCGACCAGAACCAGCCCAGGCCCGATTGTTCGAGTTCTTCGAGCATCGCGAGCTTATCGGCATCCGACATCTCATTCGAACCGGCAGCGCCAAAGCGGCGTCCAGCGGCGAACAATCCACCATCTTTACCTGACAAGAGACCCTTCAGGGGCACGCTTGCAACTCCCAGTTCGACTTGGCTCCTATGCGGAGCGACCTTCGAGGTTGTAAATCCTGATGGTTATTATTGTCCTAACTTCTGCAAGTTTCTCGCGCCTGGCGCAGGCTTACGCTGCAGCCTCCCGCTTCGACAAATCTACCTCCATAAACGCCTTTGGACGAACCTTACCTTGATAGCCCTCGCTCATGGCTGCGTAGGGGTCATCAGGCAGCGCCGCCAGAGGGCGACCTGCGGCCTCGATTTGGTACGGCGATACCCGGTGGCGCGTACACAGGCCGTCTGCTCCGTCACTGATTAAATTAGTCTCGAATTCAAGCCCTTGCGTATATTCGCTGGAGCGCCGCACTGTGGCGACAGCGAGCTGTCCACCACCAAGATCAAGCACAACCTGTGTGCCTTGCGGCACGTTCAACAGGCCCTCGACCATGGCTCCGCTCTTGGACAGATTGCGCAACACCACACTGTAGCGGTGATCATCGTGGATCAGGTGAATCCGGCGAAATTCCGTACGGCGATCCGCACGGTATTTCTCTGGCCCACGCGGTTCGTAAGTCAGCACACCGCTGTTAAGTTTTTCGAGCAGGTCAGCATTGGAAACTGCGCCCGAGAATATCAGTCCCTGAAGGTGGGTTGCGCCGCGCCGCTTGACCAAATCGAGCTCATCCTTGGCTTCAATGCCTTCTGCGACTGTTTCCATGTCGAGCGCTTCTGCCAAACTTACAATCGCACGGATAATGGCCGAATTGTTATTGCCTGGTTCTGTGCACCCGCGAACGAAGCTCTGATCAATCTTGATCTTGTCAAACGGTGCATTGCGCAGATAGCTCAAGGAACTGTAACCTGTGCCAAAATCGTCCAACGAAAGACGGACACCCAAGCCCTTCAAGCCTTTGAAAATTTTCATGATCCCATCATAGTCGCCGATGAATACGCTTTCCGTAATCTCGAGCTCGATCCGCGAGGGGTCGACGCCAGACTGACTGAGCGCTTTCTTGGCGATCTGGACGAAGTCGTCATGCTGGAACTGCACCGCGGACACATTGATCGCGGCGCGAATCTCGACTGGCCAATTGCTTGCGTCCTCGCAAACTTGCCGCAATGCCCAAGCGCCCACTTTGCGGATTACGCCGGACTCTTCAGCAATGGGGATGAACTCGCCAGGCGAAATCCAGCCGCGTTCCGGATGCTCCCACCGGATGAGGGCTTCGACGCATTTCAGCGCGTGTGTCTTCGCGCAAATGATGGGTTGATAGAACATGCGCAGCTGGTTTTTGTCGATAGCTTCGCGCAGTTCCGACTCAATCTCGCCGCGATGTTTAGCCTGCTTTTTCAGATCGCTAGAGTAAAAGCGATACTTGCCTTTCCCGCTTCCCTTGGCCGCATATAGTGCCATTTCCGCCGCATTGATCAGTTCATCGGTTTCGACCCCGTCATAGGGTGCGACCGCAATGCCCACCGATGCGCCGACATTGGCCTGATTGCTCTCGATCGTATAGGGCTGCGAGAGAATTTGCACGATGCGCTGCCCCACATCGCCCAGGATTGCCCGGTCATCCACATCTGGCATAACAACCAGAAATTCATCGCCACTCAACCGAGCAATGGAAATTTTGTCGTTCGCAATACGGCCCAACCGGATGGCTGCCTGCTTCAGCAGCTCATTACCTGCCGCCTGGCCCAGCGTTTCGTTGACCTGCTTGAATCGATCGAGATCGACCATCAGCACAGCACAGGATTGCTTTGTGTTTCTAAACACACGCAAATTGTGGGAAAGTGCCCGCTTGATCTGGGTCTTGTTTGCAAGACCCGTCAACGAATCAACTTGTGTGCGGCGGTCGTTCGAGGGAGCCTCATTGCGACTATGTGTTATGTCTTTGGCACTACCGCGATAGCCCGTGAACTCGCCAGATGCATCGAACTGGGGCTTGCCAGCGATTTCCCACCAGACATCGCCAATGTCGGTCTTTAACTTTACAGTCAGCCCTGTGATCGAATTTCGTGCGGACAGCAGGAACGACAAGGGGCGCTCGTTGCCTTTGTCTGGATCTTCGGCAGGCAGCAAATGGGTACCTATCGGCGTTCCCGTAACAGCTTTGCGGTTCCATCCGAGATTGCTGAATGCAGCCGGGGTCAAATAATCAAGATTACCTTGTGCGTCCGTCGACCAGAAGTATCCCAGCCCCGCACTCTCGAAACTGTCTACCATCTGCGCCTTTCGCGCAGCCTCAGCGGCTTGCCGGCGATTGGCAAACATTTCTCTCAAAGCTGAAAGCGGTTTCGCCAACTTAACCTTGCCCTTGCCTGTGCCCGGTCATTTGGTTGATGACCGTGTTTCTGCTTAGCGCAGGTAAATGAAATTTCTTGCCAAACCGATAACCATGCCAGCCGAGGCGAGCTGAACGGGTTCCCTTCTTTTTTGAGAACTTGCCAATTCGCGTCCTTAGCGTCATCTAGGACACTCATATTTGACGTCTTTTTGCATTTGCCGGGGTAGAGAATGTCGCAGAGTAGCAAACTCGAAAACGAAGCCGCACAATCAACCAACGCGCTGGGGCCGCTGATCGGTGTTGCGCGGGAAGACTTCGTTGGGGCCGTTGCCGTACTCTTGCGCGAAACTGCGTCTGATCCGCAGCGCTTGATGAAACATGCGCAAAGCATGGGTGAAGACATGGTCAAGATCATGACCGGCAAGTCCGATCTCGCGCCCGATCCTAAAGACAAACGCTTCATGGACCCGGCTTGGCAGTACAACCCGTTCTTCCGCGCCGGCGCGCAATATTATCTGGCGGTACAGAAAGGCATGTCCAATTGGCTGCAAGAGCTGGAACTGGACGATCTGGAGCGTGACCGCGCAAACTTCATTTCCAACATCATCATAGACAGCATTGCCCCGACCAACACGCTGATCGGCAACCCCGTCGCACAAAAGCAGGTGATTAACAGCGGCGGCCTATCGCTGATCAAGGGTTTGCAAAACGCCTATAAAGACATCACCGAAAACAAAGGGATGGTGAGCCAGGTCGACAAACGGCCATTCAAGCTGGGTGAGAATATCGCGACTTCAAAGGGCTCTGTCGTACATCGCGCCGAGATGTTCGAACTGGTGCATTATGCGCCGACGACCGATGAAGTGCACGAGATCCCGCAGCTGACCATCCCGCCGCAGATCAACAAAATGTATATCAATGATCTGTCACCAGAAAAGTCAGTGATCAAATATCAGGTCGATCACGGGATCCAGACCTTCGTTATCTCCTGGCGTAATCCGTCCAAGGAGCAGGGTAGCTGGGGCATGGATGACTACATCCGCTCCTGCGAAGAAGCGATGCAAGCGGTGAGTGACATCACGGGCTCCAAGAAGGTCAATGTATCCGCGGGCTGTTCCGGCGGCCAAACGGCTAGCGTGCTCGCGTCCAAACTGGCCGCTCAAAAGAATGACATCCTCGGCTCGCTGACGTTGATGGTTTGCGTGCTCCACCCGAAGGAGCGGGATATCGAAGCCGGCTCGCTGGTATCAGAGAATGGCATGAAACTCGCAAAGCAGCGTGCTGAAAAGAAGGGTATTATCAAAGCCGATGATCTCGCGCGGGGTTTTGCATGGCTGCGGCCCAATGATCTGATCTGGAACTACGTGATCAATAACTATCTACTGGGGCAAGATCCGCCCGCGTTTGACGTTCTGTACTGGAATTCTGACGCGACTAATCTGTCCGCCAGCCTGATGGGCGATTTCCTGACGCTGTTCGAAACGCTTGCCTTTACGAAGAAGGGCGAGGTCGAGATGGCTGATCATAAGATCGATCTCAGCAAGGTGAAGTCCGACATGTTCATTCTGGGCGGTGTGACGGATCACATTACTCCTTGGAAAGCGACCTATCGCTCTACCAATCTGTTTGGCTCCAAGGACGTCACTTATGTGCTTTCGCAATCAGGTCACATGCAGGCGATCCTCAACCCTCCCGGAAATCCGAAAGCCAAATATTTCGTCCAGAAGAAAAAGGGCAAACTGCCACCTACCGCTGACGAATGGCTGGAAGGCACCGAAGAAGTGGCCGGCAGTTGGTGGCCTTTCTGGATGGAATGGATGAAAAAGCGCTCCGGCAAAATGAAGCCCGCCGCAACAGAACTGGGGAACGAAGAGTATAAACCTCTGGACCCGGCCCCCGGTCTCTACGTAGTGGAAGAAAGATAACCAAAAAAGGTCCCCGTAAGGGGTCGCAGGACAGGACGGAAATTTGGCGGACAAACGCGAAGAGGTGCTCGACGAAGCGCTCGACGAAGCAATGCGCGATGCTACCATTACGATGGAAAGCATCGGCGGTCGGACTTTGCGTGTCGCAACCTGGCGGCTTGATCAGCCTTCTGATCATCTGCCGATTCTGTTTTTCAACGGCATTGGCGCCAACATCGAAGCGGTCGCACCGCTGGCTGAGGCACTGCCCGATCGCGCTTTCATTATGTTCGATATGCCGGGCATTGGTGGCTCGCCTGAGCCTGTGGTGCCTTACAACACCGTCACTATGGCATGGACGACCACGCAGTTGCTCGACAAACTGGGCGTCGACAAGGTTGATGTGATGGGCGTTAGCTGGGGCGGCGCCATGGCACAGCATTTCGCTATCCAGCATCCCGGGCGCACGCGCCGCTTGGTACTGGCCGCCACCACAGCGGGCATGATCATGATGCCAGGAAATCCAGCGTCGCTCAGCAAGATGGCTGATCCTCGCCGCTATATCGATGCCGCCTTTATGGAAGAGCACTTCCAGACACTGTACGGAGGCGCATTGGGCAAGGCGATGAACAAGATGGAGCACATCCATCGGCTTAAGCCCCCTTCCCCGCGCGGATATTTCTATCAATTGATGGCAATGCTTGGCTGGACCAGCGTGCCCGCTCTGCCGTTCATGCGTAAGAAAACGCTGATTATGATGGGCGACGAAGACCACATCGTGCCGCTCACCAATGGCTGGTTCTTGGACAAACTCATTCCGGACAGCGAATTGCTGGTTCTGCGTGGCGGCGGGCATCTGTTCTTGCTCAGCCACAGTGATGAATGCGTTGAAGCTATTCACCGCTTCCTCGACGAGCCGGAGCAGCAAGAGAAAGCAAAAGCGGCCTAATTCATTGAGCCGCATGGGGGGAGAGAATTCATCATGCGGAACATTGCGATAATCGGATCTGGCCCCGCGGGATATTACACCGCAGAAGCTGCGCAAAAGCGCTGGGGCGATGACGTGCAAGTCGACATTTTCGACATGCTGCCTGTGCCATATGGCCTTATCCGCTTCGGCGTCGCACCGGATCACCAATCGATCAAAGGGGTATCGCGCCGCTACGAGAAGACTGCACTAAACGAGAATGTGCGTTTCATCGGCAACGTCAAAGTCGGCGAGCATGTTACCGTGCCCGAACTGATGCAGGCGTATGATGCCGTAGTGCTCGCAACTGGTGCGCCCAATGATCGCGAACTGGACCTGCCCGGCAAGGAGCTAAGCAATATCTTCGGCAGCGCCGCTTTTGTCGGGTGGTACAACGGCCATCCGCAATTTACCGACCTCTGTCCGGATCTCTCCGGCCAGCATGCGGTCGTAATCGGAATGGGTAATGTGGCGCTCGACGTCGCACGGATTCTATCCAAGACCGAAGCGGAGTTTGAAGGCGCGGACATCGTTGCGCACGCATTGCAAAGCCTGATGGCCTCCAACGTCAAGGCCATTACAATTCTGGGCCGCCGCGGCCCGCATCAGATTATGATGACGCCGAAGGAATTGGGTGAATTGGCCGCCTTGGAACGCGCCTCTCCGCGGGTTGACCGCGATGACTTGCCTGAGGAGGAGGAAGACATGCTCCTTGAACCGGGCCTGCGCAAATCGGTAAATCATTTGCGCAGCTTCGCAGCTATTCCTGAAAGTGTGCATGCCGAGAAACCCATCGAAATCCATTTCGATATGTTCGCCAGCCCGCAAGGGTTTGAAGGCGATGGCAAGGTTCAGCGGGTGAAGGTTGAGCGTACCGAAGTGCAGCAAGGCCGCGCGGCAGGAACCGGCGAATTCTACAACGTGCCGGCCGATATCGTGGTCAGCTGCATCGGCTATCGATCCTCCCCCATCCCCGACGTCCCGTTTGATGAACGCGCGGGAAAATTTGCCAATGACGAAGGGCGTATCCTGCCCGGAATCTACTGCGTCGGGTGGGCAAGGCGCGGTCCCTCCGGCACGATCGGCACCAATCGCCCCGACGGATATAGCGTGGTCGATAAGATCGCCGAAGATATCGATGCTGGCACACTTGGTCGGGCCGACAAGAAGGGCCGGGAGGGATTTGATGCCATCGCCGCAGAGCGCGGATTGGACGTGGTCACCTTCCGCGACTGGAAAAAGATCGAGGAAGCCGAGGAACGCGCCGCGCGCGAAGGTGCTCCGCGCGAGAAATTCGTTGATGTCGAAGCGATGATCCGCGCGAAGGATTAAACCTCAGGCAGCCACTCTTTCAGCGCCGCATTCACCTCGTCCGGAATATCCTGCTGCACCCAGTGTGAGGCATGCGGATAGCGTTTGACGGTTAAATCAGAGACGTACTGATCCGTGCTATCCAGGCAGGCGATATCAATCGCCAGATCCTGCTCTCCCCACACAATCAACGTTGGCACTTCCACTTTGCCATCACCGATGTGCCGCGCATCCCCAGTCTGAAACAGCGAGCGATAGTAGTTGAGCATCGCGGTGATCGCACCCGGCTTGGCTGCGGCCTTGCGATAGGGCTCGCTTTCCTCACGCGTGAAGCGATCCTTGTTGACCGATGTCTCGCGGAATAGCCGCCCGATCACTGCCGCTTCATTCTTGCCCAGCCGCATCTCAGGCAGTTTGGGGATCTGGAAGAAGAACATGTACCAGCTTTTCTTCAACTGCTTCCAGGTCTTGATTTCACGCCGCGCGCACAGTGGGTGCGGAACATTCATGATTACCAGCCGCGTCAGCGGGCGAACCTTCTGTATTGCAAACTGCCAGGCAACAATGGCGCCCCAGTCATGCGCGATCAGAGTCACCTCCTTCGCCCCGCTCGCATCGATCAGCGCAGCAACGTCAGCAGTAAGATTATCGAGTCGATAGTCTTTCTTGTTCGGCGGGCGTGTCGTCTCGCCATAACCGCGCATATTGGGCGCCCAAACCCGGTATCCCATTTCTGCGAGCAGCGGCATCTGGTGCCGCCAGCTGTAGTGCAATTCGGGGAAGCCATGCAGGCACAGGGCAAGTTTGTCGCCCTGCCCTGCTTCGGCCACTTCAAACGTCAGCCCGTTGGCCTCGACCCATTTGATCGAAATTCCGCTACCCTCTGCGGGCGCCCAGCTTGTTTCCCTGTCCATTCTGCGAGCTTAGCATCACGAGTTTTGCTGTGCTATGTAAGTTTCAAACAGAAATAGGAGAGAGTTTCGATGGCTATGTTCGATCTGATCATTCGCGGCGGCACCATTGTTGATGGCACCGGCGAAGAGCGCTTTGCGGGCGATGTCGCCGTTAAAGATGGCCTGATCGCGCAGGTCGGTGAAGTCACTGGCGATGCAGCAGAAGAGATCGACGCGACCGGCATGGTTGTGACCCCGGGCTTTGTCGATATTCACACGCATTACGATGGCCAGGCGACTTGGGACCCCGAAATGGCTCCGTCTAGCTGGCACGGTGTCACCACCGTTGTGATGGGCAATTGCGGCGTCGGCTTTGCTCCTGCCAAGCCAGACCGGCACGAATGGCTGATCAGCCTGATGGAGGGCGTGGAGGATATTCCCGGTACCGCCCTGGCTGAGGGGATCACTTGGGACTGGGAAACCTTCCCCGAATATCTCGACGCGCTCGAAAAAATGCCGCGCGCCATCGACGTCGGCACCCATGTCCCGCATGGGGCGGTGCGCGCCTACGTACTTGGTGACCGCGAACAGCCGGGCGCAGTTCCAACCGAAGATGATATCGCAAAGATGAGCAGTATCGTTGAGGAAGGCGTGCGTGCAGGCGCGCTTGGTTTCTCGACCAGCCGCACTGTGCTGCACAAATCGGTCGATGGGGAGCTGGTTCCCGGCACCACTGCAACCAAGGAAGAACTGATCGAGATTGGCCGCGCAATGGGCCGCGCCGGGCATGGCGTTTTCGAAATGGCAAGCGATCTCAACCGCGACTGGAAAGAGTTCGAGTGGATGGGCAATCTGAGCCGTGAGACCGGCCTACCCGTCACCTTCGCTGCGTTGGAATCGATCGCCAAGGAAGTGCCGCTGAAAGAGCAGATCGAAACCATGCGTGCCGAGAATGACAATGGCGCAAACATCGTCGCGCAGATTGCTTTGCGCGGCAACGGCATCATCATGGCGTGGCAAGGCACAGTAAACCCGTTCGCGTACCGCCCCAGCTGGCAAGCGATCAGCGAACTGCCATGGGAAGAGCAGAAGGCGAAGCTGCTCGATCCGGCGTTCAAGGCACAATTGCTGAGCGAATCCAATGACTATTCCGAAGCGCCAATGGACATCATCGGCGTGGTAATGGTCATCACTCAAGGCTGGGCGCTCCAGTATGAAATGGACCCTGATTTTGACTACGAGCCGGATGAGACAGCTAGCGTGAATGCGCGCGCGCAGGCCGCCGGGATCGACCCGCAGGAGTATGCCTATGACATGCTCTGCGCGGACGATGGCAAGGGCTTCATCTACCTGCCGATCCTTAACTATGCAGACGGTAACCTGGACTTCCTCCACCCGCTGCAGCATGCCGATGACACGGTAAACTCGCTGTCAGACGGCGGCGCGCATTGCGGCACGATTTGCGATGCGGCTTCGCCCACCTTCATGCTTGAGCACTGGGTGCGTGACCGCAAGCGCGGTGACCGGATCAGCCTCGAAAACGCGATCAAGCGGCAGTGCTGGGACACCGCCAAGCTATACGGTTTGGAGGATCGCGGGATCATCGCGCCGGGCTATCTCGCCGATCTCAACATCATCGACATGGACCGCCTGAAGCTCGGCAAGCCATGGCTCGCGTTTGATCTGCCCGCGGGCGGCAAGCGCTTGCTGCAAAAGGCAGATGGTTATGTCTGCACGATCAAGAACGGCCACGTAACTTTCCGCGACGGCAAATGGACTGGTGAAATGCCGGGCGGCTTGATCCGCGGCCCACAGCGCGCTGAATTGGCTGAAGCGGCCGAGTAGCACGCCAATGACACTCGAGGCGATTTACTTCATAAGTCAGGTAATCGCGGCCGCCGCGCTGGTCGCTTCATTGATCTTTGTTGGCTTGCAAGTGCGTGCCGGTATGGCTCAGTCAAAGCACGCTGAACGGACTGCCAGAGCGCAAGTGCATCAGGAGATAGCCGAATCCTATCGTCAGATGGCGCTCGAATGGGTGCGCTATCCCGAGATGTACAAATTCATGATCATGGGCGTTGAGACTGAAGACATGACGGTTCAGCAACGGCAAATCTTCGGCGGTCTGTATTTTCCAACGATGCAAATGGGAGAAAACATCTATTACCAGCATTGCAATGGCCTGCTGGATGATGATCAGTACGAGACGTATCTTGGCCACCTAAGTCGGTTGCTGAAGTCACCGGCAGCAAACGACTGGTGGCAGGATCGCAAATTCGCCTTCAATCCAGAATACACCGCATGGATCGACGCAAAGCTCAATAGTCTAAGTGAATTCGAACCTGTTGGTTTCTATGGAGAAATCACAAGCATTGAAGCCACTCCACCCGTTGATGGGCAGGAAAACTTGGAAGGCAACGAAACGTTTTCCTAAGGCTCGATCACGATCCCTTGTGCCGGATCGACCTTGCCGCCCACCATCTCCAGATAGGTCTGCCGTGCCGCTTCCAGTCCTGACTGCTTCTCGATCGTTACAGTGTCGCCAACATCACCCAAGAATCCAACCCATGCTTTCGCCAGCATCGCGCCGGCATCCTGCGGGCTGTGTTCCTTGAACAGCGCCACTGCATGATCAGGAGCAAAGAACAACGTAGGCGTCGGCCCGGGAAGCCCGCCCGCTTCGCCTGCTGGGCCGCGCCTCTCGTCAATGTGCGTCACGCCCACAAGGCACGAATATTTGAGGCACTTGCCGAAATGCTCGTGAATGCTCGCCAGAACGCTACCATTGCCCGCGAAATCGACCGCAACGGCACTGCCGAGAGAGAGCCGCCCAATCTCCTTATAGGCAAAAACCTGATCATAAAGGCCGGTCGCTTCGACAAAATCGACATTGCCTTCCGATGTCAGGCCGATCCGCTTGATATGCGGTGAGTTTTGCTTGGCAACGCTGGCGAGGCCCATCGCGGTCTTGGAAGAGGCGCTGGTCATGATCACACGGTCTGCCTCGAACCAGCCTTCGCTACGCATGAAATAGTCGATCAGGAAGCCTGTCTTGAACAACGGACCAAAAATCATCCGTTCGCCTTCGCGGGCCGGATCATGCTCTGGATCGGCATTGAGGCGCGAATATTGATTGTAAATCGGGGGCAGCGGCTGACGATAGTCAGTCATATCCACGAAACCCCCGGCGGAGACTTTACCGGGCACCACGTCGAGATGCGACGCCATCGGCAGATAGCCATAGACACGTTCACCCATCGCAATTTCGTCCGAATTGCTCTCGACTACCTTGGCATGGCCCCACATTGGCACGATGCCGAAGCCCTCCGGCGCGGGAAAGAACTTCCAATAACCGATCTGCTCTCCTACCACCGCGTAAGTGATATTGTTGGATGTGACCGAGAAACTTTCGACCTCCAGCCGCACCGCGCCATCCGCAAGCTCTCCCAAGGGCATTTCCACCAGCTCGGCAGAGTTCAGATCATCGCGGCGTACATGGACTTGAGTCGGCATAATTGGGTCTCCTCTTGAAACCTGCCTAACCTATTCCGGCTCGGTTTCCCAGCATGTTGCGCGGATTGAATCGCGTTGCTGAGTCACGGCCATCCACGCTGACAAATGCGGACATTGCGCGATGCCGACCTCGCCTTGCGGGGTGAGCTGCACGCCGCGCAAAACGCAATAGAGGAAGACGTCGGCCAGGTCGAAACCGCCTGTTGTCCATGCGCCATCCTTCGCGATTTCGGCATCCAGAAATGCCAATGCGCGCGAGATATTGGGCAGCGACCGTTCAATCATGTCACGGTCCAGCTCTGCGCCGGTGAAGCGATGCATGATCCACGGCATGACGAGACCATGCTCAAACAGTGGGAAGAGGTAATTGTTCGCCATCGCGATCCAGCGATCCATCACTGCGCGCGCCGCAGGGTCGCGTGGCTGCAATGCGCCCGAGTTGTGAGCATTGTCGAGATATTGGGTGATGCTGACGCTTTCGATCAGCTCGAGCCTGTCTACCTCCACCACAGGCACTTTGCCGAAGGGATGGCGGTTTTGCGGCGAATGCGCGGGCGTGGGAATCGTCTCGTGGCTGAGCCCCGCTTCCTGACAGGTGATCTCGACTATGCGCGTATAGGTTGAGATTACAGTACCAAAGATGCGAACTTTGGCGGTCATTCTTCA
>JABDKI010000079.1 GCA_013002295.1 Altererythrobacter sp.
ACGGCGCGTGCATACCGGCTAAAATTCATCAAGGATGGCCGCGTAACTTATGTTGATGTCGATGCGCGCACAGGCCGCATAATCCGCCGATCGAACTGAGACATTCGCTGAATGCAGGTGGACAATCACGCCGCGCGCTTGACGCTGGCTATCCAAACGCTCAACACTCCCGACAATTGATCCAGGACTAGCAGGCAAATATGCGCATTCTTATTGTCGAAGACGAACCCACCCTCGGCCAACAGTTGAAATCGACGCTGGAGCAGAACGGCTATGCGGTCGATCTTTCCACCGATGGCGAAGATGGCCATTTCCTTGGCAGCACTGAAGAGTATGACGCGGTTGTGCTCGATCTGGGCCTGCCCGAGATTGACGGCCTGACGGTGCTTGGCATGTGGCGCAAGGAAGGCCGCGGCTTTCCGGTACTTGTTTTGACTGCGCGTGACAGTTGGTCGGACAAGGTTGCCGGGCTGGACGCTGGCGCGGATGACTATCTTGCAAAGCCATTTCAAACCGAAGAACTGATCGCGCGCCTGCGCGCGCTCATTCGCCGTGCTTCGGGCAACACTTCGGCAGAGCTGACCGCAGGTGATGTGCGTTTGGACACCCGTTCGGGGCGTGTCACGCTGAATGGTGAGCCGGTCAAATTGACTGCTCAGGAGTATAAGCTGCTCAGCTATCTGATGCACCACAAGGGAAAGGTCGTCAGTCGGACTGAGTTAATCGAGCACATCTATGATCAGGACTTCGACCGCGATTCGAACACGATCGAAGTGTTTGTCACCCGCATCCGTAAGAAACTTGGCGCAGAGGTAATCACTACGATCCGTGGCCTCGGATACAGCCTCGACGACCCCGCAGACGCTCCACGAGCGTAAGGCGATATCCGACGAAGCACCTGTAAGCCAGGGCAGCGTCGCGCGGCGCATGCTGCTGATCGCGGCTGGCTGGATTGCTGTGCTGTTGGTTGGCGGAGGAATCGCGCTTGATCGCACGCTGACCAATTTGGTCGAGCGGAACTTTGACGAGCAGTTGGAATACATTCTGACAGCGATGATTGGTTCGGCTGAGATCGAAGCTGGGGGCGAAGTCTTCTTCAATCGCATTTTAGGAGACCAGCGCTTCCTGGAGCCCAATAGCGGGCTTTATTGGCAGATAAGCGGCGAGGGATATGAGCCCTATCCGTCAAGAAGCCTTTGGGACCGGACTCTGCAATTGCAGGGCGATCACTTCGATGATGAAGCGCACTTCTACGATTCCGATCAGTTTGACGGAGAGCCACTGCGGATGGTTGAACGTTCAGTCATCTTGCCTAATAGCGAAGTTCGCTGGACCTTCGCAGTCGCATCTGAAACCGATGAGCTGGACAACCAGATTGCAGAGATCAGAGGGATTCTGATCAGCAGTTTTGCCTTGCTGGGGCTTGGCCTGCTTTTGATGACGCTGTTCCAGATCCGCTATGGCCTCTCCCCCTTGCGCCGTGTGCGTGCAGCGATCCAGAAATTACGCAGTACGGGTGCAAGCAGCATTTCCGAGCCGCTTCCCACCGAAGTCCAGCCATTGGTTCAGGAACTTAACGAGTTGCTTGAACATTCCGAACGGCAAGCTGAAGAAGCGCGCACCCATGCGGGCAATCTGGCCCATGCATTGAAAACGCCGCTGACTGTGCTGACCAATGCCGCGACCGCTCGCGACCCCAAGCTGGATGAGCTTGTGTTCCGCGAAACCAAATCGATGCAGCGCCATGTCGATCACCATTTGGCCCGCGCGCGTGCGGTGGGTAGGCGTTCTGCTGGCCGTTCAAGGGCAGAGGTTTGGCCCAGCGTGGAATCGGTGCTGCGTGCGGTCACGCGTATTCATCAGGGCGTTCGTTTCGATCTGGCCGGCAATCAAGAAGCGGCCGTCGCGATCGAGCGGCAGGATCTCGATGAAATCCTCGGCAATCTGGTAGAGAATGCGGCGAAATATGGCAGCGGTAGTGTTTTTGTGACTGTCGATGCCGAGCTGGAGGATGAAGATTGCGTCATCTGGGTCGAAGATGACGGATTGGGAATTCCCGAAGGTGAACGAGATCGCATCTTTGATCGCGGAGTTCGGCTAGACACTGGCAAACCTGGTACGGGTCTCGGTCTGGCGATCGTGCGCGATGTCGCAGAAATTTACGGCGGCAGTGTAACGCTCGGCGAAAGCGAAGACTTGGGCGGATTGCTGGTCCGGCTATCGCTCCCGCGTGCAGCGACAGCTGCAGACTAACGCAGTTCTCCAGCCACCCAGCGACGCGCGGTGCGCCTGACCTCCATGCGTTGGAACTCCGAATATGCGTCGTTGATGCGACGAAGCTCCAGAATCGTCTGAAGCGGTATCGTCTCGTCAAACTCGACACCTATCAGATTGCCGGCACTCCATACCGTGTGAAAGAATGCCAGAAGACTTTCACACTTGAGTTGGCCTTCCTCCCCTCTGCGGGGCGCGCCATCGACAACCAACTGCGCCCCGGTCTGGGAGATGTTTTCGATCAAACATGCGCTTCTTTGTCCGATGAATGTAAGGTGCGTAGGCAAATGGAGCCGTAATCGCGATGCAGCGCGCCTTGGCCGCGGGGGGTGTTGATCGTGATCATGCGCGACAAGGTTTGGAGGCGAGGGCATGGCCCATGCCTATTTCGGTATGGAAAATCTGTTCTGATTGTGAGCCTCAGTAAGAATACCAAGGTCGGAGAAAGCTACGCCCGGCGAGCCTTTTCGTGGTGCCGGATGACTTCTTCAATGATGAAGCGCAGGAATTTCTCACTGAATTCAGGATCCAGATCGGCCTCTTCAGATAGATTGCGCAGGCGCGCTATCTGGCGCTCCTCGCGCGCGGGGTCGGCTGGCGGCAGAGTAACCTTCGCTTTGTATTCGCCGACAGCCTGAGTGATGCGAAACCGCTCCGCCAGCATATGAATTATCGCAGCGTCGATATTGTCGATGCTCTTACGATAAGCGGAAAGGACCCGATCGGGTTCGGACGAGGTTTGCGTTTCATCGGACATCGCTTGCGAAGCTAGCATCAATTCCAGCCTTGCCAAGCGCGCTTGTGACCTTCATGTGGCGAGGCATGAGCGCAGAGGTCGTCCCGCTTCCCCGAAAACAGCCATCGCTTGAGCCTATGCTCGCGCTGACGGCAAACGGTATGAATGCGGTGAATACGGTGATTCTCGACCGAATGCAGAGCGAGATCCCGCTCATTCCGCGGCTCGCTGGCCATCTCATTTCTGGCGGTGGAAAACGTCTGCGTCCGATGCTCACGCTCGCTGGAGCGGAGCTTGTCGGTTACCAGGGTTCGCGGCATCATCTGCTCGCAGCCGCTGTAGAATTTATCCATACTGCCACCTTGCTGCACGATGATGTCGTCGACGGCAGCGAATTGCGGCGTGGCAAGGCCGCAGCAAACATCATCTTTGGTAACCCTGCGACAGTGCTGGTCGGTGATTTCCTTTTCAGCCGTGCGTTCGAATTGATGACAGAAGATGGCAGCCTGCGGGTTTTGAAGATACTCAGCAATGCCAGCGCGGTAATTGCTGAGGGCGAAGTCTCCCAGCTGACGGCGCAACGTCAAATTGAGACGAGCGAAGAACGCTATCTGCATATCATTGGTGCGAAGACGGCTGCATTGTTTGCCGCCGCCAGCCAGATCAGTGCGGTTGTTGCAGAATGCGACGAAGAGAAAGAACGCGCGCTGGAGGACTATGGGCGCAATCTGGGTGTTGCTTTTCAACTCGTTGATGACGCGATTGACTACGACTCAGACGCAGCCGAAATGGGCAAAGATCAGGGCGATGATTTCCGTGAGGGAAAAATGACGCTGCCAGTCATCCTGGCCTATGCGCGCGGAGACGAGGAAGAACGCAAGTTCTGGAAAGACGCGATCATGGGTCACCGGTCGTCAGATGAGGATCTGGCGCATGCATGCGAGCTGATGGCGCGGCACAACGCGGTCGAAGATACGCGCGAACGTGCGCGGCATTTTGCACAGCGCGCCATCGATGCGATCTCGATTTTCCCTGAGAGCAAGGCCCGTTCTGCTATGGCCGAAGCGGCGATGTTCGCGGTCGCGCGCGTCTACTAAGCAAGTTTCACCAGGCAAAGAAAACCCCGACCTTGCGCAATGCAAGGCCGGGATGTTCATGTTACGATTTTTCGTGATTACTGACGTGTAGCCGTCCAGGTCACGACACTATCGTCACGCGGGTCGCTGCTGCTGAAGCTAAGTGTATCTCCGTCCACTGTGATATCGGTCACATTGGTCGTTTCGCCATCAAGCGTAAAGGTTTCGCGATAGGTATTGTCACCGGTCTTTTCGACCGCGACCATCACGCCGGCCTCGCTGCCTTCAATCAACACCGGATCGCCGCCAAGGGTCGCCGTGTAGCTAGAGCCGTTGCC
>JABDKI010000091.1 GCA_013002295.1 Altererythrobacter sp.
CGTGCGGCGCAATCGCCCATGCATATCCTCGCGAAAATTCGAATGGTCTAGCACGCCTTGCAATGCATCCGGATGCAACATTTGCAGCAACAGAGCGCGGATCCCGCCCACCATCATGCCGACCAGATCGGCATGGACCATCCGGATAGGTGTGTCTTTCTCAAACAAGGCATCGTCGGAAGGCGGGGTTGGCTGCTCACCCTGCGCTGTGTCATTGAACACGCCGCGTACGCCCTCGACCAGCGATTGCCTCAGTCTTTCAATCGGATCATCCATTCACGCCTGCGTACACTGTGATCGGATTAATTGCGATCTATCAATGATTGGATTCTTTGCCCCGATGGCTATCTCTCTCTTATGAAGATCAACGCCAACTTTGACGAAGCAGTTGCGATCCATACTCAGGCAATGGCTTGGGTGCCGTCTCCGATGGCGGGCGTTGATCGGCGCATGCTTGACCGGATTGGCGACGAAGTTGCTCGCGCAACTTCTATTGTGCGGTATGCTCCTGGTAGTCGTTTCTCGGAGCACACGCACAGCGGCGGCGAGGAATTCATCGTTCTGGAAGGCGTGTTTCAGGACGAACATGGTGACTATCCCGCGGGCACTTATGTTCGCAATCCGGTTGGTACGCATCACATCCCGCGTTCGGACGACGGCTGCACTATCTTCGTCAAGCTTTGGCAGTTTGATCCGGCCGATCAGGATCAACTCGCAATCGATATGAATTCGGCAAGATTGAATTCGGTCCCTGATGTGCCGGGTGTGTCGCAGTTAGTGCTCTTGGAGAGTGCCGATGAACTGGTGCTTCTTGAAGAATGGCAGCCAGGGACAGTGCGCAAGTTGGGCGAGGACGGCGGGGCCGAATTGCTTGTCCTATCGGGCGCAATAACGTTCGAAGGCGAAGTCTACGGCAAGCACGGCTGGATTCGCATCCCACCTGCTGAGATTCGTGAGTTTGCAGCGGGCACGGGCGAAACGCGTATCTGGATCAAAACCCGACATCTCAGCGATGTGACCGCTCCGACCGTCTGAAATGCGTCCCGAATTGGGGAACTAGCTAAATTGTCGCTATACACTGGGTTGCAGGCGGCAACGCACCTGTATAGGCGTTCGCTTCATGGTTAGCTTGATGGAAACCGATTACGACGGGACGGGCAAGACCCTGTTTCCGGAGCCTGACACAGTCCTTGACGTGCGTGACGCGTTCGGGATTGATGTTGATTGGCAAGTCCCCGCCTTCAGCCTGGCGGACGAGCGCGTGCCGGAGAAAGACGACAGCTATGTCTTCGATCCGGACACAACGCTAGCGATCCTTGCGGGCTTTGCGCACAATCGCCGCGTGATGGTGCAGGGATATCACGGCACAGGTAAATCAACTCACATCGAGCAGGTTGCAGCCCGGCTCAAATGGCCGAGTGTCCGCGTTAATCTGGATGCGCACATCAGCCGCATCGATTTGGTCGGTCGCGATGCAATTGTTTTGAAGGACGGATTGCAAGTCACTGAATTTAAGGAAGGGATTCTTCCTTGGGCGTTGCAACATGCCGTCGCATTGACTTTTGACGAGTATGATGCAGGCCGCCCCGATGTGATGTTCGTTATCCAGCGCGTTCTGGAAGCGTCAGGTGCATTGACGTTGCTCGATCAGAACAAGGTGATCACGCCGAACAAATTCTTCCGCCTTTTCGCGACGACGAACACGGTCGGGCTGGGTGACACCAGCGGGCTGTATCACGGCACGCAAGCGATCAACCAAGCGCAGATGGACCGTTGGAATATCGTTGTCGCGCTCAACTATCTCGAGCCAGAGGTAGAGCAGAAGATCGTCAAGTCGAAGAGTCCGGAAACGGATGACAAGACGATCGCCGACATGGTCAAGGTGGCAGATTTGACGCGTCAGGGATTCATGAATGGTGACATCTCGACCGTCATGAGCCCGCGTACCGTTATGACTTGGGCGCAAAATGCGGAGATATTCAAATCGATTGGATTCGCGTTCCGACTTTCGTTCCTGAATAAGTGCGACGAATCCGAACGAGTGATCGTGGGCGAGTATTACCAGCGCGTGTTTGACGAAGATCTGCCGAGCGGCGCGGGAAAAATGACCTAAGGGTCTGGCAATAGCTGTGTTAATCGGATAACACAGCTCAATGTTCGCCTGGCTTCGATCACCCCGTCGGAGGAAACACTCAACGGTTCGCTATGAAGATGGCCGGCCGAAGGCTGGCTATTTCGCGCTGCAAGATCCGTACGGTAGCGCCCTAGATGAATTCGACGACGCGTTCGATCTTCAGCCGGATGCACCGCGCCGGAAACGCCGTTTTTGGCACCGGAAGCCCAAACTGACATCAGGCATTGAGCAGCCGCGCTTTGGCGAGCACTGGCGAGAGCCTGAAACCCGTTGGTATCAGCCGAGCCATTATCGCGGGCGGCGTAAACGCTGGTGGCTGGTCAGATTGATCGCAGCATTGTTGGCGATCTTCATAGCTATTGTTGCTTGGCTTGCGATAACTGCTCCGCTTGGAAAATCACTGGAGCCGATTGCGCCGCCGCAGATAACTCTGCTCGCAAGCGACGGCACGCCGATCGCTCGAAGCGGTGCTTCAGTCGATGCACCGGTGGTGGCAAGCGAACTACCCGTTCACGTAGTCGGCGCGTTTCTAGCCATTGAGGACAGGCGCTTCTATTCGCACTGGGGTGTCGATCCACGCGGGATCGCACGCGCGGCCTGGACAGGTGTGGGCGGTGGCAGCACCATCACCCAGCAGCTGGCCAAATTTACATTTTTGACCCCGGAACAGACACTTTCGCGCAAGGCCCGTGAGGCATTGATCGCATTCTGGCTGGAAACCTGGCTGACCAAGGATGAAATCCTCTCGCGCTATCTTTCCAATGCCTATTTTGGAGACAACCAATACGGGCTGCGCGCTGCCAGCCTGCATTATTTCTACCGCCAACCGGAAAACCTGAAGCCGGAACAGGCAGCAATGCTTGCCGGCTTGCTGAAGGCGCCTTCGCGGCTTGCACCAACTCGTAATTACGATCTGGCTGAAGAGCGTATGCGATTGGTGATCGGCGCGATGGCAGAAGAAGGCTATTTAACCGATGCCCGCGCCAGAAACCTGCCTTCGCCCGGTCTTGATGTGCGCAATCGCAACAGGTTACCGACTGGCACCTATTTTGCGGATTGGGCACTTCCCATTGCGCGCAAAGGTGCAGAGGCTAGTTATGCTAAGCAGACGATAACTACCACGCTGGACGCCAAGCTACAGGGTGTTGCAAGTCAAGCTGTCGCCAGTGCACCATTGGGCAGCGCGCAGGTTGCTCTGGTCGCAATGCGGCCCAGTGGTGAAGTGGTGGCGATGATCGGTGGCAAAGACTATGCGAATTCGCCCTTCAATCGCGCGACACAAGCGAAACGCCAACCGGGTTCGACATTCAAATTATTCGTCTATCTCGCCGCCCTTGAAGCTGGGATGAGGCCAACCGACCAGGTCGACAACA
>JABDKI010000101.1 GCA_013002295.1 Altererythrobacter sp.
GGCGAGCTTGATCAGTTTATCTCCGCCGCTTTGGCGCAGCAGGTGACCGGCGAAACTGTTGAAGTGGAAGACGTCGATTAATGCTGGGAAGAGCGGCCCTGTTGTTTGTTTGCTCGCTGGCTCTTGCAGGCTGTGACCAGATGAGGGGCGACGGCGATCGTCCGGATAGCGCGCGTGAGTTTCCCGAGGCAGACAGGCCAGTTTCCGGGCTTGGTTCAACAGAATTTTCGACCGAAGATGCGCGCGACGAGCGCGGTGAAGCGCAAAAGGTGATGGACCTGGCTGAGGTCAACGCGGGAATGACCGTTGCCGATATCGGAGCAGGTGAAGGGTATTACACCGTGCGCCTTGCCGAGCGGGTTGGTGAGGATGGCCGTGTCCTAGCACAAGATATCGATCGCGATGCTCTGGACCGGCTTGGGGAGCGTGTCGAACGCGAACGCATTGACAATGTCTCTATCAAACTCGGGCGGGAGGATGATCCGCAACTGCCAGCAGATAGTTTTGACCGCGTCTTCCTGGTCCATATGTATCACGAAGTTAGCGAGCCCTACGCCTTTCTTTGGCGGCTCTGGCCTGCCTTGGCGGAAGGCGGCCAGGTGATTGTGGTCGACACGGATCGTCCCACTGATCAGCATGGCATACCGCCATTGCTCCTGTCCTGCGAGTTCGAAGCGGTCGGCTATCAGCTCGTAGAGTTTCTGGAGAAACCCGACATTCGAGGCTACTTCGCACGATTTGAACGGGCTGACACTCGGCCTGCAGAAGGCGAGATCACCGGCTGCGCGCTCAAGTAAGCTTCGCAGGGTGAGATCAATCACCAATCACGCATCTGCGCGCCCTTTTCCTCTGCAAAGCAGGGTGCTAGGCGCTGCTATCACTCTTGGGGCAATAGGTGAGGAGTACCGCCGCGGATGACCGATTTTCCAACCAGTTTTGACAAAGAAGATCTGTTGAAATGCTCACGCGGTGAGTTGTTCGGCCCCGGCAATGCACAATTGCCCGCCCCGCCAATGCTGATGATGGACCGTATCACCGACATTTCCGGCGAAGGCGGCCCGCATGGCAAGGGCCACGTGGTGGCAGAATTTGATATCACACCAGAGCTTTGGTTCTTCGATTGCCACTTTCCCGGAAACCCGATCATGCCGGGCTGTCTTGGATTGGATGGTCTTTGGCAGCTGACCGGCTTCAACCTCGGTTGGCGCGGTTGGAAGGGGCGCGGCTATGCACTCGGCGTTGGCGAGGTGAAGCTGACTGGCATGGTGCGGCCTGACCGCAAGATGCTCACCTATTATGTCGATTTCACTAAGGCTGTGCAGACCCGCCGTTTGACGATGGGTGTGGCTGATGGCCGCGTTGAAGCCGATGGTGAGACCATCTATCAAGTTAAAGATATGAAAGTCGCTCTCTCTGAAGCCTAATCGGGCCAGAGGCGGAAAGGATACCATGCGTCGCGTCGTTATAACAGGGCTGGGGATCGTATCCTCGATTGGCAATAATGCAGCCGAAGTGCTGTCTTCATTGAAGGCTGGCAAGTCCGGCATATCATTTAATGAAGATATGGCCGAGCACGGCTTCCGTTCGCAAATTGCCGGGGCGATTGACCTCGATCTGACCGAGCATGTGGACAAGCGCACGCTTCGCTTCATGGGGCCTGGGGCGGCCTATGCACATATCGCAATGGGGCAGGCAATCGCGGATGCAGGCCTTGAGGAAAATGACGTTATCAACCCGATGACCGGTGTGATTGCCGGTTCGGGTGGTCCGTCGACATCGGCAATGCTGGCGGCGCATCAGACGGTGCTGAAAACCGGTGCAACAAAGCGCATCGGTCCTTTCGCAGTACCGAAAACCATGTCTTCAACGGTCAGCGCCAATCTGGCGACAGCCTATCAGATCAAGGGCATGAATTTCTCGATTACGTCTGCCTGCTCCACATCGTTGCACTGCATCGGCATGGCTGCGCAGCAGATCGCGCTGGGTCTACAAGATGTGATGTTCGGCGGCGGCGGTGAGGAGTTGGACTGGACGCTGTCCTGCCTGTTCGATGCGATGGGCGCCATGTCGAGCAAGTATAACGACACACCTGAACGTGCTTCCCGTGCCTTTGATGCCGATCGCGATGGTTTTGTGATCGGCGGCGGCGGCGCCATCCTGGTATTGGAAAGCCTTGAACATGCGCAGGCGCGCGGCGCGAAAATATACGCAGAAGTGACCGGCTTCGGCGCGACGTCAGACGGTGCCGACATGGTTGCGCCTTCGGGCGAGGGCGGTGAGCGGGCAATGCGCGGTGCGCTCAGAACGCTTAGTGAAGATCGCGAGGTCAGCTATATCAACGCGCATGGCACTTCGACGCCGGTTGGCGACGTGGGTGAGATTGAAGCGGTGCGGAGGGTCTTCGGAGAAGGCTCAACTCCGCCGGTCAGCTCGACCAAGTCAATGACAGGCCACAGTCAGGGCGCGACCGGTGCACAAGAGGCGGCCTATTGCCTGCTCGCATTGGAGCACGACTTCATCATTCCGTCGATCAATGTGGAAACGCTCGATCCGGCGCTGAAACCTGAAGAGATTGCCACTGAACTGGTGGAGAATGCCGGGCTCGATACGGTGATGACCAATTCATTCGGATTTGGCGGCACGAATGGTTCGATGCTGCTCTCGAAGTTCTACGGTTAGAATTCTAGCGAGGGTTTTGAAGCCCGAAGGCGGAGGTATTGGACATGGGTGTGCTTGACGGAAAACGCGGCCTCGTGATGGGCGTCGCCAATGATCGGTCGATCGCATGGGGCATTGCCAAGGCTTGTGCCGAAGCCGGAGCAGAGCTGGCCTTTACGTACCAAGGCGAAGCGTTTGGCAAGCGGTTGGCGCCCCTTGCAGAAAGTGTTGGCTCGGACTTCATGCTCGACGTCGACGTCACCGACGACGCTTCACTCGATGCAGCATTCGAGGCGCTGCAAAAGCGCTGGGAACGTCTGGATTTCGTGGTCCACGCGATTGCCTATTCTGACAAGTCTGAATTGACCGGACGCATTCTGGATACGAGCCGCGCGAACTTCAAGAACTCGCTCGACATATCCGCGTACAGCTTCATCGAGGTGGCGCGCCGCGCGCATCCTATGATGGCTGAGCATGGCGGCACCCTGCTGACGCTGAGTTACATGGGATCGAACCGTGTAACTCCGAATTACAACGTCATGGGCGTGGCCAAAGCTGCATTGGAAGCGGCGGCGCGTTATCTGGCCAACGATCTTGGCCCAGAGGGTATTCGGGTCAACGTTATCAGTCCCGGGCCCATGAAAACACTGGCCGGATCAGCGATTGGTGGTGCAAGACGGACATTCAAGCACACCGACGCCAACGCGCCGCTGCGCAGCAATGCGACGCTGGAGGCGGTAGGTGGAACAGCTGTTTATCTGTGTTCAGACGCCGGGGCCTGCACGACCGGAGAGAATATCCGGGTCGACGGTGGCTTCCATGTTCTGGGAATGCCTCAAGCCGAGAACCTTTAGCCAATCGGACCTGTCGCTTCGAGCTTTGGCGAATCGACATTGCTGAGAGGGCAGCTCAGGAGCTGGCCGAGATTGACCCGATTAAAAAGATCGCTCTAGCCGCTTACCGCCAGAGCTGCATTTCGCGGATGAGTCCCGGCAGGTTCTCGTTCGTATCCGGGCGTGACATTGTTCGTTCAACCAGCTTCCATTTGCGCCGCAAGCGGCCCCGCTGCCAAAGGTCGGTAATCCACACGTCACCTTCCAGCTTTTCAGTGCCAATGCGTGCTTCGACAGACATGCGTGCTGCAAAGACCGCCATCTTCTTGTGGCGGCGGACGTACAGGTCTTTGAAACGATAGGCTGAGAGTTGAAAACGCGTGGTCGCCGCTTCCAGCCAGCTGGGGCGGTCGAGAATCGCGGAAGTCTGAGCGCCTAGCAGAAACACAAAATCGCCAGCGGCGAGCGATTTCATACCGTTGCGATCACGGTTCATCCAGCTACGCATGAATTGGTGTTCGAGTGCTTCAATCTGTGCGGTAAATTCGTCCATGAGCCGTGTCCTAATTGACTAACACGCCAACGCAAGCACGAAACGCACAAGCGACACTTATAAGCCTATTAGCACCTGATCCGGAGGGCGATGTCCGTCCATCCAAAAGCGGATATTGGCGATGACCTTTTCGCCGGAAGCTTCGCGACCTTCGGCGGTTGCGCTGCCAATATGTGGTAATGTCATAACGTTGGGGATCTTGAGTAAACGCCGATCAACATTGGGCTCATCTGGGTACACATCGAGCCCCGCTCCTGCCAGATGCCCGCTTTCCAGCGCTGATATCAGCGCCTCCTGATCGATCAGTTCACCGCGCGCTGTGTTGATGATTGAGGAGCCAGGCTTCATCAATGCAATGCGCCGCGCATCGATCATGCCGCGCGTGTCCTCTGCCATCGGGCAATGCAGGGTCAGGATATCCGCCTCGGCCACCAACGCATCTATATCTGGCACATAGCGTGCGGCCAACATTCGCTCGACAGCTTCGGGCAAGGGTTTGCGATTGTAATAGGCGATTTCCATGCCAAAGGCGCGCGACCGGTGCGCTACAGCCTGTCCAATCCGGCCCATGCCAATGATCCCAAGCACTTTGCCCCCCAGCTTGCGGCCAAGCATGCCGGACGGCGCCCATCCGGTCCATTTGCCGCTGCGCACCAGGCCAACGCCTTCGCGAATTCGCCTTGGGACACCGATGATCCCGGCCATAGCTATATCTGCGGTATCATCCGTGAATACGCCGGGCGTGTTGGTTACAATGATCTTGGCCGCCCGAGCGGCCTCAAGGTCGATATGATCCGTGCCCGAACCGAAGCTTGCGATCAGTTTCAATTGATCGCCAGCTTGCGCGATCATGTCGGCATCGATCCGGTCCGTAACAGTAGGCACCAGAACATCTGCTCTTTGCATTGCCGAAATCAGTTGTTCGCGAGTGAAAGGCGTGTCGGTGCTGTTGAGTTCGGCTTCAAATAACTCACCCATTCGTGCCTCAACCGACGGCATCAAGTGGCGCGTCACGATAACGCGTGGGGTGTGATCGATTGGTTTGATCGGTTTGCTGGGATCGCTAGGCATGTATTCGGCGCTAATCGCAGCAGTGGCAAACGGTCAAGTAGTGATCCGCATCATCTTGAATCGAGGTGCAAAGAAGCTGTATGGAATGCGTATGCGCTGGCTTCTGTCCATTCTTGTAATCACAATCGGGCTGGGTGCCTTCACACCAACCAGCGCGCAGGATAGCGAAGTACCTTATTGGGCCTCAATCGCCTCGCCCGAAGTGCGGATGCGAGTGGGGCCAAGCCGCGATTTTCCGATTGAGTGGGTCTACAAGCGGCGCGGCCTGCCGATAAGGGTTGTTCGTGTGCAGGAAAGTTGGCGCCTGGTCGAAGACCCGGAGGGTACGCGTGGCTGGATGGCCTCGAGCTTGTTGAGCCGAGAGCGTACCGCGCTGGTGATTGGCGAAGGCCTTGTCGCGTTGCGCGACGGGGCTTCCGAACAGGCCAGTCTCAAATGGAATGTCGAGCCAGGGGTCGTTGGCAAACTTGGCGCTTGCAACTCGGGCTGGTGTGAGTTTGATGTTGAAGGACGCACTGGTTGGGTGCCGGAAGTACGCCTTTGGGGGACAGGCGCGCCTTAGATGGGGCTATTCGGCAGCGGCCGTTGACGCGTCATTGGCTTCCTCAGCGATTGGCGTCACTAGATAGTTTTGTGAACCATCATCACGCGTGGTGCGGAAGCTGCCATCATCGCCATCCGGTTCATTGGTCCAGCAGTTTTCCTGCTCTTCTTCCGCATTGCCTTCAGGATCAAAGCAAAGCAGTTCTCCGGTAGTGCGCCATGTGCCGCCGCCGACAACTTTGTCGTCCTCGTCATAGTCGATGTAAGTGCCGTCTTCATTGAGGCGGGTTGTGCCATAGTCAGTTGTCTCGTCACCAACGGAGTAAAGCCCCGGCTGCATAATCGAAATTGCCGCTTCCTCAACAATCTCAGCGGTTTCTTCTTTCGATGGTGGCGTCGCTGGTTCACAAGCAGAAAGCGCTGCCAAAACGACGATGGAAACTGCAATTCTCAAAGCGAAAACCCCTCGATCACTTGTCGTGAGCGAGGGGATACCACAGTTTCGCAAGTGTCCAAACTAGGCCGGATTAGGCGAGTTCGACTGCGATTGCCGTAGCTTCGCCACCACCGATGCAAAGTGAGGCAACGCCGCGATTCTTGCCCTGTTTCTTAAGCGCATTGAGCAGCGTTACGATTATACGTGTGCCTGATGCACCGATCGGGTGGCCCAGTGCAGTCGCGCCGCCGTTCACATTGATCTTCTCATGCGGGATGCCGATGTCACGCATCGCGAACATGGCGACACATGCGAAGGCTTCGTTGACTTCCCACAGTTCCACATCGGCGGTTGACCAACCTGCGCGCTCCAACACCTTTGTGATCGCACCTACGGGAGCGACGGTGAAATCCTTCGGTTCTTGCGCGTGAGCAGCGAGCGCCACGATCTTTGCCACGGGCTCCTGCCCGTTTTCTTTGGCTACGCTCTCGCGAGTGAGAACAACCGCAGCAGCGCCATCAGAGATCGAACTGGAAGTGGCCGCCGTGATTGTTCCGTCTTTGGCGAAGGCAGGGCGCAGATTCGGGATCTTGTTCGGCATGCCGCGTCCGGGCTGTTCGTCAGTTTCGACGGTTACGTCGCCTTTGCGGGTTGCAAATGTGACCGGGACAACCTCGTCAGCGAAGGCACCGCTTGCAATCGCTTCGTTAGCGCGGCGGAGCGATTCAATCGAATAACCGTCCATGTCTTCGCGGGTCAGCTGGTATTCGTCTGCAGTATCCTGAGCAAAGGTGCCCATCGCGCGGCCTGCGTCATAGGCATCTTCCAGGCCGTCCAGGAACATGTGGTCATAGGCGGTGTCATGGCCGATGCGGGCGCCAGAGCGATGCTTTTGCAGCAAGTATGGCGCATTGGTCATGCTCTCCATGCCGCCGGCGATCACATAGTCGATTGTGCCACTGGCCAGCGCCTCTGCACCCATGATTACGGTTTGCATGCCGCTGCCACAGACTTTGTTCACAGTGGTCGCTTGCACGGACTTTGGCAGACCCGCCTTCAATGTCGCTTGGCGGGCAGGGGCCTGACCCAGTCCAGCTGGAAGCACGCAGCCCATATAGGAACGGTCGAACTTCTCCGGTGCCACGCCTGAACGCTCGACCGCCGCCTTCACAGCTGTTGCGCCAAGATCGGTTGCGGACACATCGGACAACGCGCCTTGCATTCCGCCCATCGGCGTGCGGGCATAGCTCAAGATGACGACTGGATCGGCGGCGGAAAACTGGGACATGTCATGTTCCTCGTTCGGGAGAGGGGAAGATTCGCTCTGCGATCTAATGCTGCAATGCGGCAAAGGCAAACCGTAGGCTATCGGAAATACGTATTAGCTTGCCTTGGTGCGCGCGCTAGGCGAATAAAGATAGCAATTCAAAACGCATCAGCCCGATTGCGCTGAGAGAATAGCCGGGAGAGAAAAATGGCCGACGATCTTCGCCAGGAACAGGAACGCATCCTCAAACTGCAACGCGCTGCATTCACGCAATCGCGCCCTGAACCGATGAGCATGCGGAAGGACCGGATCAAACGGGCCATGGCGCTGCTGAAAGAGAACGGTGAGGATTTTGCGAAGACGATGAGTGCCGACTTCGGTAGCCGCAGCATGCAGCAATCGATGATCACGGACATTGCCGCGACAGTCGGTGCGGGCAAACATGCGCTGAAGAATATGGACAAATGGGCGCGTGTTGAGAAACGCCCGGTGCAGTTCCCATTAGGTCTGCTCGGTGCGAAAGCCGAAGTTCGCTATGAGCCAAAGGGAGTGATTGGCATCCTCAGCCCGTGGAATTTCCCGGTCAATCTGGCGTTCGCGCCGCTGATGCAGATTTTCGCAGCGGGCAACCGCGCAATGATCAAGCCGAGCGAGTTTACCGAGCGCACCTCACTGCTGATGAAGGAATTGGTGAAAGAGTATTTCACTGAGGATGAGTTGGCAGTGGTCACAGGCGGGCCAGAAGTGGCAGCCGCGTTCTCCTCTCTACCATTCGACCACCTGGTATTTACAGGCTCGACCCCGACCGGCCGCCGCGTGATGGAGGCAGCGTCTGCCAATCTCGTGCCGGTAACGCTCGAACTCGGCGGCAAATCACCCGTGTTCATGGGGCGCAGCGCAGACTTCGCCAAGGCTGGTGAACGCATTGCGCTGGGCAAGATGATGAACGCAGGCCAGATCTGCCTCTCACCTGATTACATGTATGTCCCGCATGACAAGGAAGAAGAAGCCATCGCCGGCGTCACCCAGGGCGTGCACAATATGTATCCGACTTTGCTGGAGAATGATGACTATGCCTCGATCGTTAGCGATCGGCACTTTGAGCGCCTGCAAGGCCTTGTTGAGGATGCCCGTGACAAGGGCGCAGAGGTGATCGAAGTCAATCCGGGCGGGGAAGACTTCAGCAATGCTAACCAACGCAAGATGCCGCTCAACATTCTGCGCAATGTTACCGATGAAATGGCAGTGATGCAGGAAGAGATTTTCGGCCCGCTGTTGCCGGTCAAAACCTATAGCCAGATCGACGAAGCGGTTGACTATGTGAACGAGAATGATCGCCCGCTTGGCCTCTACTACTTCGGGCAGGACAAGGCAGAGCAGGAACGGGTGTTGACCAAAACGATCTCTGGCGGCGTGACGACCAACGACGTGATCTTCCACGTTTCGATGGAGGATCTGCCGTTCGGCGGGGTCGGGCCATCGGGCATGGGCAGCTACCACGCGATCGAAGGTTTTAGAGAGTTTAGTCACGCGCGTGCGATCTATCACCAGCCAAAGATCGACATTGCCAAGCTGGGCGGGTTCAAGCCGCCCTATGGCAAGGCAACTGACAAGGCTATCGCTCAGATGATGAAGTGATGCTGCGAGCTCTCGCGGCAGGTTTTGCGCTAGTCTTCGCTTCCCCTGTCTTGGGAAGTGATGCGCCCGTGTGGCGCGCGGTCGATGAATCGACCGGCCAAATTCGCGATGTAGAAGGCTTGGAACAACTCGCGCGCGATTTTCCCGATAGCGGAAACCTGCGCTTGCGGATGTTGCAGCCACTGCTTGCGGCAGGCGAGATCGAGAAAGTCATGGAGACGCTCGAGTGGCTGTATGATCGCGGTTATGTCTTCAGCGATGTCGCTCGGCAGCAGATTCCGAAACTGCTCGAAGGTGTTGATCCTGGGCGCATCGCGGAACGCTTGCTTGCTGAAGGCGAAGTGATCGAAGCGAGCGAGGTTTTGGCGACGGTTCCGGCTGAAGCGGGGTTGGTAGAAGATGTTGTGCCTTTAGCTAGGGACGGCAGCGTCGGTGTTACCTCAGTCAGTAAGAAAGCAATCTACGGCCCGGGTCCGGGCGGCAATTGGATTGCGCTGAACCTCCCTATGGCAAATGATCTGTCCGGCTTTGCAACAGACGCAAATCGCGCAACTGGGTGGGTTGCATCAGCAAACGTTGATGGCTCGAAAGACAAGCAGGAATTGTTTGTCGGCTTGATCGGACTGACGGGCAATCTCGACGACACGCTCTACATCAAAGCTCCGGAAGGCGTGACGGTATCGGATTTGCACCTTGCGGCCGATGGCGCGTTGTTCACCAGCGATCCGCTTGGCGGTGGCGTGTATTTCGCGACATTCGAAGACGAAGCTCTTCAAACCCTCGTTCCGCCCGGCACATTCCGTTCTCCGCAAGGCCTCGCGACCAGCGCGGACAACACCAAGCTTTACGTCAGTGACTATCGCTATGGCATTGCCATCATCGATCTCGAAACGCGTCAAGTGTCGCGGCTAGCCAGCGATATTCCGGTGATCCTGGACGGGGTCGATGGGCTTTGGCGCTATGGAAACGAGTTGATCGCCGTGCAGAACGGCACATCACCTATGCGGATCAGCGCATTCGAACTCTCAGAGAATGGCATGCGGGTCGTCGGCCATCGCATACTCGAGCAAGCACACAGCGAATGGACCGAGCCGCTGTCGGGGAGTATCGATGGCGACGCGCTGATCTATGTCGGTAATGGCCAATGGGACCGCTATATTGAAGGCGAATTGAAAGAAGGCATGGAAGCTTTGCCGACCCAAATTCGTCGCCTGCCACTCGCATCCCCGGCGCAGTAATCCCCACAGATTTACCTTAGCGCAACGCAAGTGCTATGAATTACACGATTCCCGCCCTTGCACCTTCGCATTGAGGGGCTTAGAGGCGGGCGCGACTTTGCAGCGACAGGATTCACCGTGGTCGAAAGCAGCCAGTATCTGGGCCAGTATCTTCCGATACTGATCTTCATCTTTATCGCGCTCGGTTTGTCCGCGGCGTTTGTGTTTCTACCCATGGGCGTTTCACGCCTGACGGGTGCGCACAATCCCGATGCGGAAAAGCTCAGCGAATATGAATGCGGCTTTCCTGCATTCGATGACGCGCGGAGCCAGTTTGACGTACGCTTCTATCTCGTCGCGATCAGCTTCATCATCTTTGACCTTGAAGCCGCTTTCCTTTTCCCGTGGGCGGTAAGCCTGGGCGAAACAGGCTGGGTTGGCTGGATCGGCATGATGGTATTCCTCGGCATCCTGGCCATCGGCCTTGCGTATGAATGGAAGAAGGGAGCTCTGGACTGGGAATGAGCACTTCTAGCAACAGCACGATCATCACGCCGCCGACCGCGCCTATCAGCGCAGCCGAGGCGGCGGGGATGATGCCAACCGCCAAGGGCGGCGAAGTACGCACGCCTGACAAGGATTACTTCGAGGCGCTGCAAACCGAGGTCAATGACAAGGGCTTCCTGGTGGCCTCGACCGAGGACGTGTTCCAATGGGCGCGCACCGGCAGCCTGTGGTGGATGACCTTCGGCTTGGCCTGCTGCGCGGTGGAAATGATCCACGCCAATATGCCGCGCTATGATATGGAGCGCTTTGGCGCCGCGCCGCGTGCATCACCGCGCCAGTCTGACCTGATGATTGTTGCCGGCACGCTGTGCAACAAAATGGCACCTGCGCTGCGCAAGGTTTACGACCAGATGTCTGATCCCAAATATGTGATCAGCATGGGCAGCTGCGCCAATGGCGGCGGCTATTACCACTATTCCTACAGCGTCGTTCGCGGCTGCGACCGGATCGTGCCGGTCGATATCTATGTGCCGGGATGCCCGCCAACTGCTGAAGCGCTGCTTTACGGTGTGATGCAGTTGCAGCGGAAGATCCGCCGCGCAGGGACGATTGAGCGCTAAGATGGCTGTTCTTCATTCCGCCCCTAAGATTTCATCCAACGAAGGCGTGCGTGATACGCTCGTCAAGGCGTTGGGCGATATGGTGCTTACTTCGAAGGAAGAGCACGGCGAGATTGTTATAACCGTCAAGCGTGACGCAATCGAGAATGCGCTCAAGCTGCTGCGTGATGATCACGAATATCAGCAGATGATGGAAATCGCAGGCGTCGATTATCCGGAACGCGATGAGCGTTTCGAAGTCGTCTACATGCTTCTCAGCGTGACCAAGAACCACCGCGTAATGGTGAAGCTATCGACTGACGAAGCAACGCCTGTTCCTACGATCACTACGCTGTGGCCCAACGCAGGATGGCTGGAGCGCGAAGTGTTCGACCTTTATGGAGTGACCTTTGTGGGTAATCCCGACCTGCGCCGTATCCTGACCGATTACGGCTTCGAAGGGCATCCTTTCCGCAAGGACTTCCCGCTCACTGGCTATACCGAACTGCGCTATTCCGAAGAGGAGAAGCGCGTGGTTTACGAACCGGTCGAGCTTGCGCAGGATTTGCGCCAGTTTGATTTCCTTTCGCCCTGGGAAGGCTCTGACTACGTGCTTCCAGGCGACGAAAAGGCAGAAGAGGAGGGCAAATCATGAGCGTCCAACTCGAACAATCGCCCACCACCGGTGATGAAGTCATCACCAATTACACGATCAACTTCGGGCCTCAGCATCCGGCCGCGCACGGCGTGTTGCGCATGGTAATGGAGTTGGACGGTGAAGTGGTCGAGCGGATCGACCCGCATGTCGGCCTGCTCCACCGCGGCACGGAAAAGCTGATCGAGCATAAGACGTACCTTCAGGCGCTGCCATATTTTGACCGCCTCGATTACTGCTCTCCGCTGGCTCAGGAATACAGTTACGTCCTGGCGATCGAGAAGCTGATCAATCTGGAGGTGCCGGAGCGGGCGCAATATCTGCGCGTGCTGTTCGCGGAGCTGACCCGCATCTGCAACCACATGCTCAATATGGGCGCACATATCCTGGACGTGGGTGCATTTACTCCGAACCTGTGGATCATGGACCTGCGCGAGGATTGCCTGAACTTTTTCGAGCGCGCGTCCGGCGCACGGATGCACATGGCCTGGTATCGCCCCGGCGGCGTTCATCAGGATGTGCCGGAGAAGCTGCTGGTCGACATCGGTGAATGGCTAAACGGGCGGTTCTTCCCGCTATTCGAAGATGCGATGAGCCTGGTGATGGACAACCGCATCTTCAAACAGCGCAATGTCGATATCGCCGTAGTCAGCCGCGAAGATGCGCTGGCATGGGGCTTTAGCGGCCCGATGATCCGCGCGGCGGGCATTCCGTGGGATTTGCGCAAGTCGCAGCCTTACGATGTCTATGACCGGATGGAATTCGACATTCCCGTCGGCACCAATTCGGACTGCTATGACCGCTTCATGGTGCGCGTGAAGGAAATCTACGAAAGCGCCAAGATCATCAAGCAGTGTCTCGCGGAAATGCCCGAGGGGCCGATTGCGAGCGACGATGGCAAGGTATCACCGCCCAAGCGCGGCGAGATGAAGCAATCGATGGAAGCGCTGATCCACCACTTCAAGCTTTACACTGAAGGCTTCCACGTGCCCGAGGGCGAAGTTTATGTGGCGACGGAAAGCCCCAAGGGCGAGTTTGGCGTCTATCTGGTCAGCGACGGCACCAACAAGCCCTATCGCTGCAAGATCCGCCCGACTGCGTTTTCGCACCTGCAAGCGATGGATATGATGAGCAAGGGCCACATGCTGCCGGATGCCACCGCAATCCTCGGCGCAATCGATGTCGTATTCGGGGAGTGTGACCGGTGAGTGATCGTGTAAACTTCATTGATATTGTCATCGGCGCTGGCTTTGGAATGTTCGCAACCGTTTTGGTTTTGCGTTTCCTAGAACTTGTATCGCAAGATGTATTTTTTGCCGCCTCAATCCTGTGGCTGCCATTCCTTGGTCTACTGATCTATCGGAAGAATCAAGAAGCCAAGCTTTTGAGCGATAAGCCTACGGAGGCTACCAATGGCTGACCGTACTCCCGCACCCGATACGCCCGAACTGCGCGATCGCTGGGGCCAATTCGCCTTCACGGACGAAAACCGCAAGAAGGCCGATTGGCACATCGCCAAATACCCCGATGGGCGCCAGAAATCGGCGGTGATGCCGCTGCTCGATCTGGCGCAGCGTCAGGTGGGCGAGGAGACCGATACGCAGGGCTGGCTGCCGCTACCAGTGATCGAATATGTCGCGACCTATCTCGACATGCCGGTAATCCGCGTGCTCGAAGTCGCGACTTTCTATTTCATGTACAATATGAAGCCGGTCGGGAAGTACCACGTGCAGGTTTGCGGCACGACGCCGTGCATGCTGCGTGGTTCGGATGGCCTGTTCGAAACCTGCAAAAGCCGAGGCATGAAGAAGGGTGAAGTGTCCGAGGATGGCCTTTGGACGCTGACCGAAGTTGAATGCATGGGCAATTGCGCGACCGCACCAATGGTCCAGATCAATGATGACAATTACGAAGACCTGACGCCGGAGCGGCTCGATGCTGTGCTTGATGCACTGGCGAAAGGCGAGCTGCCCAAGACGGGCACGCAAGAACCCGGCCGTCATACGTCTGAGCCTGCCAATACGCTGAGCAATCTCAAAGAGATGGTCGATTCCAATCACGATTACCGGGGGGATTGGTGATGAGTAAGTACATCACACCCGTTCTCGCAGTCGTTGTCGGAATGCTGGCAAGTTATGGTTTGCAAGAAGCGGGCATTGAGTCGCTTTGGGCGAAGGTAGCCGGCGTTGTTGTCGCAATCATCGCGTTCTTTGTGATCGGCTACATACGGGCGTTGCGAGCATGAACGGCGGCACTCTTGCCTTGATGATTGCTGGCCTCGTTGGCTTTGGGGCGGGAGCATATCTTGCTGCGACTGGTGAGCGCCCGCTGGGAATATCGCTCATGGCCATGGGGCTGCTGTTTCAAGTGCTGACGCTGCGTCAATTGCGCGCCGCAAAAAAGGATCATCGCGATGCTGGCTGATAAGGATCGCATCTTTGCCAATGTCTATGGCTACCAGCCGTGGAACCTTGCCGCTGCGCAGGCGCGTGGCGATTGGGACAATACCAAGAAGCTGCTCGAGCGTGGGCAGGAAGCGATCATTGAAGAGATCAAGGATTCTGGTCTTCGCGGGCGGGGCGGGGCAGGCTTTCCCACTGGCCTGAAGTGGTCCTTCATGCCGAAGGAATCGAGGGACGGTCGGCCCAGCTTCCTCGTGATCAATGCTGACGAATCCGAACCGGGTTCATGCAAGGACCGCGAGATTATCCGCCACGATCCGCACAAGCTGATCGAAGGCGCGCTGGTCGCGGGTTTTGCGATGCGCGCGCGTGCGGCCTATATCTACATTCGCGGCGAATATATCCGCGAGGCTGAGACGCTGCAGGCCGCGATCGACGAAGCCTACGACGCTGGTTTGATCGGTAAAAACGCCAGCGGTTCAGGCTATGACTTCGATGTGTTCATGCACCGCGGCGCCGGCGCGTATATCTGCGGTGAAGAAACCGCGATGATCGAGAGCCTGGAAGGCAAGAAGGGCCAACCGCGCCTTAAACCACCATTCCCGGCGGGTGCGGGCCTTTATGGCTGCCCGACCACGGTCAACAATGTCGAGTCCATAGCAGTCGTGCCAACGATCCTGCGGCGCGGCGCAAGCTGGTTCAACAGCTTCGGGCGCGACAATAACAAGGGCACCAAGCTGTTCCAGATCAGCGGGCATGTTGAAAAGCCCTGTGTGGTCGAGGAGGCTATGAGTATCCCTTTCCGCGAGCTGATCGAGAAGCATTGTGGCGGTATTACTGGCGGTTGGGATAACCTAATGGCGGTGATCCCGGGCGGTTCCTCGGTTCCACTGGTTCCTGCGAAGGAAATCATGGACGCGCCGATGGACTTTGACGGGCTGCGCGAACTTGGCTCTGGCCTAGGCACTGCGGCCGTGATCGTGATGGACAAATCCACCGATATCGTTCGTGCGATTTCGCGCCTTTCGTACTTCTACAAACATGAGAGCTGCGGCCAGTGCACGCCATGCCGTGAAGGCACAGGCTGGATGTGGCGCATGATGGAGCGTCTGCGCACAGGCGACGCAGCAATCGAGGAAATCGACATGCTGCAGCAGGTGACCAAGCAGGTCGAAGGCCACACAATCTGCGCGCTGGGCGATGCAGCAGCATGGCCGATCCAGGGCCTGATCCGCCACTTCCGCCCAGAGCTGGAGCGCCGGATTGAAGAGCACAATGCAAAGTTCCGGGAGGCCGCTGAGTAATGCCTAAGGTCACCGTAGACGGACAGGAAATCGAAGTCCCCGAAGGCGCAACTGTCCTTCAGGCGGCGGAGCTTGCGGGCAAGGAAATCCCGCGTTTCTGTTACCACGAACGCTTAAGTATAGCCGGTAACTGCCGGATGTGCCTGGTGGAAGTGAAGCCGGGGCCACCCAAGCCGCAGGCGAGTTGCGCATTGCCTGCCCAAGAAGGTCAGGAAATCCGCACCGACACGCCGATGGTGAAAACCGCGCGCGAAGGCGTGATGGAATTTCTCCTCATCAATCACCCGCTCGATTGCCCGATATGTGATCAGGGCGGCGAATGTGACTTGCAGGATCAGGCGGTGGCCTATGGCCGTGGCGGCTCGCGCTATGAAGAAAACAAGCGCGCAGTAACTGAGAAGAATATGGGCCCGCTGATCAAGACGATCATGACCCGCTGCATCCATTGCACCCGCTGCGTGCGTTTCAGCGAAGAAATCGCGGGCGTGGACGAGATCGGCGCGCTTTATCGCGGCGAGGATATGCAGATCACCACCTATCTGGAGCAGGCGGCGGCGCACGAAATGAGCGCCAATGTGATCGACCTGTGCCCGGTCGGTGCGCTGACATCACGCCCTTACGCGTTCGAAGCGCGGCCGTGGGAGCTGAAGAAGACGCTCAGCATCGATGTTTCGGATGCGGTTGGCGCGAATATTCGCTTGGACAGTCGTGGCCGCGAAGTCATGCGCGCGCTTCCGCGGATCAATGACGACGTCAATGAAGAGTGGATTTCGGACAAGGCGCGCTATCAGGTCGATGGCCTGACCAAACGCCGTCTGGACAAGGTCTTCATGCGCAAGCGTGGCGGATTGAAGCCCGCGACGTGGGAAGAAGCGTTCAAGGCAATCGCGAAGCAGCTGAAGGGCGATAAGTCCTCGATCGCGGCGGTCGCTGGCGACATGGTCGATTGTGAGACGATGTTTGCCGCCAAATCGCTGCTCAAGGCTTGCGGATCGACCCTGATCGAGGGCCGCCAGACTGGCATGGACTATGACGTGTCGAACCTTTCGGCTGTGAACTTCAATTCAACTCTGGCCGGTATCGAAACCGCCGATGCGATTCTGATCGTGGGCAGCCATGTTCGCTGGGAAGCGCCATCGGTGAATGTCCGCTTGCGCAAGGCAGTGAAGAACGGCGCGAAGGTCTATGTGATTGGCCCTGAGTGGGAAACCACTTTCCACGCAACCTTCCTGGGCGCGGATCTTTCGGTGTTGTCGAACCTGCCGAGCGATCTGGTCGAGCATTTCCACGAAGCAGAGCGCCCCGCCATTATCATGGGCGGTGCGGCGCTGGCCAAGGGCGCGCTCCATGCGGGCCTCGCAGCAGCAGAGCAACTGAAGGTTGTCCGCGATGGCTGGAACGGCTTCAACGTGCTGCATTTCTCTGCCGCGCGCATGGGCGGTCTTATTCTCGGCTTCGCGCAAAAGGGCGGCATGAAGGATATAGCAGCGGCTTCGCCCAAAGTGGTCCTGAGCCTAGGCGCGGACGAGATGAATTTCGAACCCTACGCCGATGCCTTGAAGGTCTATATCGGCCACCATGGTGACAAAGGCGCGCATGCGGCGGATATCATCCTACCTGCAGCCTCCTACGCCGAGAAAGACGGGACCTACGTCAACACAGAAGGCCGGGTGCAGTTCGCAGAGAAAGCGGTGTTCGCGCCGGGTGATGCGCGCGAAGATTGGACAATCC
>JABDKI010000123.1 GCA_013002295.1 Altererythrobacter sp.
CCGGCTCCGGACGTGCAATGGCACTTTGTGCCCGCTGTACTTGAGGATCATGGTCGCGAGAAAGTGAACGGACACGGCTTTTCTCTCCACGCCTGCGCTTTGCGCCCCGAGAGCCGCGGCACAGTAAGACTGAATTCGGCCAACGCAGCCGACGCGCCGCGGATCGATCCCAATTTCCTGGATGATGAACGCGATATGGCGGTAATGCGTGCGGGGGTTCGCCTGTCGCACCGGATCGTCGATGCCCCGCCGCTGGCCGACTACAAACCAACCGATCGTCACCCCATCGACCTGGACAATGACGCTGAGCTTGATGAGCTGATCCGCAGCCGTGCGGACACCGTCTATCATCCAGTAGGAACGTGCCGCATGGGCTCAGACGCAGACAGCGTGGTGGATACGCAGCTGAAGGCGCGCGGGATCGATGGATTGTGGATCGCGGACGCTTCGATCATGCCGAAGATCGTGAGTGGAAACACCAATGCGCCGAGCATCATGATCGGCGAACGCTGTGCAGACTTCGTGAAGGCTGCGACAGGATGATGCTCTGATTTTCCTTCCACCCTTCCGAGCGCGAAACCGGTTCCCACTTTCGCTGTAGGGTGGATGCATCATGATCGGCGAACGCTGTGCAGACTTTGTGAAGGCTGCGATGGCCTAGACCAAACGTTTCCACATCGTCGCAAGTGGCACAGGCACAGCTCCATTCTCGTCAAGCCATTCGCTTTCGACCTGGTAGCCACACGCACTGTATAGCGGCTTGCCTGACATGGTTGCGGCCATCTCAATCGATATAAACCCCTCAGTCCGCGCAGCGGCTTCTGCTGTGTCGAGGATAAGCCTCCCAATGCCTTTTCTGGTGTGATCGGGGTGCGTGTACATCGCTCTGATCCGGGCCCGTTCACTGGCTGGATCGAGCAAGCGCGGATCGCGGCCCGCTGAATGGTTGCCGCCATAGAGCGTCGCGCGCCGGGACCAGCCGCCACAGCCGACAAGTTCCCCTTTGTCTTCAACGCAGAAGTAAGTGCCATCATCGATCAACTGAAGGTCCAGCCCCATTCCGGCACGCGAGGATTCGATCTGTTCGGGCGAGAGAAACCCCTTCTGCAGCTCATAGATCGCGCGCTCCATGAGATGAGAAATTGCAGCGATGTCTTCTCGCGTGGCTGACCGGATTGTAAGCATTTTTCGTCTCTCAAACCAGAAAGGGGCAGCCATCTGGCCGCCCCTTCCAAAAGCAGTATTTAACCGAAATTACCAGTTGAAACGGGCACGAACGTAATAGCTGCCACCGTTGAACCCGAAGGGCGATGTCAGTGTGTATTCGGCCCCGGCAACACCTGCGAATGGGTTACGCGTTGGATACGTGTCGAGAAGGTTCTGCGCACCAACGGAAATCTCGAGACCGTCAAGAACTTCATAGCCAAGCTCTGCATCAAAGGTAACGCGGGCGCCAGCTTCGATCGGCAGATCGCCTGAGTCGAGGTGAGCTTCGTAGAAGCTGCCGAAGTAGTTCGCGCGCAACAATCCGCGGAGACGACCCTCTTCATGCGTCAAGTTCAAGAAGCCTTTCCACTCAGGGATATTCTCCTCAAGCTGCCGGATACGCGTTGCCGAAATGGTGGCATCAGCATCGGTGACATCAGTCTTGGTATAGTTCACTGCCAAAGTCACTTGTGTGCGACCATTCTCGGTCAGATCAAGATCTGAGTTCGCAACAAAGTCGAGGCCCTGCGTGCGCGTATCGAAGGCGTTGTTGAACACCGCAAATGAAGCAAGATCTTCAAAACCGGTGAAGTCCGCACGATTAATCGCACCAGCTGTGCCCAGTTCCGCGATCAAGCCTGCAGTATCAGTGCTGGTAACAGTTACGCCGGAAGTCGCCGCAAAGTTAAGCAGTGCTGCGGTGAAATCGATCTGCGAAGAACGCGAGATACGATCATTCAGCTTGATGTTGAAATAGTCGAGCGTGACCGTAACTGGGCCCACATCGGCGGACACACCGACTGTGAAGCTGTCCGATTCTTCAGGCGACAGCGTCGGGCGTGTGCCTGTAGATGCCTCAACAAAATCAGCGGCAATCAGGCCTGCAGGGCTCAGCAGCGGGAACGTGCCTTCGTCACGAAGCACACCGCCCACAAAAGCAGTGGTCACATTCGTAACGTTCGCTTGACCCGCCGACGGAGCGTGGAAGCCGGTTGAGTAGGTGCTGCGAATACGGAGGTTGTCCGTCACACGGAATAGGCCGCCTACTTTCCAGGTTGTGGTCGATCCGAAGCTCTTTGTGTCTTCGAAACGAACTGCACCCTGCAGCGTCAGCTCTTCAATCAAGTCAGCCTCGATATCGATGTAAGCTGCCTTGTTGTCTTCCTTGCTTGATCCGGCGTTGTTGGTCGAGAAACCGCCGAAACCGTTCGAACTTGAAGAGAAGCCTTGCCCAGTCGGGAAGCCAAGCGATGGCGCCGCGAGCGGACCAAGCTCAAATGACGCCCGGTCACCTGCTTTAATGGTGAATTCCTCATCACGATACTCAGCGCCCGCCGCAACGAAGATCGAACCTTCGCCAACATCGAACTCGTAACCGAGATCAAAGTTAAAGATATTCTCTGTCTGAATATAACCGCCCGGATTGAACTCGGTAGGTGTTGCCGGACCAAGCGATGCGTTGATTGTGTTGCGAATAAAGAAGTCAGATTCGCTTTGCCCGTGGCGATAGCTCAAGTCATAGCGCAGTCCGCCAAACAGCTCGCCGCGAACGCCGCCAGCGATCGAGAAGTCCGAAATATCACCGACAAAGCGCGGGGTGAAACCGCCGGGGAAAAGCTCAATGAACGAGAAGCAATTACCGGCGAAACCATCGCCCGTAACCTGAGAAAGTATCGTTGGGTCTGGCAGTAAGCCACCGCCAGCGGTTAGAGGAATACCTGCTGGGCAGTCACCTGCCGTGTCTACCGACAAATCTCCAACTCGAATTGAAGGGACGCCGCCGAGAGATTCATCCAATGGCTGGCCTGTCGCAGGATCGACGAAAGGACCCTCATAAACACCGCCACGGTTTGTCGGGTTGCGAAAGAAGAACCCGCCATCGACGTTGCGCGATGCATAGTTACCGAAAGCGTAGAGTTCTGCCGCTTCGGAAATCTCGTATCCCATATTTACGAAGAATTTGAAATCATCGCTCAATATAGGTTGGCCCCAAACCTGGGCCGGATCATTTACAGCGGTATTACCGGCAGCAATCAGCGCAGCGGCATCATCACGCTGGACCGAGCGGCTGGTGTCATCGGCTTCGCCAAACTCAGCACTGAAATTGGCAAAACCATTGTCGCCGATTGGAACGCCGAAGTTCGCTGCGATCTGGTAGTTGTCGCCGTCGCCTTCATAAGTAGAACCATAACGCGCGGAAATGGTGCCGCCATCTGTATCGTCTTTGAGGATGAAGTTCATCACCCCTGCAATAGCGTCAGACCCGTATTGCGAAGACGCACCGTCGCGCAAGACTTCAACCTGTTTAAGCGCGACCGCAGGAATGACCGAGATATCCGGGCTCTGCGCACCATCAGAAATACCGCCGCCAAGGAATGCAATCACAGCGCCGCGATGTTGGCGTTTACCGTTGACCAGAACGAGAGTGTTATCTGGCGAAAGACCGCGCAGGTTGGCTGGGCGGATAAAGGTTGCCGCGTCAGAAATCGGCTGCGTGTTTACATTGTAGGATGGAACCGAGACCCGCAAAAGGTTGCCGATATCGCTGTCCGCTTGGTTGGCCAATTCTGCGCCAGAAACAACGTCAACCGGTGCAACCGTATCAGCGGCCGAACGATCGGACTGACGTGTACCAGTGACAATAATCACAGGAGCTTCCGCGCCATCGCTTCCAGAATCTTGCGCAAAAGCGGGGATCGCCGCCGTCATGGCAGCGGCGCCGCACAAAAGTGCCGTGCGACGTGCGAACCGTAAAGTATTAGGGGTTGTCATTGATCTAGCTCCCATTAGCCCATTTACAGGCAGGAAATGAGTCATAAGTCCCTCGGGGCGCAAGTTTATTATCGCGTCAACCATGCCGACGACATTTCGGTGTGTCCTCAGTGCCACACACAAAAAAGGGGCCGGAGCGCTTGGCTCCGGCCCTTATCAGTTTGTTCGTTCGCAGGAGGAACGAGGTGAGGCGGGTCGAGGAGGGAGAGGAGAGGTTTCCCCGCCCCGCCAAACTTGATGTTTTCTCTCGGTCGTGTCGCGAAGAGTGAGAACCGCTTCCCACTTTTCGCGTGACACACCCCTTAGTTGTAGGCGCGTTCTCCATGCTCAGAGATATCGAGCCCGTCGACTTCGGTCTCTTCATCAACCCGCAGGCCGATCAGAAGTTTGACGGCATAGGCTGCGATCAAGGTGCCGATTCCAGCCCAAGCGATCGTGACTAGAACACCTTCTGTCTGGATCCAGAGCTGCGCACCCAGGCCAGTCGAGCCGTCGCCAGGTCCGCCCAGGAACGGCTGGTAGACCAGACCCGTTCCGATCGCGCCGACGATGCCGCCAATGCCGTGAATGCCGAATGCATCCAGGCTGTCGTCATAGCCGAACTTGGCTTTCACCTTGGCGACGAAGAAGTAACAGACAACCGAGGAAGCGATGCCGAGCAAGATTGCGCCGAATGGGCCGCTGTTACCAGCAGCAGGTGTTACAGCAACCAGACCAGCGATCACGCCAGAGCAGAAACCCAAGGCACTGCCTTTGTGGCCAGCCGCTCGTTCGATCACCATCCAGGTAAGAGCGCCAGCTGCCGTCGCCACGAAGGTGTTGATCATGGCAAGGCCAGCAAAGCCATCAGCTTCAAGTGCTGAGCCGGCATTGAAACCGAACCAACCAACCCATAGCAGGCCTGTGCCGACCATGGTCAGCGTAAGGCTGTGCGGAGGCATTGGCTCTGACGGATAGCCACGACGCTTGCCCAAAAGATACGCAAGGACGAGGCCTGAGACGCCAGCGTTGATGTGCACAACTGTGCCGCCCGCGAAATCAAGTGCGCCTGCTTCAAACAAGAGCCCGTCACCTGCCCACACCATATGCGCGATTGGAAAATACACAATCGTCAGCCAGATCGGGACGAACAGCATGACAGCGTTGAACTTCATGCGTTCCGCGGTGGCACCCAGGATGAGAGCTGCAGTGATAGCAGCAAAGGTCATCTGGAAGCTGACAAACACGTATTCGCTTATGACTTCGTCTGTAAATGTCGCTGCGGTTGTTTCCGCGCTCATTCCAGCAAGGAAGTAGCTACCCGTACTGTAGAAGCTGCCAAGCCAACCCTCGATTTGCGTCGATCCGAAGGCGAGTGAGAAGCCCCACATCACCCAGACCAGCATAGCCAAGGCGGCAGTCGCGCCGATCTGTGTCATCGTCGACAGCATATTCTTAGAACGCGTCAAGCCGCCATAAAACAGCGCTAGGCCGGGCAAGATCATGAGTAGAACCAGCACGGTAGAGGTCATCATCCAGGCATTGTTGCCCGGCTTTGGCACTGCGGCCACCGCCTCGGCTGCCGGTGCAGCAAGAGCAGGATGCGCGATTGCCAACGCCCCAAGCCCGAGAGTTGAAAGTGAAAGGAGTTTGCGATTCATTTGTTTGGCCCCCTTGCTCACAATGCCGTGTCGCCGGTTTCACCGGTCCGGATGCGAGTTGCCGATGCGAGATCGAAGACGAAGACTTTTCCGTCGCCGATGGCATCTGTGTTTGCGGTTTGTTGGATCGTTTCGACGACTTGCGCAGCGATTTCGTCGCTCGCGGCAATCTCAAGCTTCACCTTGGGAAGCATGTTGGTCGAATATTCGGCTCCACGATAAATTTCGGTCTGGCCTTTCTGTCGGCCAAATCCTTTGACTTCGGACACGGTCATGCCCGCTACGCCAATAGCGCCAAGCGCTTCGCGGACTTCGTCAAGTTTGAACGGTTTAATCACGGCGATGATGAACTTCATCTTTGCCCCCTGCTACATGTCGGGCCCATCCCGACTTCGCAGATGCAGCAATTCCCGTGCCAGAATCCGAAAAACCACAGATTCAGACGCTTACCACCTATACATCTCCGCTGAGCCAGAGAGTAGACGGTGAAGGATGGCTAATTAATAGGCACCAGATGAAATAATGGGCAGTTGTAAGCGAGCGAAGACTGGCAAATGATCCGAAGCTACCGCCGCCGCCGCACTATGGTGCACTCCGCTATCGAGATAGCTCCAGTCGGGTGTGGCAACAATTCTGTCGAGCCGCGCAATTGGGCGACTTGAAGGATAGCTAGGCCCCGGCGTGATCTGCTGCCACGCCATGCCAAACGATCGCATAGCACCGGTTAACCGACCCCATTGATTGAAGTCACCCATTATCACGGTCGGCATTCTCTGGCGGAGGGCGCAGTGTTTGAGGATTGCTTTGATCTGATCGCGCCTGCGCAACCCGGAAAGGTCCAGGTGTGCACCCAGGATGCGGATGTTTTGCCCCTGAAACTCGAGTTCCGCCAAAACGGAACCGCGCGGCTCCAGGGTTGGAAGATCAAGCGGCTCAGCATGAACGCACTCTATATCCCGCCTGACCAACAGTGCATTACCATGCCACCCCAGGCTACGCCTGCGCTTGGCGACAGGAAGTGGGCGCCATCTTGTGTCGTCCAGTAGGGCGCGTGGAAGCACACTGGAACGCGGCCCGAATCTGCGGTCAACTTCTTGCAACGCGATGATGTCCGCATCCAGCTCGCGCAGCACGGTGATTATGCGCTCCGGATTGCGCCGGGCATCAAGGCCAACGGCCTTGTGTATGTTGTAACTTGCGAAGGTGAGCTGCACTCGCCCGTGCCGCCTTACTCGCCCGCTATGAAGCGATCGGTTGCGCGGGTCGGCAAGCCATCGATGCTTGAGATGCGAAGCGCATGTTTCGCAGCCCATTCATCGGGGTTCGACTGTGCATGGGCTTTCTTCAACGTCTGCCGCTCTTCCTGATACTCCATGAAAGGCACACCCCAGCCGCAGCTGGTCTGTACGCTTTCCACATCGATGACAAAGATCTGCCGTGTGCCGGGTAGCAGTTTGAAATGCGAAACAAGATCATCCCATTCCGCATCCTGCGGCAGAACCGCCCGGCCTTGCCCGTAGATGCGAAGAATCAGCGCAGGCTGCTGAAAATTGCAGAACATGATCGTAATGCGCCCGTCTGCAACAAGATGAGCGTGCGTCTCATTGCCGGAGCCGCCGAGATCGAGATAGGCGACTTGCGTCGGTGATATCACCCGGAAGGCATCGTACCCTTTAGGACTCAGATTTATCCGTGCGTCTTCAGCCGCTGTCGCTACGAAGAAGACCGGCTGCTTGCCAATCATCTCTACATGCTTGTCTTCCAGTGCCTCGAAAAAGTCAGCCATCACAAAAAATCCCGTAGAACTGCCATGAAGCGATCGAATTGATCATGGTGCAGCCAGTGCCCCGCCTTCTCAAATTCGATCACTTCAGCATTGTTGAAGTATTTGATCCGGCCATCCTTCGCCGGGCTGGAGGCCCAGCTGTCTGCACCATAGAGCAACAGCGTGGGCGCCGTGATCGCGCCCCAGATCTGCTGCAGGAACTCATCCGCAATGTCTTCGACACCCCAGACATTGAGATGCGGATCGAATTTCCAGCTATAGGTGCCATCTTCGTTGCGATTGATACCGTGGATCGTCAGATGCCGCGCCTGATCCTCGGTCAGATAGCTGTTTTCCTCGATCATCCGCGCGAAAGCCAATTCAATGCTTTCGTACTTGCGCGGAATCCGGCCTGATGCAGAGCGCTTCTTCCCAATCCATTCAGCAAAACGCTCTGGGTAAGGCGTGGCGCGCATCTCTGCTTGGCGTTCAGGTGACGGGCCAAGCCCCTCGATCGCTACGATTCTTTTGACCATGTCCGGAAACACGCCCGCATAGCGTAGCGCCACATTCCCGCCCATAGAATGGCTGACGATAGTCACTGGGCCAACGTTCAATTGATGGATGAGCTGCGCCAAATCGTAGACCATATCATTCGAACTGTAATTCCCGTCCGAAACCCAATCGCTGTCACCGTGACCGCGATGGTCCATCGCGACCACATGATAGTCCTTGCGCAGCTCTTCTGCGGTCCAGTCCCAGCTGCGCGCATGGTCGCGCCCGCCATGGACCAGCACCAAGGGCGGCTTGTCCTGATTGCCCCAGTCCTCGTAATTGAGGCGCAGGCGCTGCGAGATGAATGTCTGGGAAGTTGGTCCTGAGCCGTTCATGGCCCATGCTTTGAGCGAAGCCGGTCTCGCTTTCAAGTCTGGCGTGTCGCTTAGCGTTCCTTCGTCGCAGAAAAGGTGAGCTCGGCATTGTTTTCTGCCTGATAGTTCACGTCCCACGGGCTTTTCGCCATGAACACCAGATCGCCGTCGCGGTCTTTCGCAAGATTGGCGCGATTGAAATCCTCAAACTGCTTCATCGCTGCGGCAGGCCCGCTGATCCAGCGCGCGGTGGCAAAGGGTGATGCTTCAAGCCCGGCTTCAACCTTGTATTCGGCCGAGAGCCGGGAGATCAGCACTTCCAACTGAAGCTGCCCACCCCCGCCGACAATATGCTGCGCGCCGATCTCTGGGTAGAAAACCTGGATCACGCCTTCCTCGGAAAGATCGTCCAGCGCTTTTCGGAGCTGCTTGGTCTTGGTCGGATCCTTCAATTGTACGCGGCGCAGGATTTCTGGCGCGAAGTTAGGCAGACCGGTGAAACGCACGGTGTTCTTTTCGCTGAGTGTATCGCCCACGCGCAAAGTCCCATGATTGGGGATGCCAATGATATCGCCAGCCTCGGCCGTGTCGGCAATCTCGCGATCTTGCGCGAAGAACAGGATTGGGGAGTGGACCGCAATCGGCTTGCCCAGCCCAGAAGGCGTCAACTTCATACCGCGTTTGAATGTGCCCGAGACCTGCCGCATGAACGCGATCCGGTCACGGTGGTTGGGATCCATGTTGGCCTGAACCTTGAAGATGAAGCCGGTTACTTCGTCGCGCGTTGGCGGGATCTGTTCATCACCCGCGGGTTGTGGACGCGGAGGCGGCGCGTATTTCGCGATCGCATCGATCAGCTCTTCGACGCCGAAATTCTTGAGAGCCGATCCGAAATAGACCGGGGTGAGATCGCCATTGCGATACGCCTCAAGATCGAACTCCGGGTAGCCGATCTGCGCCAGCTCGGCATTCTCTGCGAATTCTTCTGGCAACTCTACATTGGCGTCGCGCAGTCCGTGGAACTCCTTTGAGGGGCCTTCAGGCCTTGCAACCGTGCCGCTGGCAAAATCCAGAATACCTTCAAACTGTCCGCCCATGCCGACCGGGAACATCTGCGGGCTGACATCCAGCGCCAGCATGTCCGCTATCTCGTCGAGCAGCTCAAACACAGGGCGGCCCTCACGGTCCACCTTGTTGACGAAGGTAATGATCGGGACGCTGCGCAAACGACAAACTTCGAACAGTTTGCGCGTCTGCGGCTCAATCCCCTTGGCCGCGTCGATCACCATGATCGCGCTGTCGACCGCAGTCAGTGTTCTGTATGTATCTTCTGAGAAATCCTCGTGCCCCGGTGTATCGAGCAAGTTGAAAGTGATTGTCTCACCGTCATACTCTTTCTCGAAGGTCATGACTGATGAAGTGACCGAGATCCCGCGTTGCTGCTCGATCTTCATCCAGTCCGATCGCGCACGGCGGGCCTGCCCGCGTGCCTTCACTTCTCCGGCAAGGTGGATCGCGCCGCCTTGCAGCAACAGCTTTTCCGTTAGCGTGGTCTTACCAGCATCTGGATGCGAGATGATCGCGAAAGTGCGTCTGTTCGACTCATTGGGATTGGACATGGATTGCCGGAACGCGGATTACCCGCGCAGCTCCGCCCCCTGCTTGGCCGCATTAGCAACAATCGCGTCAGAGATCGCTTTGAGGTCGGCATCCTTGTAGCTTTTCTCAGTTGGCTGGAGCACTACCTCAACAGCAACTGACTTCTTGCCTTCAGGCACACCTTGGCCTGCAAATACATCGAACACGCGCGCATCGACAATGTTCTTCTTGTCCGCACCCTTCACCGCACGCACCAGATCGCTCGCCGCGAGTTCGCTAGGGACGAGGAAAGCAAAGTCGCGCGTAACTGCCTGCAGGCTTGGCGGGCTGTAAGGCTTGCGCGCAAAGTCCGCATTCTTCTTCGCCGGTATCGCGTCCAGATGAATGCCGACCGCCGCGACCGGTACACCGATGTCATATGCCTTGAGCATGGACGGGTGGACCATGCCGAAACTTGCAATCCGGTTCTTCGGGCCCAGTCGTAGTGTCGCTGATTGACCCGGGTGATAGGCATCGCCCGCTTCACCCATCACCATCAGATTGCCTGCAGGTGCACCTGCGGCCTCGAGCAGTTCAAGGCAGATCGCCTTCGCGTCGAAAGCGTCAAACGCTGTCGCCTTGCCCGAAGCCCAGCCACGCGGCAGCTTGTCTCCCGCCAAAACGCAAACGAGCGTCGGATGCTCACCATCTTCGAGATAGCGCCGCCCGATTTCGAACAGGCGCACGCTGGATGCACCGCGATCGAGATTGCGCTGAACAGCTGACAGCAAGCCTGGCAGCAATGATGGCCGCATGACCTTCATGTCTTCGCTGATCGGATTGTCGAGCACCCATTTGCCGCCGCCGACGCTTGCCGCCTGCGCTTCAGAAATGAAAGACCATGTGATCGCTTCGTTGAGCCCGCTCGCGGCTGCTGCGCGGCGCAGCCTGCGTTCGGTCAACTGCTCAGGGGTAGCCGTCGGTTTCGCAACGCCATCTGCCCGAGGCAACGCGACGCTTTCTACTTTATCGAGGCCGTGAATTCGTACGACTTCCTCGACCAGATCAGCCGTGCCTTCGATATCATGGCGGCGCAGCGGGCAGGTGACGTTCCAGTCTGCCGCCACCTCGAAGTCCAGGCTTTCCAGAATACGCTTTTGTTCGTCGGCAGGCACATCAATGCCGCCCAAGCGCGAAGTCAGCACGGTATCGAACGCGATCACTTTCGGTTCGGTTGGCGGGGTTCCGGCATGAACTTTGTCGCCTGCCGTTCCGCCAGCCAATTCAACGATCAAACCGGTTAGCAAGTCCAGCCCATCATCAAGAAACGCCGGGTCTACTCCGCGTTCGAAACGGGTCCGCGCGTCAGACGCCAGGCCAAGCTTGCGGCCTGTCACACCGATGCGCGCCGGATTGAAATAGGCAATCTCCAGCAGCACGTCAGTCGTGTCGTCAGAGCAACCCGAATCCTCACCACCCATGATGCCGGCAACATCATGCACGCCCGCATCGTCAGCAATGACAGTCATGCTGTCGTCGAGCGTGTAGGTCTTTTCGTTCAGCGCCAGCACCTGCTCGCCATTCGTTGCACGACGTGCGACCACCGCTCCTCGCAGTTTCGCCAGATCATAAGCGTGCGCGGGCCGCCCATAAGCGAGCATCAGGTAGTTGGTCAGATCGACCAATAGCGAGATCGGGCGTTGGCCTGCGCTGGTCAGCCGCTGTTGCAGCCAGTCAGGAGATGGCCCGTTTTTCACGCCTGTGATCACACGGCCATAGAATGCCGGGCAGCCTTCTGGATCGTCAGTGCGAATTTCGACCGGGCATGCGCCATCGGTGGCAAATTCCGGCATTGCGATTGGTTTCAAAGTTCCAAGCCCGGCCGCCGCCAGATCGCGCGCAACCCCGTAAACCCCCATGCAGTCCGGGCGGTTTGGCGTGATTGCCACATCGATCACCGGCGAAGAGCCGTGATAGTCGGCGAAGCT
>JABDKI010000129.1 GCA_013002295.1 Altererythrobacter sp.
GTCTGTGCCGGAGAATTCGTCAAGAACTACGGCCAGATGCACGCGCCGCGCGCGCATATCGGCCAAAACGTCCAATGCCCCGCGCACCTGCGGCACATATAGGGGCTGCCGCATCAGCGTGGTCCAATCCGCTGGCGGCGGATTGCCACTTGCAAGGAAAGCAAAGACGTCATTGATGTGGATCATTCCGATCACATCATCCAGTTTCTCACGGTATACGGGCATGCGCGAATGGCCGTGCTCGCTGAATGCGGCGACCAGTTCATCCCAGCTTATCGACGCCTCAACAGCGATGATTTCGCTGCGCGGTACCGCCACGTCATCGGCATCGTGCTCGCTGAAGTGTAGCAGATTACGCATCATCTGCCGCTCAACCGGCGACAGATCGCCGTCAGCCTCTTCGGATGGAGCGGCATCACAGTTGCCGTCCTCATGCTCGTCAATCGCATCTTCAAGCTGCGCACGCAGGCTGCGATCGCCGTTGCCAAGCTTGAGCAAGTTCTTGAGAGCGGTCATCAGACCGCTGCTACTGTCCGCGTCTCCCGCGGTAGATGGGGAATCGGGCATGGCCCTTAGTGGCTACTCCTATCAGTCACGACCCATATATGGGTCCGCGATACCCAGTTTTGCAAGTATCTGGATCTCCAAGGCCTCCATATTGTCCGCATCTTCCTTGCTGGTCTCGTGATCATACCCCGCAAGATGCAGCAATCCATGGACGATCAGATGCGTTGCATGATGTTCGAGAGGGGCCGACTTTTCCTCGGCTTCGCGCGCGCAGGTTTTGAAAGCCAGCGCCAAATCACCAAGCATAACCGGCGGGCCTTCAGGCGCCAGATCGAGCAATTCTTCGCGGCTAAGCATCGGAAAGCTCAGCACGTTGGTGGGCTTGTCCCGGTCGCGCCATTCGCGATTGAGCGCGTGCACCTCTTCGTCCGTAGTGAACAGCAGACTGGTGCTGAGGCGCGGATTGGCGAGCTCGGGCGCTAACTCGGCACAAGCATCAGCAGCGCGCGCAGCAAGCGCCTCCCAATCGCCCGGAGGCCAGCCTTCAATGTCGATGTTGAGTTCCACCTACTCGGACGGGCCCTCATAGGCCTCGACGATCCGGCCCACGATCGGGTGGCGCACAACGTCGGCACTCGTGAAGCGCGACACGGCAATGCCTTCGACATTTTCCAGCTTGTTCACAGCGTCAGCCAGCCCGCTCATCCGCTCGCCGCCCGGAATGTCAATCTGCTTGGGATCGCCGCAGATCACCATCCGGCTATTCTGGCCAAAACGGGTCAGGAACATCTTCATTTGCTCACGCGTGGTGTTCTGGGCCTCGTCCAGGATGACAAAAGCGTCGGCCAATGTCCGGCCTCGCATGAAAGCGATCGGCGCGATCTCGATCTCTCCGCTTTCGATCCGTCGCTCCACCTGTTCGGGTGGCATGCAATCGAACAGCGCGTCGTAGAGCGGGCGAAGATAGGGATCGACCTTGTCCTTCATATCGCCGGGCAGGAAGCCCAGCTTTTCGCCGGCTTCCACCGCTGGACGCGACAGGATCAGGCGCTGCACGCTGCCCGTGATCAACTGGCTTACGGCCTGAGCCACCGCGAGATAGGTTTTGCCGGTTCCCGCCGGGCCAAGCGCGAAGATGATATCGTCCTTTGCCAGCTGGCGCATGTACGGGATCTGTCCGGCACTGCGCGGCACAATCGTTTTGCGGCGGGTGCGGATCATCACCGGCGGTGCCTTGTCATCAGCCGCCAGTATTCCTTCGAGCGCCGGCTCATTCGACATTGCGATCAGCGATTCAATCGCGCCAGCATCCAGATCCTGCGCTTGGGCGAGCCGATCATACATCGCTTGCAGTGTATCGCGGGCGCGCGCCACGCTATCCTGCGGACCTTCGATTTGCAGCTGATCTCCGCGGGCGGAGATAAACACGCCCAGCCGGTTTTCGACTTGCACCAGATTCGCGTCAAATTCGCCGAACAATGGGACCAGCAGAGACTGATCCTCAAAGCTCATTTCAATTCGCGCGCGGCGCGGCTTGGCTGCTGCTGGAAAAGGCGAAACCTTTGATCCGGTCTCGCGGGGCGATTGATTGGCGGGTTTACGTGCCATGCGCTCCTTTGGCGATAACGCCAGCTGTGTTTCTGAGTCGAAAATGTAAGCGGGTTTTCGCCGCTGGCAAGCT
>JABDKI010000170.1 GCA_013002295.1 Altererythrobacter sp.
ACGGCCGCGTTTTCGTAACGGCCAAACACTTCTTCGGCGATGGCGGGACCGAGCAAGGCGTCGATCAGGGCGATGTGAATGGCGACATCGATGCATTGCTCGATCTGCACGGCCGCCCTTATCCGGCCGCAATCGACGCGGGCGTCCAGGCAGTCATGGCCAGTTTCAATTCGATCAACGGCCGCAAGATGCATGGCAACAAGCCGTTGTTGACCGATGTGTTGCGCGGCGGAATGGGCTTTGACGGCTTGGTCGTGGGTGACTGGAATGGCCACGGCCAGATCAAGGGCTGCACAGTTACCGACTGTCCGCAATCGCTGATGGCGGGTCTCGATATCTACATGGTACCCGATGACTGGAAGGCGTTGATGGAATCGCTCACCGCACAAGTCGAAGACGGCACAATCCCGATGTCACGGGTTGACGAAGCGGTGACGCGGGTGTTGCGCGTCAAGCAGCGCGCTGGCCTGCTCGGCCCTGAAGCCAAGCGCCCTTCCGAGCGCGGTTATGCCGGACGTTACGAGATGCTCGCTTCGCCTGAACATCGGGCTTTGGCGCGCGAAGCGGTGGCTCGCTCGCAGGTGTTACTGAAGAACAATGGCGTGCTCCCCCTGAAGGCCGGAGCCAATGTGCTGGTGGCAGGTAGCGGCGCGGATGACATAGGTCAGCAATCGGGCGGATGGACGCTTGAATGGCAGGGCGGCCGCAAGGACACCCTGCCGCGTGAATATTTTCCGAAGGCGACTTCGATCTGGGATGGCATCAAGGAGAATGTCAGCGCACACGGTGGCAGTGCCACCCTATCAGAGGATGGCTCTTTCGAGACACGCCCTGACGTGGCTATCGTAGTTTTCGGCGAGCATCCTTACGCGGAGTTTGCCGGTGACCAACGCGATATGGTGTTCCGCGATGAGGAAGGGCTGAAACTGCTCCGTAAGTTTGACGAGCAGGATATCCCGGCCGTCGCAGTGTTCCTTTCAGGCCGGCCTATGTGGATGAATCGCGAAATTAACGCGGCTGACGCTTTTGTCGCGTCCTGGCTTCCCGGCAGCGAAGGCGCTGGCGTCGCCGACGTTCTGACGGGCAAACGCGAAGCAACCGGCCGCTTGTCGTTCTCGTGGCCTGCAAGTTGCGAGGGGCAGCCGGTCAACTCGGCTGAAGGCGCGCTGTTTGCATTTGGCTACGGTCGCGCGCTGAACGACAATTCACCGACTGCTACGCTTAGCGAAGTCTGCGCCGCTCTATCAGTGGTGGAGGGGGCAGAGATGTTTGGCTCTGGTCGGTTGGGATCAGGGGTCAGCGCTTTTGTCGGCCGCCTTGATGGCGCAGGGTTTGAAGAACTGATGCCGCAAATGCGCGGAGACATGAATGGCTCTGGCGTGCTGGCGCGCGGATTTGACCGCGATGCGCAAGAAGATTCCCGCGAGATCACAATGCGTGCCGGCTCATATTTCGGTCTAGAACAATCAAACGACACCGGCGGTGCATATCGCATCGCCTACGAAGTGGTGACACGTCCGACGGGCGCGGTTCGATTGAAGTCGGGCGATTCTGCGCTTGATGTGACGGCACAGATCGAACTGGCGCAAGGCAAGGGTTGGCGCGAGATGACAGTTAGCGAGGCTTGCCTTGTTGGCGCTGGTCGGCGCTTGAGTTTCGAGTCAGATGGCGAAGTGACATTCCGTATTTCCAGCGTCAAACGCGAGGAAGTGGCGGAAGGAACCGAATGCTCGTTTTGATTGAAACGAGCAGCTGAAATCGTATGCGGCTGGACAGGCGGGAACGCGCCGCTAGCCTGCAAAACTAAGGGTCTGCGGCCGGCAAAGCCGGCGGCGTGGGGGAGGAAAATTCGGTGACACTCGAAACGATCGATATCGTAATCATCGCAGGCTATGCGATTGCCTTGCTGGGCATAGCGCTGTTCGTCAGCCGAGAGCCTGCGGGCCATGACAAGAACACAGAGGACTACTTCCTCGCCGGGCGCGCATTGCCTTGGTGGGCAATTGGCGCCTCGTTGATCGCGTCAAATATTTCCGCGGAACAGATCATCGGTCAATCGGGCCAAGGGTATGCCGTTGGCATCGCGATCGCAGCCTATGAATGGCAGGCAGCGATCGTTCTGATCATAGTCGCGAAGTACTTCCTGCCGATCTTCCTGAAGCGCAGGATCTACACCATGCCGCAGTTCCTCGATCAGCGGTACGGCCACGGCGTGAAGACGCTGATGAGCTTCTTCTGGGTCGCGCTCTACACAGCAGTGAACCTCACAACCGTTCTATGGCTTGGCGGCCTTGCGGTGACTTCACTGACCGGTTGGAGCGTGATGACCGCAATGGCGGCCCTGGCTGGATTTGCTGCACTCTATTCGCTTTATGGCGGGCTTAAAGCGGTTGCTCTGACTGATATCATCCAGGTTGTGATTTTGATCTTGGGTGGCTTCGCCATCACCTGGATTGCGCTTGATGCGCTGCCAGCCGATGGTGCATTGGGCGGGTTGGCCATGCTGTGGCAGGAAATGCCGGGCCACTTCGAGATGATCCTTGATGAGAGCAATCCGGCCTATTCGGACCTTCCGGGAATCTGGACGCTTCTGGGCGGTTTGTGGGTGCTCCACTTCAGCTATTGGGGTTTCAACCAGTATATTATTCAGCGTGCGTTGGGCGCAGAGAATCTAGGCGAAGCGCAAAAGGGCCTGGCCTTTGCCGCCTTACTCAAAGTGCTGGTGCCGTTCATTGTGGTTATCCCAGGCATTGCCGCGGTAATTCTGGCTCAACAAGGCGTGCTCGATGGCGCGACTTTGGCGGAGAAATCGGACCGTACCTATGGTGAGCTGATGAGCTTTGCACCTGCTGGCCTGCGCGGTCTGGTGTTTGCAGCGCTTATTGCCGCGGTGGTCAGCTCGCTGGCCTCGATGATGAACTCGATCTCGACCATTTTCACCATGGATCTCTATAAGGGCTGGCAGCCTGCCAAACCGGAGCAACATTATGTGACAGTAGGGCGGGTTGCGGCATTCAGCGCAATGGTGATTGCATTGTTCCTGGCGCGTCCATTTATCGGCGGTTTTGAAAGCGGCTTTCAAACGGTCCAGGAATACACCGGCTTTATTGCACCGGGTATCGTGGTCGTCTTCCTGCTCGGTTTCTTCGACAAGAAGATGAACGCAGTAGGCGCATTCACGGCGCTGCTCGGCTCGCTAGCGGTAAATGTAATGCTGAAATTCGGCATGCCTGACGTGCCGTTCATTATCCGCATCTGGGGCGTCTTCATGCTTTCGATTGTCGCTGCGGCGGTGGTTTCACGCATGACAGCGCCACCGGAAGAAGAGCAGACCGTCAAGCTGGGCGATATCGCCTTTGCCACGACCATGCTATTCAACACTCTGGCGATGCTGACCGTTGCGATTCTTATCGGACTCTATGTGATTCTCTGGTAAGGCTTCTCCAGCTGGCGCTCTGGGGGGAGCGCTAGCCATCTAACACCGGAGCCGCTGGGGGGTGGCTCCGGTGTTTTTTGTTGGTCAGCGTTAGAGTCCGGCGAAACCAGCCAGAAAAGGCCACAGGCACGCTCTTATGCTTTGGCCAGGCGTTTCGTATCTGGGCAATTCGTCATGCAAGTCTGCAACCCGACTCTCATAGAAGATATGCATGGCAGGGCTTGGCATGCCGTCCGTGTGTTCCAGGCGAGTGGCCGGAACAAGGCCCAGCTTAACGCCAGGCAGGACTTGCAAGAAGCCAATCGTCGGTGTCTCGCAGTGATTGCAGATGCCTCGATCCACGCTTTTCTCACCGTTGAGCCGTTTGAAATCGAGCGAGTGCTCTGATGCAATTGCCACCGATCTTGCGCCGGTAACCAGAACGTCTGCATACGGCGCTTTGTAGACCCCTTGGCAAATCGTGCAGTGGCATAGAAAACGCCTCGTCGGCATTCGACTAAGCGAATATCGCGATTGCCCGCATTCACACTGCCCGTTGATTTGTGCTCTCATGCGTTCCCCCACTTGCTCTCCGCTCAATCAAATCCCTCGCCAAGAAACTTCAGCGCGCAACCTGCCAGCATCGCGGTTCCTTTAGGCAGCGCATTTTCATCAACGTGCATGCGGGGTGAGTGGATCGCACAGCAACTGCGCCAATCCTCGCCGTCATTGGCCACGCCTAAGAAGAACATCGCGCCTGGCACTTTTTCGAGAAGGTAGGAGAAATCCTCCGCGCCCATGATCGGGTCCGCGAGGTCGCGCCAACCCTCCGCTCCGCCAAGCTCTGCGGCAACGGCTTGTCCCAATTCGACAGCACGTGCGTCGCAGATTGTGACTGGAAAACCTTCAACCACTTCGCAGGTCGCCGTCAGCCCATGCGCCGCGGCCACATGGTTCGCTGTCTCTGCAATCAGTTCGCGCGCTTTCAACCGGTGCTCCTTGCTCAAGGTGCGAATGGTTCCGTTTAGTGTGGCACTGTCGGGTACAACATTGAATGTGGTGCCCGCGTGTATCTGAGTGACGGTGACCACCACTGCGCTGGCAGCGTTGAAGCGACGGGTGACCATGGCCTGGATTGCGCTGACAATTGCAGCTGCACCGGGGATCGGGTCAACACAATCATGCGGCATGGAGGCATGTCCACCTTGCCCGGTCACTTTGATGGTGAATTGGTCAGCCGCTGCCATCAGCGGCCCCGACCTGCCCGCCAACACGCCAAACGGTGCGTTGGGCATGATATGCAGCGCGAAGGCGGCATCGGGCAGCGGGTCGATCAAGCCATCTTCCAGCATGAAGCGCGCGCCATGATACCCCTCTTCCCCCGGCTGAAACATGAAGTCGATCGTGCCCGCGAACTCGTCACGCTTGGAGCACAGTAGCCGCGCAGCGCCCGCCAGCATTGCTGTGTGCGTGTCGTGGCCGCAGGCGTGCATGCGGCCTTCGATGGTAGAGGCAAACTCCAAATTCGTCTTCTCGTCCATCGGCAAGGCGTCCATATCGCCGCGCAGCAAGACGCGCCGCCTTTGCCCTTGGCCCGGTTTGCCCCCTTCCAGTGTTGCGACTTGGCCGGTGGTAGAAGTGCCTTCGCGCCATGTCAGCGGCAGATCAGTCAGCGCTGCGCGCACTTTGGCCATGGTTTTGGGCGTGTGAAGCCCCAACTCCGGCTCGGCATGGATGGCGCGGCGTAAAGAGACGATATCCCCGCTCAGCTCGCGGGCGGATTCGAGAAGGTTTTCTGTCAGCATGGACATAATCTAGCGCAATTGTGCCGCATAGGAAGCGGCATTGTAACCAAGTCACGTTTGGCCACGAATTTGTGTTGCACTGCAAAATTACCTAGTGAACGCACATGGTTTCCGACTAAGGAACAATCATTATGGCTGGCCCGATCCATGAATTTTCGCATTTGCCGCGCCCCAAAGCCAATGTGAAATCGGCTTGGCGCGTGAGACGCGACGCGCGCGCAGAGGGTGACGCTCCAATTGTTGGACTGATCTATAACCCGCGCAGCCACCATAATAGAGGGCAGGACCTCACCAGCAAGATCTCTCCAGATGTCTTTGTGGCGCAGCCGGGAAACCGCGATCAATTGCCTGAGGCGCTCGCACGCCTTGCAGAGCGCGGGATCGATTTGTTGGTCATAAATGGCGGTGACGGGACAGTGCGCGATGTGCTGACTTGTGGGGAGCCTATTTTTGGCGATGATTGGCCTGTTGTGGCGGTGCTGCCCAAGGGCAAAACCAATGCGCTGGCAGCTGATCTTGGCGGCCCGAGCGATTGGACGCTGCAATGCGCGGTTGACGCGTATGAAAATGGGAAACGGATCAAGCGCAGTCCGATGGCGATCACACCGCTTGATCAGCCTGATGCGCGGGTGTTGGGGTTCATTCTGGGTGCCGGTGCATTCACGCTAGGCACTAAGGCAGGCCAAAGCGCGCACAAACTCGGTGCATTCAATTCCCTGGCAGTCGGCGTGACGACCTTTTGGGGCATTTTGCAGGCGGTTTTCGGAACGCGCGCCAATCCGTGGCGTCGCGGGGCGAAGATGGATTTGCGTTTGGCGCCTAATGGAGTGCCATTGGAGCATAGCGGGTTGGGCGAGCCAGAGCGCAGGCTTATCCTGCTGGCATCGACACTCGAGCGCTTTCCCGGGGGGATCAAGCCCTTCGGATCGCTGGGCAAGGGGTTGAAACTGGCTGCACTTGATCAGATCAGCCGCCTCATGACATTGATGCTGCCGGCAATCCTGTTTGAATTTGGCCCTAAGAATTTGCGTAAGCGCGGCTTTCACCAACTGGTCGCGCAGTCGTTTGAAATGGAACTGGATGGTCAATTCATTCTGGATGGCGAAGCTTTTCCTGCTGGTCGATATAGGGTCGATACCGGACCCGAAATTGAGTTTGTCGCACCCTGAGCGATGCTAGAATGAGCGGACTGGCTGAACGAATTGCAACGAAATCTGCGGCCGAAGTGCAACCCGCTATTGCCGAGTTTGCCGCGCGGCTTGCAGTTGAAGCGGGCGCGCTGGCGGTATTGTTCTACGGCTCAAACTTGCGCACCGGATCGCTTGAGGGCGTGCTCGACTATTACGTGCTGCTTCCGGGCGAGCAGCAGGAGAAGATCTGGCCGCGGGTCAGCTATCGCGAATGGACCAATCAGGGCGAAACGCTGCGTGCCAAGATCGCCACGATGTCGCTTGCGCAATTTGGGAAGGCAGCATCGGGCCAATCGCGCGACACCACTATCTGGGCGCGTTTCGTGCAACCGTCTGCGCTGATCTGGGTGCATGATGACGATGCGAGGGCACAGACACTTGATGCGCTTTGCGATGCTGCAAAGACGGCAGCAAGATTGGCAGTAGCGCTCGGCCCGGAGAATGGCACCGCAGATGAGTATTGGCGCCAGCTGTTTCGTGCGACTTACAAGGCAGAGTTCCGGGTGGAAAAAGCAGGCCGCGAAGACAGCATCCTGTCGGTCAATGCCGAGCATTTCGACGGCTTGCTCCCACTTGCGCTCGCAGCTCAGGGACTTCCATTCACCGAGGGCGGCGGCCAGCTACAACCCAAGCTTTCTGATCAGGACCGGCGCAAAACTCTGTCTTGGTGGAGTGGCCGCCAGCGTTTGGGCAAACCGCTCAACATCCTGAGATTGCTCAAGGCCAGCACAACATTCGATGGCGCAGCGCGCTATGCGGCATGGAAGGTAGAGCGTCATACCGGCGTGCCGATTGAAGTGACACCGTGGCGCGAGAGACATCCCGTACTCTCGGCCCCGGGCGTCTTGTTCAAAGTCTGGCGAGAGCGGAAACAGCAGTAGAGCTGAGCCTATCGGCTCCTCACATATATCGCATGTTGATGCGGATCGATGTAACGCCTTCGCCTGCTTCAAATGCTGTTTTGCGGTAGCTCGGCTTGCCGAGATTGAAAATATTGATCGAGGGATTGTTCGACATCGCGCCGCCATCCTGGCTGATTTCGGTTTGACCATTGCCGTTGACATCATGGCGAACAGCGATGCCATAAGTGCCAGCGCGCGGAACCGGCATGCAAAACACCATCGTCCCTTCACGGGAGGAGGTTTCTATCCGGTTGATCCATTTGCCCCGCTCGAGCCAATCCGATTTGACTCCGCGATAGCTTTGCACGCGGATTCGGCCCTCGGATGATTTAATGCCAGAAACTGTCACGCGCACGGCAGGCCCGTTACCGGGCGCGCAGTTGCGCATATTGTTAGAGATTTCCTGACGATAGGTCACGGAGGGAGCGCCTTGCGCCCAGGCGGCCGCAGCCACCGGAGCAAGCGTGGCAGCGGTCAGTGCAATTCCAGCTGTGATCATTCTCGACCGCATCTTCTTGCGTGTCCTCCAGTCGTTAAAACGCTGCTGCGCCAAAGGGGCAAGCGCAGCAGCGCGATAGGACATTTCGCCCTAATTCGAAAATCTTATGCTGCAAAGTGGCTGAATTGCGGCTGAATTTGACAAAGGGATATCCTTAATCTTCGCGCTACGGTGTGTGGAAAAGGCCACGCGCCTGCTTGTCGGCGAGTCTTCCCCAGCGTTACTGCGGGGAAACGCGGACTTTTGCGAAAGCACACCATGGCCACACCGCTCATTTCACCTTCCATTTTGTCAGCTGACTTCGCGCGGCTGGGCGAAGAAGTGCGCGCGGTGGATCAAGCGGGCGCGGACTGGATCCATATCGATGTGATGGACGGGCATTTTGTGCCTAACCTCACGATCGGACCTGACGTGGTTAAAGCGCTAAGGCCCCATTCGGACAAGACCTTCGATGTGCATCTGATGATTTCGCCGGTCGATCCCTATCTGGAAGCTTTTGCCGAAGCCGGTGCGGATATTATTACCGTCCATCCAGAGGCGGGGCCGCATGTGCACCGTACACTGCAAGCGATCCGTACCTTGGGCAAGAAGGCCGGAGTGGTCCTGAATCCGGGCACGCCGGTCGAAGTGCTCGACAATCTGATGGACTTGGTCGATCTGATCCTTGTGATGAGCGTAAATCCGGGCTTTGGCGGGCAGAGTTTCATCCATTCGCAGCTCGATAAAGTACGCGCTATTCGCGGAATGATCGAAGGGACCGGGCGAGAAATCCACCTAGAGGTCGACGGCGGCGTAAACCCTGAGACCGCGAAGCTTTGCGTTGATGCCGGCGCGGACGTGCTGGTCGCAGGTTCTGCAACCTTCAAGGGCGGCGCGTCCCAATATGCCGCCAATATTGCCGCGCTGAAGGGCGAGGTTTGATGGACGCGTTGCTCTCTGGTTCGAGCGACACCAAACAGAGTGAAGACCTGTTTGGCGAGATCGAAGAAGATCGCTCTGCGCTGCCTTTGGATGCTGCCGCCGATGCGCAGCCCGTTATTGATGCCGAAGGTGAAGCTCTGCTAACCGAATCGCGTACGCTTGTACTGAGCGACTTTGTACCGCCGAGAGCCGATTTGACCGAGAAGTTGGTTCGGGTTGCTTATCGGCTTGGCGTGGGCGGTGCGACGCTGACGGCACCCTTCCGCAAGCCCGCGCGTCCGCGTTTGCTGGCAACGGTGGAAACGGCGCTCTTAGGGGATCGTGTGACAGGGATGGCGCTGAGAGCCGGCCATTTCATGATCAACGGCATGAAGGCGCCGATTTCCGAAGTTGAGTATCAAAGTTCGTCGCGCGCAACACCGCCGTTTGAGCGGATGATTCATGGCTTTGCCTGGCTGCGTGATCTCAGCGCAGCCGGACAGCGTGAACAATGTGTCGAAACAGCCGAGCGAATAGCTGGGCTATGGCTTAACGCCAATCCGAAACCGGGCAAATGTGCGGCCTGGTATGTCGACTACACATCGACGCGACTGATGGCGTGGCTGGTTCACGGTCCGCTGCTGTTGTCCGGCAGGGATGCAAAGCTTCGTCCTCAGATGCTGAGTGCGATTGAAGAAACGGCGCGCTGGCTTGATCGTGAAGTGCGTCGCACGCCTGACCCATTGGGTGCAGTCTTGGGTTGGGGCGCTTTGATTGCAGCAGGTTTGCTGCTCCCTCAAGGCAAGCCGC
>JABDKI010000171.1 GCA_013002295.1 Altererythrobacter sp.
CACGTTTCAGCCGCACGCCCGGCACAATCCGCGACAGCGCAGAAGATGGTGCAGATGTCGTTGCTGGATGGCACAACGAAGGATAGAGCTGATGGCAGGTAAATACTTCGACGAATGGCAAGTTGGCGAGCGGATCGAGCATGAGATTCGCCGCACTGTAACAGAGACAGATAACCTTCTGTTTTCAACCATGACGCACAACCCACAGCCGCTGCATCTGGATGTTGAAGCTGCGAAGGCTAGCGGGTTCGGCCAAATCCTCGTCAATTCAACTTTTTCGTTCTCTCTGCTTGTGGGCCTTTCCGTGGGTGACACCACACTTGGCACGCTGGTCGCCAATCTGGGCTTTGACAAAGTCGTGACCCCAAAGCCCGTGTTTATTGGAGACACACTGAGAGCGGAAAGCAAAATCAAGGAACTGCGATCAAGCAAGTCGCGCCCTGAAGCTGGAATAGTGACCTTCATTCACGAAATGTTGAACCAGCGTGATGAAATTGTTTGCCAATGCGAACGCTCTGCTTTGCTCCTGCGCAAACCCAATTGATGCTTCGGTGGCAAGGGCACAGCATCTGCCGTCTTGACGTATCCCCCATTTGAGGCGCACATTTGCCTCCTTGGAGAGGGAGAGAGATATGCGCTTTAAGAGAGTGCAATGGCTTTGGTTGAGTGGTGCAGCGCTGGTTTTGGCTGGGTGCAGCCCATCAGTAAGCGATGAGCAAAGGGGCAATGGCGAAGGGACGATCGAGCTAGCCGAGTTCCCTGACCGGCCATATTGGGGCGACACCCACCTTCATACTGACCAGTCGATAGATGCTTTTGGCTTTGGCGTACGCTTGGGCCCCGAAGAAGCATTGCGTTTTGCAAGTGGTGAAGAGCTTACAGCCACGGGCGGCGTAACGGCGAAACTCGCGCGTCCGCTCGATTTTCTCGTGATTGCCGATCATAGCGACGGGTTCAACTCGATGCGCACTCTTTATGATGCCCCGCGCATGCTTATCCGCGATGAGACGCTGCTTCGATGGTATGACATGATGCATGAATCGCCCGAGCAATCATTGCGCGCTACAGGCGAAATCATATCCGGTGCAGCGGCAGGTACATTGCCGCAGGCGATGACCGAACGAACGGGAGATCCGGAGGCTCTGCGTGATCGCTGGGAAGCGCATCTGGCGATACTTGATCGTTACAACAAGCCGGGCAAGTTCACGGCCTTTGCCGGTTATGAATGGACCTTGATGCCGAGCGGAAACAACTTGCACCGCGTGGTCATGTTCCGTGACGGCATGGACCGGACAGCCAAGGTGTTACCTCTTGATGGTGTTGGCGATTGGCCGGTCGAACGCTTGTGGGACCATATGGAAGCCTATGAGCGCGACACCGGTGGGCAGGTGCTGGCGATCCCGCACAACTCCAACCTTTCCAATGGGCTGATGTTCGAACTGACCATGCCTGATGGTGGCCCGATGACAGCAGAGTATGCTCGCCGGCGTGCCGCCTGGGAGCCTGTTGTCGAGGCAACGCAGATCAAAGGCGACAGTGAAAGTCATCCCTTCCTGTCCCCTAACGACGAGTTCGCCAGTTTTGGCGATCCCGGATGGGATATCGGAAATCTCGATGTGTCCCTGGCTTCCGAGCCGCAAATGCATTTCGGAAGTTATATCCGTGAAGCGCTGAAGCGGGGGCTTTCGTTGGAAGAGCAATTGGGCGCAAATCCCTATGCCTTTGGCATGATCGGTTCGACAGATAGTCACACAGCCTTCGCCACCGGGGATGAGGACAATTTCTTCGGCAAGCATACCGGTAACGAGCCCAATTATGAGGATCGCGCATTGGTGGCGCAGAACCTTGGCACGCGCGAAGGTCGGTTCGGCTGGCATTATCTGGCAGGTGGCTATGCCGCCGCTTGGGCACGGGGCAATACGAGGGCAGAAATCTTCGATGCGTTCAAACGGCGCGAGGTTTACGCGACGACTGGCCCGCGCATGACTGTGCGCATTTTTGGCGGATTTGATTTTACCGAGGCGGATTGGGACGGTGACTGGGTCCGCGAGGGATATTCCCGCGGAGTGCCAATGGGCGGTGAGCTTTCCGATCGCGGAGATGCGCCAACTTTCCTCATTTCTGCTTTGAAAGATCCCGATGGCGCCAACCTTGACCGGGCACAGGTGGTCAAAGGTTGGATCGATGCCTCTGGCGAGCTGCAGGAACGAATCTACGACGTTGTCTGGAGTGATATGAACACGCGCACTCGCCGCAGCGGAAAAGTTCCTGCTGTAGGCGATACGGTGGACCGCGAGACGGCGACTTACACCAATGATATCGGCACAGCTGAGCTGCGCAGCGTATGGACCGATCCCGATTATCGCGAAGGCCAGCGGGCGGTTTACTATGTGCGGGTACTGGAAATTCCTACGCCGCGCTGGACGCTGTTCGATGCGGTGCGTTTTGGCATTGAGATAACGGAAGATGCGCTGGCCGATGCCGTGGCCCAGGAACGCGCCTATTCCTCGCCGATATGGCTCAAGCCGGCACCCCCGGCAATCATGGAGGCTCAGTGAAGTTACCTGAATGGACGCGTGAGCCGCTGGTCCATTTTCTCGCTGCCGGAGTCTTGATCTTCGTGCTTTTCGGCTTGCGCGGAGCAGAGGTTGATCCAGCGAGCAGGACCATCGAGATCGATCGCGAACAGCAAGCGCAAATCGCGCTGATGTTCGAGCGGACGATGAGCCGCTCGCCGACTGATGCAGAGCTGGATGCGCAGATAGAGCGCTTTGTGCGCGATGAAGTGCTTTACCGCGAGGCTTTGCGACTAGGCCTTGATCAAGGTGACGCAGTCGTCAGACGACGAATGGCGCAGAAAATGGATATACTGGCCAGCTCTCGCGCGGAGACAGCAAGCCCCGGCGAAGCTTTATTGCGCAGCTGGTATCAAGATCACAGCGAACGATTTGCGAGCGAAGCGCGCTACAGTTTCGACCAACTGTGGTTCACGGAAGAAGCGGCGGCGCGCACGGCCGCGGGGCAGCTCGGTTCCACGAATGAATGGCAGAGCCTGGGCCAATCGATCAGCTTGCCCGGTTCAGCTGATGCGATGCCAAGGGCAGAGGTCGCCGACCGGTTCGGATCCCTATTTCTTGAGAATCTGGAGCAGCTGGAAACAGGCGATCAGTGGCATGGCCCGGTTGCGTCAGGGCTGGGTTGGCATCTGGTTCGTCTGTCAGCGCGCGAGCTGGGCGAAGTTCCGCCGTTCGAAACTGTCGCCAGCGATGTCGAGGATGACTGGCGCACTTCGACTGTCGCTGCCCGAAAAGAGGAAGCCTATCAGATTTTGCGCGACGCATATCGGGTCAAGATCGACGAGTGAGGTGGTTGTTGCTCCTGTTTGCTGCACTCATCGGAAGCGCGCCAGCCGCAGCAGACGAGCTACGCCCCTTCGCGATTGAGTTTACCGAGCGAGCACCGGGACAATGGGCGCTTGCATGGAAGCAGCCGCTGGCGGCTGGTCCATCGCTAGCGCCTGTAAATCCGTTGGTTCCGGCAAATTGCCGCTTTGCTGGTGACCCTGTTTCGCGCCCTGCAGCACTGGCGATCATCGGCCACGCGCAGGTGCTGTGCGATGGGGATGTTTCGGGCGGCACGATTGGCTTACCGGAGCTATTGGGCAATTCCGATGCCCTGGTGATTGTGGCGCCGCTGGAACGCGAGGTGCAGACGCACCGACTGACTGCGGCAGAGCCGTTGGCGACTGTGCTGGCGCGACCAAAGCCTTGGCTGGTTTTCCGCGATTACTTCATCATCGGAACAGAGCATATCCTGATGGGCTGGGACCATTTGCTGTTCGTTATCGCATTGGTGCTGCTGGTTGCCGGTACTTGGAATGTCGTCAAAGCCGCAACCGCCTTCACCATCGCGCATTCCATAACTTTGGTTGCGACCACGCTTGGATACGCTGGATTGCCGCAGCGCCCGGTCGAAGCGTTGATCGCATTGTCGATTGTCTTTCTGGCGGTGGAGCTGGCCCGAGGTGGTTCAGAAAGCTGGACCCGGCGATGGCCCTGGTTGGTCGCCTTCGGCTTCGGATTACTGCACGGATTTGGCTTTGCCGGAGCCTTGCGTGAGATCGGCTTGCCAGAAGGCGAAGTGCCGGCCGCACTGTTAGCATTTAACCTGGGCGTGGAGGCAGGCCAATTGCTGGTTATTGCAACCGTGCTTCTTCTGCGTTCAGCCATTCAGCGGCTGGTGCCAAAGGCTGAAACACCCACGTTGAAATTTACGACCTACGCGATAGGGATTACCGCGGCTTACTGGTTGATTGACCGGGTTGTTTCGTGACTGTCACCGCCCAGCGCGAGCCATAATTGAACGCGCGCTCGGTTTGCTTGGCCAATCGTGATGGCAAGCCGTTCGCCGCTGGCGTCAGCAGCTCGGCGCGCTTCCAGTACGGTCAAGAAATCCGCCAAACCTGCGCGATAGCGTGTTTCAGCGAGGAAGAAAGCTCGCTCCAGCTCGGCGTTTTCTCGCCGAGCTGCGTCGACTTGAGCATCGCTTCCTGCGACGGCGCCATAGGCGGCTTCGGTCTCGCCCAAGGCATTGAAAACCGCACCGCGGTAGGCCGCAAAAGCGGCGCGCTTTCCGGCAGCAGCACCATCGATTTGCGCTTCGATGCGCCCAAAATCGAGCAATGGCGCGGTCAGGCTACCCGCGGCTGTGTAGACATCGCTACCATCGTCGAACAACTTGCCGAGGTCGAAGGACAATAGACCAAGAGCACCCGACAAAGTGAGCAGGGGAAAGCGCAATCTTGCAGCAGCGGCGAGGTCGGCATCTGCGGCGGCTAGCTCAGCCGCTGCAACGCGCACATCGGGTCGGTGAGTTAGCAATAGCGAAGGAAGCGCGACTGGGGCTGCCGATGTCGTATTTGCGTCCGGCTCCTCGAGTAGTTGTCCGCCAACAAGTTGGGGCGACTGAGCAGTCAGTGGCACCAGCCGACCGAGAATTCGTGCTCTTTCGCCCGACAATGCAGCGATGCGTGAGCGTGACTGACTGGCGGCCGCCTCTGCGCGAACGCGGTCGAAGCCGGGGGCAAGTCCCGCCTCTTCGCGCTTGGCGGCAAGATCAGCCAGTCGTTCCGCTGCAGCGAGATCCTGTGCCAATGCTTGCGTTCGCGCATCATTGGTGCGCCAATCGATTACGGCGCCAGCAATCTCAGCGAGCAAAGTAATCCGAACAGCTTCCGAGTTAGCGCTTGCTGCATCAAGCCGCGCAAGGGCTGCGCGCTCGGTTGCCTTCAGGCGCCCGAAGATATCGATCTCCCAGCTAGCGGTTAGGTTTCCTGCATAGGATGTGCGCTCGGTGTCGAATGCGGCACCGCCTGGCAAGTCGACGCCGAATTGCGCAGGATTGGTGCGGTTCGCGGTAACCGATGTGGACGCGCCGACCGACGGAAGTCGGGCGGCTCCAGCTCCGCTCGCGGCAGCGCGTGCAGCTTCTACGCGTGCCAACGCTTCCGTCAGACTAGGGGCCTCTTGCAGCGCGAACTCAGCGAACATTTCGAACGCGGGGTCATGCGTTGGCAACAACTGCGCCAAGCTGGCCGCTTCGTCTGCTTCCGGCGAGTAGATGAACTCATCGGGTAGTTCGGGCACCGGGGTCGCGATTTCAGGCGGCGGACCTGCAACGCAGCCCGCAAGGGCAAGCGAGGCAACAGCCAAGAGGGATGTTGAACGACGCATTGTTACTCTTTCGCTTCCACTGCCGGAATGAAGGCGTCGACTTGCTGGCCAACGCGAAAAACTTCACGAGCTTCCGCGGGTAGAGCGAAGATCATCTGCAGCACCCGCACATCAACCCGTTCAGCCGCTGAATTGGTGAGTGATCGCTTGGGGACCACAAGTGGTTCAGCTCTCACAAAAGTGGCTTCAAAGCGCTGTCCGGCGGCGCCTCTTGGTGAGACAATGGCTGGCTGTCCTTGAGCGACGCGGGTTGCCTCATCCTCGTCAATGTCGATGCGGATGTGCAGCGGGCGTGTCTCACCCATGCGAATGAATGGTTCGCTGTTCGCACCCATTGTTGAAACAAACTCGCCCGGCCGAATATTGACCGCCAAGATCTCTCCCGCGATCGGCGCGCGCACGGTTAATCGTTCGAGCTCTGTGCGTGCGCTGCCAGCGGCGGCCTGCGCGGCAGCCAAGCGGGCCTGAGAAAGCTGCAAGCGAGATGCGGCAGACGCAGCTGAGCCTTCTGCGCGGATCACTTCAGTGCGACTAACCGCGGCTGGATCCTCGACTGCGGCATAAAGGTCCAGCTGCTGCTGCGCGGTGTCGCGGGCGGTCTTTGCCTCAGCAATTGCAGCGCGTGCTTCAGCAATGGCGGCGTTTGCTTCGCTAAGCCGCGCGCGTGCCGCGCGTTGGTCCACGACAAAGAGAGGCTGGCCCATGTCGACAAAGTCACCTGGCGTGACGCGCAGGTCTGTCACTAGTCCCGATAGTGCGGTGCCGATGTCGATGATTTCGCTCGAAGGTTCGACAATGCCCGCTCCAGCGACGCGAGGTCCATTCGCGAGTTCGCCTGTGGCGGTAAGGGGGGTTTGTTCGGGCTCTGTCAGATCACGATCTGGCAGATCTCGAAAGATGAAATAGGCAGCAACCAGCACCCCGATCAGGGCAATGATCGGCAGGCCCATTCGGGAGAAGCTGAAGTTTTCAGGGAGCAAAGCCATCACAATAGTCCTGACGTTTAGTGGTCTTGCGGCATTTCTGTGCCGTCATGAGTGACGCGACCATCCTCAAGCACGAGGATGCGGTCAGCGAGATCGAAAATTCGGTTGTCATGGGTAACGATGACACAAGCCCGGTCCTTGGCTACCGCTACCTCGTGAAGCAGGTCCATCACCCGGCGCCCAGATTTCGCATCTAGCGCCGCTGTCGGTTCGTCACAAACCACCAATCTGGGCTCGTGCACCAACGCGCGCGCAATCGCGACGCGCTGCTGTTGCCCGCCCGATAGCTGATTGGGCAGCTTGTCAGCTTGGTCAGCTATATTGAGTTTCTCGAGCATACTGACGGCGCGTTCTCTTGCTTCAAGCCGGTCAACGCCCTGCGCGATCAGCGGGACAGCGGCATTCGAAGCAGCATCGATAGAAGGAATCAGG
>JABDKI010000188.1 GCA_013002295.1 Altererythrobacter sp.
GGCGACTCAACGATAACAAGCTGCATTGTTTTGTTCTTAAAATCCCTGACGTGTTCTTTCACGTGTGTACGTACGCGCGAGGGTGGGAGCGGTTCGAAGGATTCGTCAAGCGGGGAATTGCAAACTCTATTCAAACACCTCGGCAACTGCCCCGCTGTTTTCATGCAACAAGCAGAAAACGGCGACACCGAAAGCCAGGGAGAGAGCGCCGCCTATCGCGTCAGTAACACCGGAAACAACAGCGGAGAGATAATCGAATCTCAGCAATTCAACCAAAAGCCAAATCCCCCCAGCTGCAACGGCCAAAGACAGGAATAGAACAACTCCACCGAAGAATATCTGCCGGCTATGCCCGCTCGTCGCTTCCCAGCTCATGCTCAAGCTATCTACGACCCCCACTCGTTCGCTGATCATAAAGCCAGATGCTGCAGACCATCTAACCATCAGAATGATCCCCGGCACAATCAATAGGACTAAGCCGAAAATGACACCCAATAGAGAGACAAGTGACATTCCAATGTACGCTGGAAGAAGCATCTCCTTGTGCTGAAGTCGCCCTGTGCTGGCAAGAAACTGCACCTGCAAAAGATAATTCGCAACAAAGCCTAGGACGAATAGCCCGATATCGTAGAAGCCCGAAACAATCGTATCGCTTTCATCTATCGAGAAGCCAGCTCCCATACTCAAGCTCGAGTCGTCAGCAGATGTGATTCCCAGAATCTCACCCAGGGCGGTCGCCCCTCCAATAAACAGCACAGCGCCTTCACGGATCAGGTGATTGCAGCCTTGCGAACGCGCATCGAGCGGCGATCCGGGGATCGCCATAACCTCCCTGCCCGCCGCACGGCATCGACTTCGCGCTCGATCCGGTCGACAGGAGCAGCGCGATAGGTGCGCTTCCCGCCCGATCCCAAGTCCGGCAAGGCTTCCAGCGATCGCTCTGCAGTGCCAAACCGTGCCAGTAGCTGGCGAAAAGTCACCGGCCCGATATGGGGCGAGCGCAGCAAACGAATGCGCGCAAATGCCTCTTTCTGGGAGAGGAGAGCTGGCTGCGACCCCGTGCTCTCCATCAGCTTGCTATGGGCCTCATTTCTTGCCACCCACCTTGGGCTCTTCGCCCTTCATCAAGCGCCCGATATTCTCGCGGTGGAGGTAGATGATCAGGCCCGCAATCGCGGCCAGTACGGGGAAATACTCGGGGAAACCGAACAGCGGAGCGGCGGCGGCTGCCGCGACCACGGCGCTCATTCCGGCAAGGCTGGAGATACGGAAAATCGCCAAAATGCTGATCCAGGTCGCAGCATAGGCCAGCCCGATGGGCCATGCTAGACCGAATGCCACACCTGCATTCGTCGCCACCCCTTTGCCGCCTTTGAACTTTAGCCAGACAGGGAAACAGTGGCCGATCACAGCAGCGCCCGCCGCGAATGCCATTGCTGGCCCGCCCCATAGCTGACCCGCAAACCAAACAGGCGCGAAACCCTTCGCCAAGTCCAACAGCAACGTTGCAGCCGCCAGCCCCTTATTGCCAGTGCGCAGGACATTGGTAGCGCCGATATTACCGCTGCCAATGCTGCGCACATCACCCATGCCCGCCGCCTTTGTCAGAAGCAGGCCGAAGGGAATCGAGCCGAGCAGATAGCCGAGCAATGCTGCGTATAGCGATTCCATCAGATGACCCCGTAGTTGCGGAGACCTCGCGTCCCGCTTTCATTTCGCGCAAGCCTAGGTAAAAGACCGCAGTTCCACAAGTAATTGCATCCGGGATTAGCACCATAACCGAAGCGTCTTCACCCATTCTGCTATTCGATTCCGGCGTGGGCGGGCTGACGGTGCTGGCCGAGTTGCGCAAAGTCATGCCCGATGCACCGGTGATCTACGCAGCAGATCTGGCCGGCTTACCCTATGGCGAGAAATCCGAGGCGCAGATCGCGGCGCGGGTCGCCGGGCTGCTTGGCCGGATGGCAGAGCGATACCAGCCGCGCCTGGCCTGCATCGCTTGCAACACCGCCAGCACGATTGCGCTGGGCATGGTGCGCGACGTGCTGGAAATCCCGATTGTCGGGACTGTCCCTGCGATCAAGCCCGCCGCAACCATGACGCAAACCGGCGTGATCGGCTTGCTGGGAACAGCAGCCACCATCCGTCAGGCCTATGTCGACAATCTTGAAGCCGAGTTTGCCAATTGTCACAACTTGCTGCGCCATGCAGCGCCGGGGTTGGTCGAGGCAGCCGAATTGAAACTGCGCGATAAAAAGGTCGACATGGGTGTGATCGAAGCCGCAGCGCATAAGTTGCGGGATATGCCTGAAGGCGAACGGATCGATACCGTGGTGCTGGCTTGCACCCACTTCCCGCTGCTTGAGGACGAATTGCGTGAAGCATTTGGGCCTGAGGTTCAGTTTATTCATGGCGCGCAAGGCATCGCACGAAGGATCGTACACTTGACGCAAGACCAGCCATTCGCGGCCGATCCGTCAAATCGTTTCGTGGTCACAGGCGACTTGCAATCGGCACAACCTTTGTTGCCTGTGGTGAAAAACCATGGGTTTTCAGGCATCGAGCTGTTCTGACCTGCGAGTCGTTCGCAAAGATCGCGGTAGAAAAACTGATCCCGCATCGCTAAATCCCCATTCCAATCGAAGCCGAGCTTGCGGCGCAGCGAACCGGGAACCCGCGTGAACTACGACCAGATTTTCGACAAGGCGATCGACCGTCTGCACGAAGAAGGCCGCTATCGCGTCTTCATCGACATCATGCGCAACAAAGGCGCATTCCCTAACGCGCGCTGTTTCCACGGACATAACGGGCCCAAGCCGATCACGGTATGGTGCTCGAATGATTACCTCGCGATGGGCCAACACCCCAAGGTGATTGGGGCGATGGAAGAGGCACTGCACGATGTTGGCGCCGGTTCCGGCGGAACGCGCAATATCGGCGGCAACACACATTTGCATGTCGAGCTGGAAAACGAGCTAGCCGATCTTCACGGCAAAGAGTCCGCGCTGCTGTTCACTTCTGGCTATGTCTCGAATGACGCAACGCTGTCGACGTTGGGCAAGCTTCTGCCGGGCTGCATCATCTTTTCTGACGAATTGAACCACGCCAGCATGATCGCGGGTATCCGCAATTCGGGCTGTGAGAAGCGCGTTTTCCGCCACAATGATCTGGAACATCTGGAAGAGCTGCTTGCGACTGAAGATGCCGAAACACCCAAGCTGATCGCGTTTGAAAGCGTCTATTCGATGGACGGTGACATCGCGCCGAT
>JABDKI010000203.1 GCA_013002295.1 Altererythrobacter sp.
TGCATGTTCTGGGGTCTACTATTCGCCGCTGTATCAATGACATTGATCGTTGCGCTGCGTTATCTGGCGAGCAGTGGCCTATTTGCATGGCTAACGGGCAAGTTGCGCCCCGGCCAGTATGACGGATTAGAGCATCAGATCCGCCGGGAGATCAAATGGTCGCTGGCTTCAGCTGCAATCTATGGAATTCCCGCCGGGCTGGCGTTCTGGAGCTGGCGCCACGTGGGCTGGACGCAGATGTATCTCAATCCGCTCGAGTACCCATTATGGCATTTGCCGCTTTCGGCGATAATTTACCTGGTTGCGCACGATACGTGGTTTTACTGGACGCACCGCGCCATGCATTGGCCGCCGCTGTTCCGACTGGCGCACTCAGTGCATCATGACAGCCGGCCGCCAACCGCATGGACTGCGATGAGCTTCCACCCGATCGAGGCGGTCACTGGTGCCGTCGTCATACCAGCCCTGATCTTTCTGGTACCGATCCATATGGGCATGCTTGGACTTGTCCTTGCGATCATGACAGTGATGGGTGTTACCAATCATATGGGGTGGGAGATGTTTCCGCGCTGGCTTGTTCACTCTAGGTTTGGCAATTGGGTGATAACTGCCAGTCATCACGAACGTCATCATGAAGAGTATCGATGCAATTACGGCCTCTATTTCCGGTTTTGGGACAAGTTATGCGGCACAGACCGCGGACTAACTCAAAAGTTTGCATGAACCAGAAAGTGGCCCAGGTATTGCTTCTGGCTACTAGCGCGATCGCGCTAAGCGGGATGAGTCCGCCGCCCAAAGGTGATATAAGTGTCAGCATCACCAATATGCGCTCATCCGAAGGCGTAGTCCGCGCTTGCATAACTAAGAACCGACGCACCTTCCCCAACTGCCGCAAGGACCCGGATGCCATGCGTAGGGTTGTCGATGCGAGTGAAAGTGTGACCTTGACCTTCACCGATGTGGAAGCGGGCGCATATGCGATCGCTTTGCTGCATGACGAGAACGACAACGGCAAGGCTGATCGCGCACTTGGCATGATGCCTAAAGAAGGGTTCGGCTTCTCTCGCGATGCGCGGGTGCGCATGGGCCCACCCAAATTTGACGATGCAGTGATTGATTTTGATGGAACCGAAGCTTCACTAACTATCCGCATGCGCTACATGCTGTGACATGACGTCAGACCACCATGAATGCTGCGCCATCGAGGGCCGATCGATCCTTTTCGTTTGGCCTTAACGCTAAGTTTACCACACTCCTCCAAAAGACCCTGTAATTCCTATTTTGACAGGGGACATATTGGGTCATGGATAGATTGAGCGGTCATTTCGATACTTCGGACGTATCCGATGTTTCGAACGATTACGATCTCGGCGACGAGGATTACGCCCGCGATCTGCCGCCTGCCGCCATCGGCCAGGACGAGCGGCGCATGCAAGTGCGCGCTTACAATCATTGGGCGAGCCTTCTGGGCGAGCGGAACTTCCCTTCAATCGAAGAGCTGGAGCCGGAAAACCTCCCGGATTTCGGCCCCTTCAGCGTCTTGCTCGACTTCTCGACCGGCATTGAAGATCCGGCTGTGCAGTATCTGGGCGCAGAACTTGCACAAGAATGCGGCGCTGAAGGTCTGATCTCAACGCTCTCTGATGTCCCCAGTCGCTCACTTTTGAGCCGGATCACCGACCACTATCTTCAGATACTCGCCAATCAGGCGCCGATCGGATTCGAAGCCGAATTCGTCAATCAGCGCGGAGCCACGATCATGTATCGCGGCATTCTGCTGCCCTTCTCCAGCGACGGTGACACCATCGATTTTATCTACGGTGTGATCAACTGGAAGGAAGTTGCTGACCAGAACGCCGCTGATGAGCTGCTATTGGAAATCGATCAGGCACTTGAGGCAAACGGCGACGAGCCGGTTGAAGACGAGCCGGTGAAGCGTGACGCGGAGCCGGTCACCGAATGGGCCGACGGCCCAAGTGCAGAGGACAGCGACGAAAGCGAAGGCGTTCGGACGCTTGAAATCGATTCTGACCACGAAATCTTTGATCCATTGAACCTGCCGGAGCCCGCCTTTGGCGAGTACATGCTGGATGGCGACGATGTTGAAGAGGAAGAAGACGAGGCGAACTATGACTTTGCTTCGCTCAGCGACCACGTGTCTGCGCCACCGAAGAAAGCTCAGGCTCTTGAGCTCGATGACTTCGAGCAGATTTCGGACGATGAAGTCGGCGATTTCTCCTTCGCAGTTGACGGCAAACCTGAAGAGGTTGTCGCAAACGACGATAGCGACAAGGTCGATTCCCCTCTAGAGCTAACCCCTCCAAACGTGAGCTTCGACACGGATAACTTTGATACGGGCGGTTCCGATACAGAATCAGCCGATGCTGACGAAGCATACGAAGACGAGACGCCAGCGCGGACGCCAGAGGCAGTTGAAAGCAGCCCTGCCAATGACCCACTAGAGGTATTCTCCGCCGAATTGCCACAAGATGCGGGTCTCTACGACTACCTCGCGTCGGCCCGCGAAGCCGCGCAGTCCGCTCAGGAAAACGAAGATCGCAGCCGCAAAGCGCTGTATGATGCGGTTGGACAGGCGTTTGACTTCTCCGTGGCAGCTGACGAGGCGCCAGAAGACTATGCCGAATTGCTAGAGGACTATGGCCTGACCGCACAGCATCGCGCGCCTATGACGCCGATCGTTAAGCTCGTGTTTGGCGCTGACTATGACAAAACTCGCCTGACCGAGTATGCTGCCGTGCTGAGCTATGCGCACCGCGTAGGGATCACAAAAGGTGGCCTGTCAGAATATCTCAGCGAAGCCGATGGCGGCCTGAAAGGCGTTGTGAACGCAGAGCGACGCTGGCGCAAAGAACAGGCCGGCAAAGATGTCGAACCAGAGAATGAAATTCGCAGCGCGCTGGCCAAGAAGTTGCGCACCCTTGATTCGCAAGACTTTAGCGACATCGATAGCGACGGCAGCGAATTCGGTCTGGTGATGATCCGCCGCACAGAAGATGGCGACGTGGTAATGCTGGGCGAGATCGAGCAGGATATCCCACTGATCGAACGCGCAGCGCGCAAACTGCTCGGCTAATCGGCTTCGGTCGCGGATTTCCGCCCGACTTGCCAAATTCGCGCTGGCTGGAAAGCTAGACGCGCGTTAGAGCTCGTACATGAGTGAAGATGCACGCGTGCAAGGGCGGCCCAAATTGCTGACAATTATTGGTGTTTTGATCGCGGTGGTGATTGCGGCAGGCTTGGCGCTGCAGATTGCGATATGGCGCAATGGCCCGGCCGTTCTTGATGCGGTTGACCGGATTACCGGCGGCGCCCGCGGAGCGGTTTTGGCCGAGCGCGTTAGCTATGGGCCAAGCGACAAACAGTATCTGTCTGTTTACGCGCCAAAGGAACCGGTTGCCGAGCCATTGCCCGTGATTGTTTTCGTGCATGGCGGCAGCTGGAACAAAGGCGACCCGGAAAATTACGGCTTTATCGGGCGGGCATTCGTACCCGAAGGTTTTGTGGTTGTGCTGGCTGCCTATCGTTTGCATCCCGAAGCGGTCTATCCGGCCATGATAGAGGACACAGCGGCGGCGATTGCCTGGACACAGGCCAATATCGCCAAACACGGCGGAGACCGCTCGCGCATTATCATCTCGGGTCATTCGGCGGGCGCGTATAACGTCGCCATGACGGCACTAGAGGCGCGCTGGCTGGCCGAGGCGGGCGGTAGCGCAGAGCGAATCGCAGGGGTCGTAGGCCTTGCAGGACCTTATGACTTCTACCCCTTCGATAGCGATTCCACTCGGGCATCGTTCGGGCATGTCCCTCAGGGCGAAGTCACGCAGCCGGTCACGCATGTACGCGATGACGCGCCGCCAAAGCTTTTGGTCCACGGTGAAGCTGACACACTAGTCAAGCCGCGCAATTCGCGCGAACTGGCCAAGCGCCTTGAGGATGCAGGCGCCAAGGTGAAGACGCTTTACCTCAAGGATGCCGATCACAATGAGCCGTTGTTGGCACTAGCGAGTCCATGGAGGCGCAATTCGGAAGTGTTCAACGCTTTTGTCGAGTTTGCCCGCGGTGCACACGCTTCAGTTCCAGTTCAGGACGAATTGCGTTAGCACGGCTTGATGCGTTTATTCTGCCATCTTGCGGCCTTCATCGCCGCGTTTACCTGGGCGATCCAGCCGGTTTCGGCACAATCGGTCCTGCGCGATGCCGAAACAGAGGCGCTTCTCAATGATATGGCCGCGCCACTGGTTGAGGCGGCCGGACTTGCGCCGGGCAATGTCGATATTGTCCTGATCAATGATCCGTCAATCAACGCATTCGTGGCGGGCGGGCAGGCCGTCTATATCCATACCGGCCTGATCAACGCTGCCGATACCGCCAATGAAGTACAAGGCGTGATTGCACACGAGCTGGGCCACATCACCGGCGGCCACATCAACCGTTTTGAAGAAGGCATGTCGGCGGCTGGAAATATCTCGATCCTGAGTCTGCTGCTGGGCGTTGGCGCTGCGCTGGCCGGTGCAGGCGAAGCAGGCATTGGCATCATCCAGGCCGGGCAACGCGCTGCCATGGGCAGCTTCCTTGCCTTCAATCGTGTGCAAGAAGCCTCCGCCGACGCAGCTGGTGCAGAATATCTGTCCGAAGCAGGCCTTTCAGGCCGCGGATCGCTCGCATTCTTTGGTAAGCTGCTCAATCAGGAATTTCGCTACTATCGCCGCCAGGACGACGAAGCAGCATTCACCCGCACTCACCCTTTGTCCGGTGATCGTATCGCCCGCCTGCGCGAGGTCTATCAGCGTGATCCAGCATGGGACGCACCCGATGACGAGGGAATTCAGCAGCGTTTCATGCGCGTAAAGGCGAAGCTCTATGGCTATCTTTCGACGCCAGAGCGGACACTGCAATCGTTTCCCGAATACGATACCACCGTGCCGGCGCGCTACGCTCGCGCCTATGCCTATCACAAGAGCGCATTCGTCGACAAAGCGCTCGCGGAAACCGATGCTCTGCTTGCGAGTGACCCCCAGAACCCATATTTTTATGAGCTGAAGGGGCAGGTTCTTCTCGAATCCGGCAAGCCAGATGAAGCGCTGACCTATCTGCGCAGCGCAACCGATCTTAGCCGCAACGAACCGCTCATTGCTTCGATGTTCGGACATGCGCTGATCGCGACCGAAAACCAGGAAAACTTCATCGAAGCCGAACGCGTGCTGCGTGCAGCTGTAGCGCGTGACAGATTCAATCCGTTCGCCTGGTACCAACTGGGTGTGGTTTATGCAGCGCGGGGAGATATGCCGCGCGCGCGCCTCGCAAGCGCGGAGCAGCAAGTCATGCGCCGCAACTATCCCGAAGCGCTGCGAAGCGCGCAAGCAGCAGAAGCCGAGCTTGAACCTGGAACGCCAGACTGGATCAGGGCGCAAGACATTTCGCTGCAAGCCAGAGCAGAGCTTGAGCGACTTCGGGATCGATAGGCCGCTAGGCCAGGGGCTCAATTGGGGAATGTGAAAATGGAATCGCGAACTTCATCATTTTTGATCACCGCGGCGATCGCATTGATATTCGGCTTTGCCGGATCGGCGGCATTCAATGCCACTGGCTTGGGCGATGAGCGAACCAAGGAATACCTGCTTTCAAATCCAGAGATTCTCCCACAGATGGCCGAGGCGTACCAGCGGCAAGAGGCAGAACGACGCCTGGCTGGCATCGCTGATCAAGTGATGGGTAACTTCCCAGGGGCAGTGCTTGGAAACCCAGAGGGATCCAAGGTGCTGGTCAAATTCACAGACTATAATTGCGGGTTCTGCCGCGCTAGCCGGCCTGACATTGACCGTCTGATTGCGGAGGATCCTGAGCTGAAAATCGTAATCCGCGAATGGCCGATTTTCCGTGGCAGTGAGATCGCTTCGCGCATGGGGTTGGCGGCAGCCAAACAGGGCAAATTTGCAGAATTCCATAAAGCGATGTTCGAACTGACGCCAGCAACGCCCGAAAGCGTTGAACAGGCCGCAACTCAAGCGGGAATGGACCTGGCACAAGCTCAGATCGACATCGCGTCGGAAGAAGTTTCAGCTGAGATTGCCAAGAACGGCGCACTCGCTGCGCAGCTTGGCTTTGGCGGCACCCCGAGCTGGGTCACAAGCAATGCCGCATTCGAGGGGGCGGTTGGTTACGCCTCGCTCAAGGATGCAGTCGACAACGCTGGTACATAAACTTTGGTTTTGCGTGCTTGCCTTGGAATAGCAGCCCTTGCCTGCGCAATGCTTCCGCAGCCCGCCATTGCCAATGATGCCGACGATGGCCCGCAATTGCGCGCAGCCCAATCCGTTTTCCAGCAAAGGCTCGGGCAGGATCAAAAGCTGCAAGATATTGGCTGGAAGCTCGTCTCGGGCAATGCGGAGTTTTGCGCAAATTCGATCCCGTCGATCGGTTTACAGTTGCACGATATGGCCAGCTACGGGCGGCCTGACGCCGTGCGCGAACTGTTGGGGCTTGAAGGTGACATCGCCGTACTGACAGCAGCGAAGGGGTCTCCCGCCGACAAAGCGGGGCTCACGCTTCATCAGGAAATCACCGCCATTGATGGCGTTGATCCCGCCTCTTGGAAGTCAGAATCGCGCAGCGATTGGCAGCGGTCCAAACGCATGCACGATTGGATCGATCAACGCCTTGCAGAAGATGGATCAGTCACTCTGGCGCTTGCTGAAGACCGCGAAATCACGCTTGAACCTGTGCTCGCCTGTGCGTCCCGGTTCGAATTGAGCGGCGACAACAAGCGCGCAATGGCAGAGGGGAGCCGCGTGATCCTGGGCTATCATTTCCCCGGCTTCGCTTACCCCGAAGAAGAGTTGGCAGCGGCGATTGCGCATGAATTGGCGCACAATGTCCTGCACCATCGCGAATGGCTGGACGCAAACGGTCGAAGCCGCAGCAATGTCCGGCTGACAGAACGTGAAGCCGACCGTTTGATGCCGTGGCTGCTTGCGAATGCTGGTTATGATCCCGCTGCTGCCGCGCGTTTCATGGCGCGGTGGGGGCCGGTCCATGATGGCGGCATTTTCCGCAAGCGCACGCATGACGGATGGGATGAACGGGTCGAGTTCATCGAGGCAGAGCACGCTCTAATTGCGGAGCTACAGGAAGAAGATGGTGTCGACTGGCGCAGGCATTTCGCGCGCGAGATCGCTACGCCCTAACTAGCAGGGCAAGCCCTCGCCTAGTTCGAACTGACAACCGAATAGCGCTCAGTCGTCAATCACTTTAGCGTACATCGAATTGATCGGCTTCTCCATCACTCGGCGGACCATAGGCTCAAAGAAGTCCAGTGGCGCGCTTTCGTAATTCGCGTCAAAGGCCGCCTGATCATACTTCTCGCAAAATTCGGCACAGGCCTCGAAGTGCTCGTGCCCGCGATACTGCTCACGGATATTCTGATCCATGCCGACATGGTGGAAATAGAAATAGCCCTGGAACGCGCCGTGCTTCTCGCAAATCCAGTGATCCCGCTCTGAAACGAACGGCTTCAAAATCGCTGCGGCAACATCGGGATGGTTATAGGTGCCCAGAGTATCGCCAATGTCATGCAACAATGCCATTACGACATAGCGTTCATCCCGCCCGTCACGATGCGCGCGCGTCGCGGTCTGCAATGAATGCTCCAGCCGGCAGATCGGAAATCCGCCGAAATCGCCTTTGAGCAGTTTTAGATGATCGAGCACACGATCGGCCACACCCTGGGCGAATTTGCGATATTCACCGCCGATAATCGCCCAATCTTCAGCCGTACCTTGCTTCATTTCGCTGAATTTGGCGCGCTCGTGATTGGCTGCGTCTGGATGCTCAATAGTTGCCATGATTCCTCTCCTTGCGGATAAGCAGTGTAGCGCGCGCGACGGCAAGCGGCAAAACAAATGGCACCATGCCTATCAAATCGGCTAAGAGGGAGGGGTATGGCAGTGCTACCTTTCCAACCCACGCCGTTCTTTGCCAATAAGAACAGAGCGTTCTGGAACCTCCAGCTTGCAGGCTGGGGCGGAGCATTCTTGCTGCGCGCTGCTGCAGCAATTGCCAACGGACAGCCGTTAGATCTTTTAGCCGTGATCATTGTAACCACGATCACCGGATTCTCGATCAGTTTGGTTCTGTCCGTGGTCTACCGGCAATTGATCAGCAAACAGCCCTTCGTCACTTGGGGCTTGACGATGATCGTGCTGCTTGTGGGGGTTGCACTCTACGCTTCGATGGAAACGTGGGTGCACGGCATTTACAGCGCGGGCATTGTTGAAAGCACCTTTGCGCAGCGGTTTATCGGTTTCGTATACATTCCCGCAACGTTGCTGGGCGGTTGGACTGCGCTCTACTTCGCGATGAATTACTTTTTGACAGTCGAAGAACAAGCCGATCGTTTGGAGCGTTTGGAAGCGCAGGCCACCAGCGCGCAGCTGGCTATGTTGCGTTACCAGCTGAACCCGCACTTCCTTTTCAACACACTGAATTCGATCAGCACGCTGGTGCTTCTCAAACAAACAGAGCCCGCCAATGCGATGCTCTCGCGCCTGTCGGCGTTCTTGCGGCACACGTTGATTATGGAGCCGGGCAGCATTGTGACTCTGGCGCAAGAAGTGGAAACATTGCAGCTCTACCTCGACATCGAACGCATGCGCTTTGAAGACAGGCTGCGTACGGAATTTACCATTGAGGACAAAGCCATTGATGCCCTTTTGCCTTCGATGTTACTGCAGCCATTAGTAGAAAATGCCGTCAAATACGCCGTCTCTCCGCAAGAGGAGGGCGCGCGGATCGATCTCACCGCGAAAGTCAGCAATGGGCGGCTCAAGATCGAAGTCTCAGACACCGGACCCGGCGCCAAAGGCCCCCGCCAAGGCAGCCTGCTTGAATTGGCGAAACAAAGCGCCCCGGAGACCACGTCCACCGGGGTTGGCTTGGCGAACATCCGCAATCGCTTGATGCAAGCCTATGGTGACAATCACCAATTCCAGACCAGCTCCGGTTCAGGTGGTGGATTTACTGTCACGATCGATATCCCGTTTGAAACCGCTGAAGAGGAAGCGGCCGAGGCCGCTCAAGAACCAGCTCCCGCACAGCCGGCAAGTCCGGCACAACAATCAACCCCCGCCCCGTTTGCCCCCGGGCGTCCATTGGAATCCAACGCATGACTATTCGCACAATCCTTGTCGATGATGAGAAGCTTGCCATTCAAGGCCTCCAGTTGAGGCTGGAGCCATTCGAGGACATCGAAGTGATCGCAACTTGCGCCAACGGGCGTGAAGCAATTCGCACGATCAAGACCGAAAAGCCCGATCTTGTGTTTCTGGACATACAAATGCCCGGCTTTGACGGCTTCGGCGTGGTCAAGGGCGTGATGGAGATCGAGCCGCCATTGTTCGTGTTTGTCACAGCCTATGAAGAGCACGCTATTCGTGCATTCGAAGCCAATGCCATCAACTATCTTATGAAGCCGGTCGATCCTGACAAACTGGCCGACACGGTTGAGCGCGTTCGCCAGCGTTTGGCCGAGAAAAAGTCTGCCGAGGAAGCTGACAAACTGAAGAACGTCCTTGCACAAGTGGCTCCTGATCAGGCGCAAGCCATGGACGAAGGCGAGACTGAAACAAGCGACCGCTTCGAGAAGCTGATCAATGTGAAAGATCAGGGCCGCATTTTCCGCGTTGAGGTCGATACAATTGAGCGGATCGAGGCGGCAGGCGACTATATGGTGATCTACACTGCGGAGAATTCACGGATCTTGCGCGAAACGATGAAGGATCTGGAACGCCGGCTCGATCCGCGCACCTTCCAGCGTGTTCACCGCAGCTGGATCGTGAACCTGGATCAAGTGCGGCAAGTGAAGCCGCACACCAATGGCGAGTGCTTCTTGGTGCTGGAATCCGGCGCTGAAGTGAAAGTCTCACGTTCTTATCGCGACGTCGTGGCGCGCTTCGTTCACTGATGGCGTTTGAACTTGAGGGATTCGATCTCGGCGCATTCGTGCGCGAGACGCTGGCAGAAGACCTTGGCGAAGGTCTGCCGGGCGGTGGGCATGATGTCACTTCGGAAAGCGTCATCCCTGCCGACGCGCGCTTTTCCGGCGTGATGGATAGCCGCGACCCGATCGTTGTCGCAGGGCTCCCGATTGCCGAGGCGTTTTTCCGCGCGCTGGACCCCGAAATTGAGATCGAGCTGCTGGTACAAGATGGTGATGCGGTGACGCCCGGCACCGATCTGATGCACCTTTCCGGCAATGCGCGCGCCATGCTGACCGCGGAACGCAGCGCCTTGAACACCGTCCAGCATCTTTCGGGTATCGCCACGATGGTGCACGAATATGTGGCCGCGATGGACAACCCCGATTGCACTTTGCTCGACACGCGCAAGACCATTCCGGGACTTAGGCACCTTGAGAAATACGCTGTGCGGATGGGCGGAGGCAGCAACC
>JABDKI010000207.1 GCA_013002295.1 Altererythrobacter sp.
TTTCTTTCGCGATATGGGCCAACTGTTCGGCACTCGGGCGTTCGTTGATGGTCGTGTCGGCCAGGAACACAGTGTAGTTCTTGCCTATCATCAGATGAATGCCGAAGGGGATCTCATCGGGCTTGGGGTCAAGCACCAGATTCACTTCGCGCGCGGTTTGGGCAAATGTCCGCGTAAGACCTGAAATCATGGCATCGCCATGGCCCAGCGCCACTAGCAGTGCCGCGAACACATTGCGTTCCTGATTGACCATCCGGCCAACATCGCGCTCGGTAAAACCGCGCCGCTTCAAGCGTTCGTAGAGGAAATCATTCATCGCCGGCACAAGCTCGGAGGTCTTGGAATTCTGAATCTCGAAGCTATCGATGTCGTCAACGGCCAGCTCTGCCAGCTTGGCTTTAACCTTTTCCGTGCGGCCAACGAGCACCGGCGTGCCATAGCCGAAATCGCGGAACTGAATTGCTGCGCGCAGCACCACATCCTCTTCCGCTTCGGCGAATACCACACGTTTCGGATTAGCTTTGGCGGTTTCATAGACCTGCGTCAGAACCGAAGTCGTGGGGTTGAGGCGCGCCTTGAGCGAATGACGATAGGCGTCAAAATCCTCTATCGGCGCAAGTGCTACGCCCGAATCCATCGCAGCTTTGGCAACGGCCGAGGAAACAACTTCCATCAAACGCGGATCGAATGGCGCGGGGATAATGTAGTCTTCGCCAAATGCATGGGTTTCACCATAGGCCGCGGCAACTTCTTCCGGCACAGTCTCACGCGCCAATTCAGCAATCGCGCGCGCGGCGGCGATCTTCATCTCTTCGTTGATCGTAGTTGCTTGCACATCAAGCGCGCCGCGGAAGATGAACGGGAATCCCAGCACATTGTTGACTTGGTTCGGGAAATCCGACCGGCCAGTGGCAATGATCGCATCAGGCCGCACCGCTTTCGCTTCGTCAGGCATGATCTCTGGCGTCGGATTTGCCATGGCGAAGATGATCGGCTTGTCCGCCATCTTCTTCACCCATTCGGGCTTCAATGCACCAGCTGCAGAGAGCCCGAGGAAAATGTCCGCCCCCTCCAGCGCCTCTTCCAAACTACGTGCATCGGTTTCGACTGCATGCGCGCTTTTCCATTGGTCGACATTGTCGCGGCCTGGATAGATCGGGCCAGAGCGGTCACACACAATCACATTTTCGTGACGGATCCCCATCGACTTGGCCAGCGATGTACATGCCAGTGCCGAGGCACCCGCCCCGTTCACCACCATCTTGCAGTCTTTGAGTTCGCGCCCCGTCAAATGACAGGCATTGATAAGGCCCGCCGCCGAAATGATTGCCGTGCCGTGCTGATCATCATGCATGACTGGGATATTCATCCGCTCGCGCAGCGCTTGCTCTATGATAAAACACTCAGGCGCTTTGATGTCTTCCAGATTGATGCCGCCAAAGCTTGGCTCCATCAAAGCGACCGCTTCGATGAAGGCATCCGGGTCTTCGGTCGCTAACTCGATGTCGATAGAATCAACATCGGCAAAGCGTTTGAACAGCACCGCCTTGCCTTCCATCACCGGCTTGGACGCTAGCGCGCCCAAATTGCCCAGACCAAGGATAGCTGTGCCATTTGAAATCACCGCCACGAGGTTTGATCGCGCAGTATACTTTGCTGCCAGCTGTGGGTCTTCCGCGATCGCTTCCACAGGCGCGGCCACGCCAGGCGAATAGGCAAGGCTCAAATCCCGCTGCGTGGCCATCGGTTTCGACGCGATAATCTCGATCTTACCTGGACGAATTGTCTCGTGGTAAAACAGTGCTTCGCGGGTCGTAAAACTCAGTTTTTTCTTATCGGCCAAGGCCAACCTCCGTGTCTGCCCGATCCTGTAAACGAGCCAGAACGCGAGCGATAGGGGAAAGCTGCGTATCAAACGTATCGAATCGGATGGGTCCGCGTTAGGCCGTGGCTATGGCTGCAACGAAAACCTCCAGCAAAGCATCAGGCAAGGTAACGCCGATGATGGAGCAATACCTTGCGCTCAAACGCGAAGCGGAAGGGTCTTTGTTATTCTACCGCATGGGGGATTTCTTCGAACTGTTCTTCGAAGATGCAAAAGTGGCCGCCGATGTGCTCGACATTGCGCTCACCAGCCGCGGTGAACATGGCGGCGATCCTATTCCGATGTGCGGCGTGCCTGTGCATTCTGCAGAAGGATATCTTGCGCGATTGATCAAAGCAGGATGCCGCGTCGCGATAGCAGAACAGGTCGAAACGCCAGAAGAATCCAAGGCACGCGCCAAGGCAGAAGGCCGCCCGGTTAGCAAAGCCCTGGTTAAGCGCGATATTGTGCGGTTTGTTACGGCAGGCACGCTGACTGAAGAAGCCTTGCTTGAGCCGCGCCGTGCCAATCTGCTGGTGGCGCTGGCAGATGTGCGCGGGACCATCGGTATCGCCAGTTGCGACATTTCGACCGGGCAAATGGTGCTGGAAGAATGCGCAGCAGAAGCGCTTGATGCGGCTCTGGCGCGGCTACCCTTTAGCGAGTGTGTGGCGCCCGACGGTTGGGAGCTTGCGCCATACAATGTGATCGAGCGAGCCAAAACGGACTTTGACAGCGAAAGCGGCAAGGCGAGCCTGCAACGCGTACATGGCGTGAAGACACTCGATGGCTTCGGTGATTTTTCCCGCGCCATGCTGGCAGCCGCGGGCGGCTTGGTTGAATATCTCGAGCATGTCGGGCGCGGCACGCTGCCCCTGCTATTGCCCCCGCAAAAGCGCGAGGCTGGCCAGACCATGGCGATGGACGAAGCCACGCGTTCAAGCCTTGAGATACTCAGCAGCCAATCCGGGCAGCGCGAAGGCAGTTTGATTGCGGCAATTGATCGCTGCGTCACCGGCGCCGGTGCCCGGCTTTTGGCGGAGGATTTGGCCGCCCCATTGCTTGATCGCGGTGCCATCGAAGCGCGTCTGGCGCTGGTGCAGTGGCTCCATGCTGATCCGCTCAATCGAGCAGAACTTCGCGAGACAATGCGCAACCTGCCGGACTTAGGGCGCGCTTTGGGCCGGATAGTCGCGGGGCGCGGCAGCCCGCGTGATCTGGGCCAGATCCGCAACGGGCTAGACGATGCACGGCGCATTGAACTGTTTCTTGGCAGTCAGTCCGATGTCCCAGAGCTGTTGGCAAACCTGCTGCCGCATTTGCGCGGCCACGACGCGCTGGTGGACTTGCTGGCCCGTGCGCTCGTGCCTTCTCCGCCAACTGAACGAAGCAGTGGCGGCTTCATTGCAGAAGGCTATGACGCCTCACTCGATGAGTTGCGAGCGATATCGGGCAATGCACGCAAGGCCATCGCGGCGATGGAAGCGCGCTATCGTGATGACACCGGCATTTCATCGCTCAAGATCAAGCACAATGGTGTGCTAGGCTATTTCATCGAAGTGCCTGCCAAACATGGCGACGCTTTGATGGCGCCAGACAGCGGCTTTACACATCGCCAGACCATGGCCGGTGCCGTCCGGTTCAATTCAGTCGACCTGCACGAAGAGGCGAGCCGCATTGCCGAGGCCGGTGGCCATGCATTGGCAGCCGAGGAGTCGCATTTCGAGGAGCTGGTTGGAGAAGTGAGCGCAGTGCGCGAAGCCATCGCTCAGACCGCCGCTGCCCTTGCGCGGATCGATGTGAGCGCAAGCCAGGCAGAACGTGCAGCTGAAGGCGGTTGGTGCAAGCCCGACATCGAAGAGGAGCCGGTGCTTGATATCGAAGGGGGGCGCCACCCGGTAGTGGAGGCCGCGCTCTCCAAAGCAGGCGATCGCTTTGTGGCCAATGATTGCGCGCTGGCACCGAGTGACCGGTTGTGGTTGATCGGCGGCCCCAACATGGGCGGCAAATCGACGTTCCTGCGTCAAAACGCACTGATCGTGCTACTCGCGCAAGCGGGCGGATTTGTGCCTGCGAGCGCCGCCAAAATTGGCTTAGTGGATCGCTTGTTCAGCCGTGTCGGTGCGTCGGACAATCTCGCACGCGGTCGCTCAACATTCATGGTCGAGATGGTCGAAACCGCCGCCATACTAAGCCAAGCCTCGGATCGCAGCTTCGTTATTCTGGACGAGGTCGGGCGCGGAACCTCTACCTATGATGGATTGGCACTGGCTTGGGCGGTGGTTGAAGCGGTCCATACGAATATCAAATGCCGCTGCCTGTTTGCGACGCACTACCATGAGCTGGCGAGGCTGGCGGAACGATGCGAAGCTTTATCGCTGCACCACGTGCGCGCTCGCGAATACAAAGGCGACCTTGTCCTGCTGCATGAGCTGTCCGAAGGTCCGGCCGACCGTAGCTACGGTCTGGCTGTCGCGCGGCTTGCCGGGGTGCCTGACCAAGTCGTCAGCCGGGCGAAGCAAGTGCTCAAACAGCTGGAGAAAAACCGGACGGAAACGGGCGGTTTGGCGGCTGGATTGGGCGAGTTGCCGCTTTTCGCCGCGCTGGAAGAGAGTGAACCTGAACATCAAGACACGCTCGTAGACCGACTGGCAGAGATCGACATTGACTCGCTTTCTCCGCGCGAAGCTCTTGATATTCTGTATGAATTATCATCCGAAGCCAGGGCTACGAAAAGTTAACGCCCTGTCGGTAATGTCTTAGTGTTATGTCGAAGAGTATTTTTCAAAGCCCGAAGAAGGCGTTGATGATGGTCGGCGCGACCATGTTCGGTGCAGTGATTCTGGTCGGTTCTGAAGACCGGGAGGGCGCATTGGTGCATGCCGCGGCGAGCGTCGAGAACAACGCGGCCAAGGCACCGGCGCGACAGGAGTTCAATCCGAACCCTCAGCCCATTCGGCAAGTGCAACAGTCCGACGAAGCCATTGAAGTTGATGGCTGGGCAGAAGATACCGACTTGATCGATGACACCTCGGGCTTTGACCCCACTCCGGAATCATTTGATCCGGCAGAAGGTGACGAATACTATCTGGAAGATGAATTCTAGTTAGCGCGTCGGAACAGGTGCTTCGCCCGAATAGTCATAGAAACCGCGGCCCGTCTTGCGACCGAGCCAGCCCGCCTCGACATATTTTACCAACAAAGGTGCCGGACGATACTTGCTATCGCCAGTGGTCTCATAGAGGACCTTGATGATCTCGAAGCAGGTATCCAGCCCGACAAAGTCTGCGAGCTCCAGCGGTCCCATCGGGTGATTGAGGCCCAAGCGACACCCTTTGTCGATATCGGCAATGCTTGCAGTTGACTGGCCCAGAACAAACACCGCTTCGTTAATCATCGGCAGCAGGATTCGGTTTACAACAAAGCCTGGTTCGTCCTGACTGAGGACGACCTGCTTGCCTAGCCCTTCTGCAAAGGCGGAGATTGTCGCAGTGGTTTCCGCTGCCGTTGCAAGGCCCGGAATGACTTCGATCAAACCCATCACCGGCACCGGATTGAAGAAGTGCAACCCGATAAAACGAGCTGGGTCGGGAGAGAAGTTCGCCATACGGGTAATCGGAATCGAACTGGTGTTGCTGGCCATGATTGCTTGCGGATCAAGAACAACTCCGGCGGCTTCGAAAATGGCTTTCTTGATTTCCTCGCGCTCAGTCGCAGCTTCAATGATCAAACTGGCATCAGCCATTGGTTTATAATCGGCAATGGGCGTGATCCGAGCAAGAGTGGCTTCGGCCTGATCGATCTCGATCTTGCCGCGTCCGACCAACTTGCCCAGCGCCTTTTCGATGCCGGCTTTGCCAGCTTCCGCTCGCGCCAGATCGACATCTGACAACAGCACTTGCATGCCGTGCTGTGCCACAGTCTGAGCAATACCGGTGCCCATTTGGCCCGCGCCAATTACGCCAATTGTCTGCATGATGATCGATCCCTTCGCATGTGCAGCATTTGCTGTGCGAGGGCTGTTAGCGAGGGATTGGAAGCTTGGCTAGCGCCGAGATGCCAGCGGCCAAAATCTAACGATTGGCGCCGGGCACCCATTTGACGTCGCTCGCGCCGTTGTCGTTGAGCACGCGTGCCAGCACAAAAAGATAGTCTGAAAGCCGGTTGATGTAGGCGACGGCCGCGGGGTTTGTCGGTTCCTCGGCCGCCAAGGCGGTAACAGCACGCTCTCCGGCACGGACCGAAGCCCGCGCCACGTGCGTGCGCGCCGCCGCTTCGCTACCGCCCGGCAAGACAAAGCTCGTCAGCGGTTCTAGAGCTTCATTCAAGCCATCAATTGCTTGCTCGAGCCACTCGACCTGCGCCTGAGTTATGCGCAGGACCATTTCCGATGGCGCAAAGCCACCATCAGGAGCCGGCGTGGCAAGATCCGCGCCCAGATCAAACATGTCGTTCTGGATACGGAACAAAGCATCAGCATGCGCGCCAGCATCGAGAGAGGCCGCAGCCAATCCGATCGCGCTATTCGCCTCGTCCACTTTGCCGATCGCTTCGATACGAAAGGAAGCTTTGGCAACGCGTGACCCATCGACCAAGCCGGTCGTGCCATCATCGCCAGTTCGCGTATAGATCTTGTTGAGCTTGACCATGAGCTTCGCTGCGCCCGTTGATTACTGCGAAACGGCCAAGAGAATGGCGACCACTGCCACTGCAAGCGCTTGATATTTGATGCGCGCGAACATCGCTTTGTTCTGCATCAACTGCATTTCCTTGACGGTTTCGCCTTCACCCGATTCCAGATCGATCTTGGTCGTCTTGAGAAACGCAACAACGCCGCGAACCAGCGAAAACACCACCAAAGCCATCAACATGACAAGCGCAATAATCAGAATAACGTTCATATCACCTACCTACTACTCAAACAGCGAAATGCCAGCCGGAAGGTTCCCGCAACGCAGATTATCTGCGAGTTTGCGTCCATCTGCTCCGGCACCGCGCAAATCCGCGAGCGAGGGGCTTTCGCGGCGTTTCGCAAGTTTCTCTCCGGTTTCATCCAGCAACAGCTTGTGGTGATGCCAGATGGGAACGGGCAACTGTAATAGTGCTTGCAGCACGCGATGGATATGCGTGGATGTGAACAAATCCGCGCCGCGCGTGACCAGCGTCACTCCGTCTGCTGCATCGTCCAGTGTTGCCGCCAGATGATAACTTGCCGGTTCTTCCTTGCGCACCAGCACAACGTCGCCGAAAGGCCGCGGATCAGCCACTTGGGTACCAGCGATCTCGTCTTCCCAGACAATCTCCCCAACGCGCGCCATCGCCTTTTCAACATCAAGCCGTAGCGCCGCTGGCTTACCTCCATCTACGCTCTTGCCCTTGCAAGTGCCGGGATACACCAAGCCTTCCGGTCCGGTGCGCGGCTTTAAAGCGGCAATTTCCGACCGGGTGCAGGTGCAGGGATAGAGCAGGCCCGCATCCTGCAATTCCTTTGCCGCAGCTTCATAGTTTGCCAGCCGCGTCGATTGCGCCGGCACTTCTTCCCATTCCAGCCCGAGCCATTCCAGATCGCGGCGGAACGCATCGGGCAATTCGGGCTTGCTTCGCGCGCCGTCGATATCCTCGACACGCAGAAGAAACCGGCCGCCTCTATCCTTCGCCAGATCATGCGCAACAATGGCAGACCACGCATGCCCCAGATGCAGCATTCCATTGGGGCTTGGAGCGAATCTGGTGGCGACCATTATTGACACAAATTCCCTGTTTTCCCGGTCCTGCGTCAAACCATGCTTGTGGAAAGCGCATTTGTCACGGGGTTGACGCTTTCGTCGGCAAATGATTCTCTGCAATCAATCAGGGAGGCACGCAAACCGTGTTCAAATCCGAACTGATCGAAACTGCGGCTCACTTCCGACGGGCGGAGGAGGATCCGACACGCAATCTGTCGGCATGCCCCGCGCTTGTGCTGAATGCAGACTACACCCCGCTATCCTATTACCCGCTAAGCCTGTGGCCATGGCAAACCGCGATCAAAGCGGTGTTCCTTGACCGGGTAGATATTGTTGCCAGCTATGAGCGCGAGGTGCACTCGCCTTCGCTCGACATGAAAATCCCCAGCGTTATCGCGCTGCGGCAATATGTCAGGCAGAACGAGTTTCCCGCCTTCACGCGTTTTAACGTGTTTCTGCGCGACAGCTTTGAATGCCAATATTGCGGTAGCGGTGACAATCTGACCTTCGACCATGTGATCCCGCGCCGCTTGGGCGGAAAGACCACTTGGGAAAACATCAGTAGCGCCTGCGCGCCGTGTAATCTGAAGAAGGGCGGGCGCACACCCCAACAAGCGCATATGCATCTGCGCGAGCGGCCGATCCGCCCGACTAGCTGGCAATTGCAGCAACGCGGACGGCTATTCCCGCCCAACCACTTGCACGAAACCTGGCGCGACTACCTCTATTGGGACATCGAACTCGAAGAGTGAAGCTGCGTTCAATTGCGGTCTAATCGAAGGCATAACCAAGCGGTAGCGCGGCAATGCGCTTAGCTTTGTTGATGATTTGCTGTTACGGTTGAAAAAAGGGGCCGAGCTCTTGGGGGAGAAAATCTTGAAATATTTGGTAGCCACAATCTTGGCGCTGGGAGCGTCATCCAGCGCGGCAGCTCAAGATAATGATCGGGACAGCACCCTCGCGACGTCAATTACGGCAGACGAAATGCGCTATGTTATCGAGTCTGCCGGTTTCGCGGTGGATGCCGAACTCGATGACGGAATTGGCGTTATTGGAAATGACAATGAAGGGCTGTCATTCGGCATAGAGGGCCGAGCCTGCAATGATGCAGGGAGGTGTCTTGGAGTCATATTCTTCGCTCTATTCCAAGACGCGGGAACGACAGAATATGCCAATAATGTGAATACAAGATGGTCTGCGAT
>JABDKI010000216.1 GCA_013002295.1 Altererythrobacter sp.
GCAGCGGCGAATCGCACTTCACTGTCGTAATTGAAAGCCCCGCTTTCGAGGGCGTATCGCGCGTTCAACGGCAGCGAATGGTCAATGCCGCGCTGGGCGATATTCCCGGCGAGCGTGTGCATGCGCTCGCAATCAAGGCGCGCGCGCCGGGCGAACATAAAGGAGGGTGAGCGCATGATCGAACAAACCATCACACCCACCACCCATGACCTTGGTCAGTTCGAGGTTCGCCGCGTGCTACCCAAGCGCGAACGCACGATGGTCGGGCCGTTTATCTTTGTTGACGAATTTGGCCCCGGCCAGCTGGACATCGGCACCGGCATGGACGTTCGCCCGCACCCGCATATCAATTTGGCAACGGTGACATGGCTGTTCGAAGGCGCGATCGATCACCGCGACAGCATCGGCACATGTTCCACAATCCGACCCGGCACCGTCAACTTGATGACGGCGGGCAAGGGAATCGTCCATTCCGAACGTTCGCCGGCAGACGAGCGCGCTGTTGGGCCGAAACTTTACGGGATGCAAACGTGGCTTGCCCTGCCCGATGGGCGCGAAGAAACTGATCCCGCTTTCGAAGCGATCAAAGATCTGCCGATCGTGGAAGACAGCTGCGCCAAGGCCACCGTAATTATGGGCGAGCTTTGGGGCAAGCGCGCACCCACGACCACCTATGTTGATACGATCTATGCAGAGATTGTGCTTGCGCCGACTGGGTCCCTACCCATTGAAGTGAGCGCAGACGAACGCGCAGTAATGCTGGTCGGCGGTGAAGCGTCGGTCGATGGGCAAGCGTTGGGGCTGTACGAACTGACTGTGCTTGCACCAGGCCGCAATATGTCCCTTTCCAGCGAGCGCGGCGGGCGCATCATGCTGCTCGGCGGTGAAGCATTTACCTCAAAGCGCCACGCTTGGTGGAATTTCGTCAGCTCTGACAAAGAGCGCATTCGCCAAGCCAGCGAAGATTGGAAAGCGGGTCGCTTCCCAAAAGTTCCGGGAGACGCAGAGGAGTATATCCCGCTACCCGAAGGCAGACCGAAGACCGTCACTGAATAGAACAATCGCGGGCAACCCGCGCAGGGAGAGAACATAATGGATTTTACCGGCAAGGTGGCTTGGATCACCGGTGCTTCATCCGGCATTGGTGCCGCATTGGCGCGCGAATGGGCCAGCCGCGGCGCTCATCTGATACTGTCCGGGCGTGATGAAGAACGGCTGGCAGAAGTTGCAGCGGACTGCGGAGAGACACTGATCCTGCCGTTTGATGTCCGCGATGATGCTGCACTTGCCGCCGCAACTGCCAAGGCTATCGGATGGAAAGGTGCCGTCGATATCGCTGTTGCCAATGCCGGCGTTTCTCAGCGCAGCCAGGCGCTCAAAACCGAGATGAGCGTCTATCGCGACATCATCGATATCGACCTGACCGCGCAGATCGCCTTCACGCAAGGATTGATCGGTTACATGGCGGAGCGCGGCTCTGGCATTCTGCTGTTCATTTCCTCGATCGCAGGCAAAGTAGGCGTGCCGATGCGCACTGCCTATTCTGCGGCGAAATTCGGTCTTGCCGGATATGGCGACGCTTTGCGTGCGGAACTGAGCCAGAAGGGCGTGAACGTGCACGTGATCTATCCCGGCTCAATAGCAACCAATGTCAGCCGCAACGCACTGACATCGGATGGCAGCAAGCGCGGGCGCAGTGACAAGGTGATCGACGAAGGCATCCGGCCCGATGATGCAGCGAAAACCATGATTGATGCTGTCGCAGCGGGCGAGCGTGAAATCATTGTGGCTGAAGGCATGGAACTCGACATGGGCGAAATGCGCCGCACGCCGGATCAATTGTTCGATCAGGTCGCGGCCATGGTGGCTGCCGGATATATCGAGAAGATGGAAGCGGAAGGCTGATGATGGAGCAGAAGCGCGTATCGCTCGCCAACGGGGTCGAGCTCGATACAGTCGATGAAGGTCCAGTCGATGGCCCTGCCCTAATCTTCCTGCATGGCTTCCCTGAAAGTCATCGCACGTGGCGGCACCAGATCGCGCATTTCAGTGACCGTTTCCGCTGTATCGCACCCGACCAGCGCGGCTATCGCGGTTCTTCCAAACCGCAAGAGGTGGAGGCCTATACGCCCGACAAGCTTATCGGTGACATCTTCCTGCTCGCCGATGTGTTGGGAATCGCAAAATTCACAATCGTCGGACACGATTGGGGCGGCGCGATTGCCTGGGGCGTGGCGCTTGGAGGCCAGCACGCCAGAGTTGAGCGCGCGATTATTGCCAACGCTCCGCACCCCGCAGTTTTTCAGAAATTGCTCTACACCAATCATACGCAGCGAGAGGCGAGTCAGTATATCCGCGCATTCCGTGATCCGGCCAATGATGACTTGGTTCGCGAGAAGGGGATCACGGGCATTCTGAAGCAGGAAGTGAACTGGGACAGGCCCGACACAATGCCCGCTGAAGAACGTGCAAGATTGCTGAAGGATTGGGAAGATCGCGACGCATGCTTCGGAATGCTCAATTACTATCGCGCCAGCCAGATGACTGTACCGACAATGGATGAACCATTCGAGGTTCCAGCGGATTACACGCCCCCGCCAATTCCCAAGCTGACGATCCCTACCCTGGTGATCTGGGCGCTCGATGATCTGGCACTGCCACAAGAAAACCTGGAAGGGTTAGACGATGTGATCGATCCACTAACTATCGTTCAAGTGCCGGATTGCGGTCATTTCGTTCCTTGGGAAGCCCCGGAGAATGTCATCGCGGCAATGGAAGAATTCCTGTCGCAATAACCCTGTGAATTTGGCCATTTGGGCGCGGTAAGGTAAACCTCTCCGGTCTGTTTCGGATGGGAGGGGTTCATGATTTCGATATTCAAGGCGTTGGTAGCTGCAGCCGCCACAACAGCGCTGTTCGTTGGTAGCGCAGTTTCAGCGCAGGATCGCGCGGTATTGCGGCAGGCAACACCGCCGCCTGCACCGGAAATACCGCCTCTGGCTAACCCTGAAATCCAGCCACAAGACCGGGCAAAGTGCCCCGGCTATCGGGCTATTCTGACGCTGCGCGGTGTGGCGTTCTTCTGCTATGACTATGATGCCGGGCCCGCCGGCTACATCATGGTTGTCAGCAACGATCAATACGCTGGTGCTGGAGAAGCGGCGGTAGCAATGCTGATGAAGCAATCCGAAGTGGGTCTTGCCTACATCATGGACCCTCAGACGAAGGGGTCCACACTCCATGTGAAGCATCGCCGCGCGGGCCAAGCTGCCCGCGGAGTATGCGCACTGACATCGCTGCCAACGCAGGTCATCCCCTGTCGCGAAGTGATCAGCATGGAATTGTGAGCTAAACTACGTCCAACCATTCGACCCACGCGCCGTGCGGGTGGGCACATGCAAGCAGATGTGGTTCTCCGCAACCGGCTGAGCCATCCCAATAGCGCACGGTCAATTCGTGTTTGAAAGTCTCGCGGTTGGTTTCCAGCATCAGCCAGGCAAGCGGCTTGTCAGGCGTCGCGGCCGCTGCCGAATCCGCCATCTTTGCCTCGACAATTTGCTGCTGCTCGACAGGCACATATTGCCAGACGATTGAGTGGAACAATACGCGAGTAACGCCGACTTCTTGCGGCGCTGCAAGCGCTTTAGATACGAACTCCGCCGCATCAGTCTTCACGACATCGGGCGCCTTCTCGTTTGCCAATACAACCGCGGCATCGATCCGGTCCATTCGGAAGTATGCTTCGGGCCATACATAGCTTTTGAGACGCAACGCTGATTCCGGATCGGTCAGATCCACCGGCGCAACATCGCATCCGCGGATCGAGCAAATCTCTTGTTCGGTTGCAGGCGGTGGCGCGCCGCGCCATTCCGGCTTGATCTGCATCGGGCTGGAATCCGGACCGACGCACACCCCGCCAAGGTCAAACCGGCAACGCTCCATCATAGTGTTGATTCCAGCGCTAGATCCCAGTTCCAGCATCTCGAACTTTGCCGGAACGTATTGCGCTAGCCACAAAAGCCCGGCCATCAGGCTGGCGGATCGGCCAGCTTCATTCGTTTGCGGCGGCCCGTCGAGCCACGGCAAAAGCCGCGCGTCATATGTTTCGACAAGCTCGCAAACCAGCGCGTCGACAG
>JABDKI010000027.1 GCA_013002295.1 Altererythrobacter sp.
TGCGCGTCTACCAGTTCCGCCACGACCGCACCTAATCGAACAAAGGTTGGTAAATCCCTTTGCGAACAGGAGCGCGCCACTAGCAACCACCGTTGCGCTTCGCAAGCGTTTTGGACTCATTAAATGGCCGGTGCTACCCGGGCCGCTATCCTAGCGTGGCTTCCAGCCGATTTCGATTTCAGCGGCAGAGCGCGGCACGTCCAGCATCGCCTCGGTGATCGACATGGTTTCGCCGGGCAATAGCTCGCTCTTCGGCGGTACAACTTCCCAAGTGTAGACTATCCGGCGCTGCTCATCGCGCAGCACAATCAAAATTGTCGGCACATTCAGGCTTTCACGCGCCTCATTGGTCACTGTGCCTTGAACTTCGAGATATTCCGTCCCGTTGGGCAACGTCCGAACGTCTTGCTGCCCGGGCGGGAAATCGAGCTGGAGCCCATCTTGCTGCATGCCGAATACCGGCCGTTCGATCGGCACCCAGCCCGGCAGGCCCCAAATGTTCACCGCTACGATCGCAGCGCCAGCGCTCACTGCAAACAAAAGAGCTGCCGCAGTCCAGATCTTGATCGGATTGCGCCGGGGGCGGAAGGGCGGCTCATGATCGAATTGCGAATAGTCGTCGTCGGATGAGTATGTCTCAACCTCGGTCTCGGCTGCCGGCTCGACAAAGCTTGGTTCTGGCTCAGGTTCAGGTTCAGCAGCGACCTTTCTACTTTGCTCAGCTTTGGCATCGGCTTTGGGCGTCTTCCAGAAATTCACCGAAGGTTGCAGCGAGGCCTCGCTATCAACGGTTCCAGCATCGGCAGTGTCGTCTTCCGGTTCGGGCGAAGCTTGCGTTTCGGCCGTACCGGCATCTTGCGCTACCGGAGTTTCGCCAGCGGAGCCTTCATCTGCCGTGGTTTGTGCCTTGTCAGATGGTTCCTCGCCAGGCGTTGGCTGTTCCGGTTCAATATCCGGGACATTTCCGCCCTGAAACCAGCTGCGTTTGCATTTGGCGCAGCGCACTGTGCGCCCCTCAATGCCGATCGCCGTATCAGGCACCACATATCGTGTGTGACAGTCGGGGCAGGCGATGATCATAGAGTAATCCTCTAGGCGGGCGGTGCAGGCGCAACAAGCCTGACGCAAGGACTGGCATCCAATCTGGCGTGTTTTTCCACATCGGAACTCCCTTAGGGCCCCGATTTAGCCATGATTATGCTTGCACGCTGCTATGCTTGGGATAGACCCGCCGGATGAGCGAACGCGCGCACGAACTTGTCACTTTCGACAATGTTGGGCTGAGATATGGCACTGAGCCAGAGGTCTTGCGCGATCTCTCTTTCACGCTTTTCCCGGGCAGTTTCTACTTTTTGACTGGCGCCAGCGGAGCCGGGAAGACCAGCCTGCTCAAGATGCTTTACCTCGCGCAGCGTCCATCGCGCGGGGCAATCCGGATGTTCGGCAAGGATCTAATCACACTGCCGCGCGAACAAATGCCGCAATTGCGCCGCAAGCTGGGGGTGGTGTTTCAGAACTTCCGGCTGATCCCGCATCTGTCCGCTTTCGACAATGTGGCGCTGCCTTTGCGCGTGGCGGGCGTGCGTGATGCGGAACTGACCGAGCCGGTCACAGAGATGCTGGAATGGGTTGGTCTGGGCCACCGGATTGAGGCGGTGCCAACCACAATGTCAGGCGGCGAACAACAGCGTGTCGCAATCGCGCGTGCTGTAATAGGCCGCCCGCAACTGCTGATCGCTGACGAGCCAACGGGCAATGTAGATCCGGAGATGGCGCAACGATTGCTGCAATTGTTCGAACGGATGAACAGCCTGGGCACGACCGTTATCGTAGCGACGCATGATATCAATTTGCTGCGAAGCATGCCGGATTCGCTCATCATGCGTTTGCAAAAAGGCAATCTGCTCGATCCGACCGGTGCGCTTCGGTATCCACCACAGATTGGCCGCAGGGCATTGGACGAAGGGATCGGCAAATGAAGCGCCCGCCGCTCATTGGCCGCTCGCTCGCGCGGGATCTGGTTCCGTTTGGTGGCAAACGGGTTGATCGGTTGGTGCCACGTTCGCGTAGCCGCGGGCCAGTCCCCTGGGTCATTGCCATCATGATCGCGCTAACCGTTATGGCCGCCGCTGCGGGTATAGCGCTGGGCAACTTGATTGATCGGGCAGAATCAGACCTGTCAGGCGCGCTGACAGTACAGATCATCGAAGCCAATGCAGAAGTGCGCGATGCCCAGGCGCAGCGTGCAGCGGAGCTTTTGATTGCCGACAGCGCTGTGACCAGCGTTCGGGTGGTGCCTCAGGAAGAACTGGCCCAATTGCTCAATCCATGGATTGGCGATACCGCAACTTCGGAAGGCGGGATACCGATCCCCGCGTTGGTTGATGCAGAATTGGCCGGTGTTGCCAGCGCAGAAGAGACTGCGCGCTTGAATGCTTTGCTACTTGAAGAGATACCGACAGCCCGCGTCGATGCGCAGTCTGCATGGCTGCGCCCGGTGTATGATGCGCTTTCGTCACTGCGTTACATGGCACTTGCGCTGATAGTCCTGCTTGCGCTGGGCAGCGCTGCGGCAGTCTGGCTCGCCGCCAGAAGTGCTTTCAGCACGCATAGGCAAACAATCGAAATCGTACACTTGCTTGGCGGGACAGACCGGCAAATCGCGCAGATTTTTCAACGGACAGTGGCCTTTGATGCGCTTCTTGGTGGGGCAGTCGGTCTTGCCTTGGGATCGATAGCGATTTGGCTTGTAGGCGGGCGGTTCGCTGCGATAGATTCCGGAATCGTAACAGGGGGCAATCTGCGCTTAATCGATTGGGCGATATTGTTCGCTATTCCACTTGGCGGGATTGCGTTAGCGATGCTAACGGCCCGCGCGACTGTGCTTTCAGCCCTGAGGCGGATGCTGTGATTTTGCGATTTGTAGCAGGACTATTCCTGATCTGGATTTTCGGATTTGTCTGGTTTGCCGCCAGCAGCCCCGGCCCTGCGGGTGACATCGAAACCGACGCTATCGTGGTCGCGACGGGCGAAGCAGGGCGGATTCAACGCGGAATCGAAGTGCTCGATAAAGGGCTTGCGAGCGAAATGCTGGTGAGCGGCGTAAATAATGATGTGACCCCTGCGGAATTTGCCGCCGAGTTTGGCGTGTCCCGGCGCCAAATGAACTGCTGCGTCGATCTGGGATTTGACGCGACAGATACGCGCAGCAACGCAACGGAAATAACGCAATGGGCGATGGCGAACAAGCATAAGACCCTGCGGCTGGTGACCAGCGATTGGCATATGCGCCGAGCAGAGTCGGAGCTCAACCGGCTTCTTCCCGGCAGTATCGTGGTTGTCAGCGATGCTGTGCCGACACGTTTCCGGATGAGCACGGTGGTTGTTGAATATCACAAGCTTCTGGCGAGCGAGTTTACCGCGCTTACGGGGCTCTAGGCACTGGCAGATGTCGATACTTCGCAGTCTAGTCTACTACCCGGTCTTTTATGGCTGGAGCGCGATGCTCGTTATCGCCTCTGTCGTCGCGCTGTTTTTGGGCAAAGCGCAATTGCGCGCCGTTGTAACCAGTTGGAGCCGGTGGCACCGCTGGTGCCTGAAAGCCATCGTCGGGATAGACGTGGTGGTCGAAGGACAGCTGGCCGAGGGACCGGCGCTCTATGCGATGAAACACGAAAGCTATTTCGAAGCGATCGACGCCCCGACACTTCTCGATATGCCGTCAGTATTTGCCAAGCGCGAGTTGTTCATGATTCCAGGCTGGGGACGCTCAGCGGTGGTTTACGGCCTGATCCCTGTCGCGCGCGATGAAGGCGCCCGGGCGCTTCGCCAGATGATCGCCAACGCAAAAGAAAAACTGAACGAAGGGCGGCCTTTGGTGATCTTTCCCGAAGGGACGCGGGTGGCGCCGGGCCAGTCACCGCCCTTGCAATCCGGCTTTGCCGGTCTTTACAAATTGCTCGGCCTGCAAGTGATCCCGGTCGCGGTAGACAGCGGGCGGCTCTATCACCGGCTCTGGAAACGTTCCGGCACGATCACATACAAGATTGGTGAGCCTGTTCCGGCGGGTTTACCGCGCGCCGAGGCTGAAGCGCGCGTGCATGCAGCGATGAATGCGCTCAATAAAGCTGCCTAGTGGTCTCTTCCAAAGTCGGGTGAAGGATCATCCTGACCTTCTTCGATAATACCGCGGCGAATGGCACGTGTGCGCGTGAAAAGCTCGTGCAAAGTCTCACCGTCGCCTGAACGGATCGCGCGCTGAAGCGCTGTCAGGTCTTCCGTGAAGCGACCCAGCATTTCCAGCACTGCGGATCTGTTTTGCAGAAACACATCGCGCCACATCGTGGGGTTGGACGCAGCAATACGCGTGAAATCGCGGAAGCCGCCGGCCGAGTACTTGATCACTTCGCCGCGCGTCACATCCTCCAGATCGCTGGCCGTGCCGACGATCGTATAGGCGATCAGGTGCGGAATATGGCTGGTGACCGCGAGTACCAGATCGTGGTGTTCGGCGTCCATGACCTCGATTTTCGAGCCGAGCGTGCGCCAAAAATTGGCCAGCGCTTCAACCGATGCCTCGTCTGCGCCATCAGGCGGGGTCAGAATGCACCAGCGGTTCTCGAACAGGGTGGCGAAGCCTGCCTCAGGCCCGCTTTGCTCGGTTCCGGCAACAGGGTGCGCGGGAATAACAGTCGCGCCGGGCAGGGTGGCGGCAAGGTCCTCAATCACACTCTGCTTGGATGAACCGACATCGCTGATAATGGCGCCTGGCTTCAAATGGCCTGCAATCTCAGCCGCTGCCGATTTCATGGCGCCGACCGGAACACACAGGATAACTAGGTCAGCTTTGCCCACGGCATCAGCGGCACTGTCACAAACGGTTCCGACAAGACCGCGCTCGGTGGCCTTTGCGCGCACATCAGCGTCCGCGTCATATCCTGTTGTTGTGATGTCGCTCGCGCGATCCTGCAACGCAAGACCAATCGAACCGCCCAGTAGGCCGAGACCGATAATCGCGACAGAATGAATGCTCATGCGCTCTCTCCACAAAGCGCGCGCAGCGTCGCTGCAATCTGGTCCATATCGGCACGATGTCCGATGGTGATGCGCAAAGCGCTGGGCAGTCCTTGGCCGGGCAGATGACGCACAGCATAGCCAGCATCGCTGATCGCGTTCAGCGCCTGCTTGGCAGCAACCGCGCCTTCAAACAGCACGAGCAGGAAATTTGCCTTACTGGGGATAGGGCGCAGCCCGTAATTGCCCAATGCTTCGATTGCGGCCGTGAAGCGGGCCAGCTCCCTCGCATTGTGATCGCGGCTGCGGGTAACAAATTCCTGATCGCCAAGCGCCGCCGCAGCTGCCGCTTGTCCGCTGTTGGTGACATTGAACGGCCCGCGAATGCGGTTCAGGACATCAATCAGGTGCGGCGCGCCTGTCGCCCACCCAATCCGTTCGCCAGCCAGCCCGTAAATCTTGGAAAATGTCCGCGTGACCAGCACGTTATCATGCGCCTTGGCGAGATCCATTCCGCCATCGTCTTCGTCTGTTTCAAGATATTCGGCATAGGCCTGGTCCACCACCAACAGCACGTCTGTCGGCAATCCGGCATGCAAACGCTCGACTTCGCTGCGCGGCAGATAGGTGCCGGTGGGATTGTTGGGATTGGCCAGGAAAACGACACGCGTCTTGTCGGTTACAGCCGCCAGCATAGCATCGACATCCGTGGCATAGTCATTGTCTGGTGCCTCAACCGGCGCCGCACCGCACCGCCGCGCTGCAATGTCATAAACGGAAAAACTGAACTTGCTGAACAGCACTTCATCGCCCGGTCCGGCGAAACCTTGCGCGGCCAGATTGAGTAATTCGTCGGAACCAGTGCCGCAGACAATCCGCGCCGGGTCAATCCCGTGCACTTCGCCAATGTTCTGGCGCAATTCGCGCGCGTCGGGATCGGGATACTCCGCGCTGTCAGCCACCGCCTTGCGCGCTGCATGTGCAGCTTCGCTCGTGCCCAAGGGGTTTTCATTCGCGGAGAGTTTGACCAGCTGCTTGCCATCGGCGCTCACAGCCTTGCCCGGTACATAGGCGTGAATGCCCATGATCCAGGATTTGCCTTCGGGGCGACTTTGATTGGCGTCAGTCATAGGGCGGGGCGAATAACCGCTTTGCGCGCGGAAAGAAAATGGAAATGCGCCAAAGCCCTTGAGCAATTGACTTGGAAGCTGCTCTCGCCCAATCGACACGCCCAATGGCACCAGAGATCGCCTCGAAGAGCGTTAAGCTCAACGCCGACCTGCCGCTTGATAGCGGGCAGGTTTTGTCCGGTGTGGAAATTGCGTATGAAACCTACGGCGAATTGGCCGCAGACAAGAGCAACGCAATCCTTATCTGTCACGCGCTAACGGGCGATCAGTATGTCGCCTCCGATCATCCGATTACCGGTAAGCCCGGTTGGTGGGAGCGCTTGGTTGGCCCTGGCAAAGTCATCGACACAGACCGTTTCCATGTCATCTGCGCGAATGTGATCGGCAGCTGCATGGGCTCTACCGGCCCCGCCTCGCTGGCAGAGGACGGGCATCCATACGGTATGCGTTTTCCGGTCATCACCATCCGTGACATGGTGCGCGGGCTGGTCGGCTTGCTGGACGGACTCGGTATCGAGAAGCTCCACACGGTTATCGGTGGATCAATGGGCGGGATGCAGGCGCTCAGCTTAGCTGCGAATTGGCCGGAGCGGGCGGAGCGAGTGCTGGTGATTGCGTCCTCAGCGCGGCACTCGGCGCAAAACATCGCCTTTCACGAGGTCGGTCGGCAAGCGATCATGGCGGACCGCTATTGGAATGGGGGTGATTACTACGCGTCGGACGCATCGCCCGACAACGGCTTGGCGGTGGCACGCATGGCCGCGCACATCACATATCTTTCAGAAGAAGGCCTGACGGAAAGATTCGGGCGCAATCTGCAGGATCGTGACACCAAAAGCTTTGGCTTTGACGCAGATTTTCAGGTCGAAAGTTACCTGCGCTATCAAGGCAGCGGCTTTACGCAGCGCTTTGATGCCAATTCCTATCTCTACATCACCCGGGCGATGGACTATTTCGATCTGGCAGAGGAGCACGGCGGAACTCTTGCCAATGCCTTCGCAGGCACATCGGCGCGGTTTTGCCTGATCAGCTTTGACAGCGATTGGCTGTATCCGACTGCGGAGAGCCGCCATGTGGTTCACGCGCTTAATGCGGCTGGCGCAAAGGTGAGCTTTGTCGAGCTTTGTGCGCCGCATGGGCATGACAGTTTCTTGCTGGAGCACGAACAGCTTGATCGTGTGATGAGGGGGTTCCTGGATGGGTAGCGCCTTGCGGCCTGACCTTGCGGCAATTGCCAGTCACGTGCGGCCGAATTCGCGCGTTCTGGATATTGGCTGCGGCAATGGCGATCTGATGGACGTGCTGGAGCATGATGCATCATGCGATGCGCGCGGGATCGAGATCGATGCCACTTGCGTGGAGCGCTGCGTCGCGCGCGGTCTATCCGTGGTGCAAGGCGACGCGGACCGCGATTTGGCCAATTATCCGGACAAGGCGTTTGACTACGCAATCCTGTCACAGACGCTGCAAACCGCTGAAAGACCTGACAAAATGCTCGATGAGCTATTGCGGGTCGGCAATCAGGCTTTCGTCAGCTTTCCCAACTTCGCCCATTGGCGCACGCGCGCCGCGCTGATGTTTGGAGGACGCATGCCGGTGACCCGCGCTTTGCCGGTGAGTTGGTACGAGACGCAGAACATTCACCATGTAACGGTTGATGATTTCCGTGAGCTGGCCCGCGCCAAGGGCGCCAAAATCGAGAACGCATGGTTCTTCGCCGGCGAAAAGAAAATCGGCGCGACAGCAGCTAACTGGCGCGCCGAATTCGCAGTATTCCAGCTAAGTCGTTAGCTTGCGCGGTGAAGGCCGCAAATCTTGTTGCCTGACGGATCGCGGAAATAGCACAGGTTCAAAGTCCCCATGCCGCTGGTGCGCGGTCCCGGTGGGTCTTCAATGCTGGTGCCGCCGTTGGCCACCGCTGCATCGTGCAGGGCCTGAATCTGGTCCAGGCTGTCGCAAGCGAAGCCAATAGTCGACCCGTTGCCAGCGGTTGCGGGCTGTCCGTCGATCGGGGTTGAAACCGAAAAAATACTGTCATTGTGAAAATAGAACAGGCGGGTTGTGCCGTCTTCCTTCTCATCGCGCATGGGTTCGCTTGCACCAAGCACGCCAAGCACGGCATCATAGAATTTCTTCGAAGCATCGATGTCGTCTGAACCGACCATCACATGGCTGAACATTTGGTATTCTCTCCTTCTCTGGTTGGGATTGCCTAAGTTACCCAGGGCTTCACAACAAGCATATTGGTAGCGCTGCGTTCAGTTTGAGTGATATAGGTATCAGCTATGATCAGTCTGCTCAGTGCGGCGACCCTCTTGGTCGCAAGTTTCCAACCTGCTCCGGTAGAGAGCAGCCAGCCGCAGTTATCTGAGGAACATTCAGCCATGCTGCGGTGCTCAGCCGCTTTTGCATTGGTTTCCTATGGGCAGGCCAATGGTGACGAAGCCATGCGCGCGTGGCCCATAATCGATCCGCGCGGCCGCGAATTCTTCGTGCGATCGCTGGCCAAAATCATTGATGATACAGGCATGACGCGTGAACAGGTTTCGCAAATGGCGGAGGCGGAAGCGCAGCGATTGATTGATCAAAACTTGCTCGATGGCGTGATGCCCGGCTGCTTGCTGATGCTGGACGCATCCGGGGTCTGATAACGCTGAGAATCGCGCAATGTGTCAGTAGATTTAGCTAGCAAATTGCTGCATGAGTTCGCTCAGCATGTGGCGTCTCTATCAATTCCCTCTCTGTCCTTTCTCGCGCAAGATCCGGCTGCTGCTGGCAGAGAAGAACGTTGCTTATGAAATGCTGCGCGAAGACCCCTGGTCTGCGAGCGACTATTTCTGGAATTTGAACCCGGCTGGCCGCACACCGGTGCTGGCACATCAGGATCGCGACATTGTATTGTGTGACAGTCGGGCGATCGCGGAATATTTCGAGGAGACGGTCGACAAATCGCCGATGATCAACGGGACTTCGGCCAATCGCGCTGAAATCCGGCGTCTCGTCGCGTTGTTCGACGAGAATTTTTATAACGATGTGACAGCGCCATTGCTCAATGAGCGGATGAAAAAGCGGATCGTTCTTAACCAGCCACCGGACTCGCGCGTGCTGCGCGAGGCAATGAAGCTGGCGCATGGGCATCTGGACTATATGGACTGGCTGATTGACAATCGGCCGTGGCTGGCAGGATCAACCATGAGCCTTGCCGATCTGGCCGCAGCTGCGCAGATTTCCGTCGCGGATTATCTTGGCGGGATCGATTGGGCAGGTCATGAACAGACCCGCGGCTGGTACGCGGTATTCAAGAGCCGCCCCAGCTTCCGCCCGTTATTGAGCGAACGCATGGGCGTGATCCAGCCGCCTTCGCA
>JABDKI010000049.1 GCA_013002295.1 Altererythrobacter sp.
GACTATGCGAATTCGCCCTTCAATCGCGCGACACAAGCGAAACGCCAACCGGGTTCGACATTCAAATTATTCGTCTATCTCGCCGCCCTTGAAGCTGGGATGAGGCCAACCGACCAGGTCGACAACACTCCGATTGAGGCTGGCTCTTACCGCCCAAAGAATGCGGGCGAAAACTACACGGACAATCTCACGCTTGAGCAAGCGTTTGCATCTTCAAGCAATGTTTCTGCGGTTCGGTTGTTCAATCAGCTTGGTAGTGAACGCGTGATTGAAACCGCGCGAAACCTAGGTGTCACTTCCCCGTTGCCAGAAGGTGACCCAAGCCTAGCGTTGGGCACTTCGACGATGAGCTTATTGGAACTGACCAGTGCCTACGCCGCTGTCGCTGCAAATGCCTACCCAGTTGAACCTCATGCTTTCCCGCAAGAGCAAGACGGCTGGATTGACTGGGTCTTTGATGGACAGTCACATCTTTCAGGGCGTGTGCAAAACGACATGGAACGCTTGCTGCGCGCGGCAATCAATGATGGAACCGGCAAAGCTGCGATGCTCGCCGGACCAAATTTCGGCAAAACGGGCACAACACAGGATTATAGAGATGCTGTGTTCGTCGGTTATGCTGGCGATCTTGTGGTTGGCGTTTGGGTCGGCAATGATGACAATTCCTCGCTCAATGGCGTGACCGGTGGCGGGCTTCCTGCCCGCATCTGGCGCAATTTCATGCGCGGTGCGCTGGCCGGAAGTGACATCGTTGAGCCGGCAGAGCGACCCGATCCGGAAGGGCCGATCCGTCCGCTCGACATCGAAGAGCTGCGTGACATCCCGATTGATGACAACGGCTCGACACTTTCCGTCGAACAGGAAGGCCTGACGGTGGTAACCGAAATCGATGGGGTGCCTGTTGAGTTCCGCCTGACCGAGGATGGATTGAAGATTGAGCCCGGCCAGCGCTAGGCGGCAATCAGATTGAGCGCTCTGCCATCAGGATGTTCATCACTGCGGTCGCGATGGGACGGTTCCGATCATCTTGCCAGGCCTCGACTGTGATGTTGGCATTGCGCCTTCCTAGGCGCGTGATGCGTCCTTGCGCATAGGTCTTTTTCTGCTTCCCGGCGCTCAAGAACTGAACAGTGATGTTGATCGGTTTCAGCTGCGGATCGAGGCCCTTCTCGACTAGCACTGAGCGTAAAACGGCATAGCCTGCCGTTTCGAGTAATCCGCTTGTCGCGCCGCCATGAAACGCGCCGGGGCGCCCTTCTATGATCGAGCTGAAATCGACTGTCAGTACGGGTAGCTTGTCGTCATCGAACGCGTGGACCGCAATTCCCAGCGATCGTGCATAGGCCGAAAGTAGCTTGTCAGGATCAGCTTTCACTGCGCGGATCCTTTTGAATTGTCATGAACACGCCAGCCATTGTGGCGACGGGATCGTCACGATTGCCATCATGCGCGATGCCGCGAACAAATGCTGCAGATCGAGTCAAACGATAGCATTCTACACGACCTAGAACTGAACTGCGTTCCTTGGCGGGGCGCTGATAGTCAACACGCAGGTCGAGCGTTGCGATAGGAGCGAACACTTTTTTCGTGTTCCAGATGCTCATCCCGGACGCCATATCCAGCAGGCTGATAATTGGTCCAGAGGCCAGTACATGGCGATCTTCCTCTCCCAGAAGATCTTCGCGCCACGGCAGTTCCAGCTCGACCCAGTCAACTCCGTGGCCAGAATATTTCAAGCCCAGCCAGCCTGAATGACCATGCTCGCAAAAGAACTGTAGCGCCTGTTTGGGATCGAACGGAGGCAGTGGTTTAGCCATCGTTCGAACCATTGCCCGTAAGCGATTTGGCTTACAATGTTTTAATTTTTCTGCGCTCAAATCCTTCGCCATTCTCCATTCGTCCGGCGGCAATTTCGCTCCGGCGAACTGGATGGAGAATACAATGAATCTTCCAATGATTGAGCTCGACGCGATCACGGGCCTCGATACGGCTACCGGCATCTACGGCAGCGTCATGCAAGCGGCAGCCAATTATGACGATTCGGTCGTGGCGGTCATGGTCATTGTTTAAGAGACTGCTGTGCCCTCTGCGGCGACCCTGATTTGAGCGGGGCAGATCGGTGATTGTCGATCCTGCCATAGCCGCGCTGCGGAGCTGTCAGGCAGCCGGCTGCTTGCCGCTATTGCGAGAGACAAGCGGGCGGCGGTGGCTGAAGTCTAGAATGCGTTCCCGGCCAGGGCATCAATCGCACCTTGCAAAATGATCGCCGCCGCATGGCTATCAATCTTTTCTGCACGCTTGGCGCGGCTCATGTCCTGTCCGATCATCGCGCTTTCCGCGCTTTGCGTGGACCAGCGTTCGTCCCATAGCAGCACAGGCAAATCAAAGGCCTCGTTCAAATTGCGCGCATAGGCGCGGGCAGACTGCGCCCGCGGACCTTCGCTGGCGTCCATATTACGCGGCAGGCCGATCACGATCCCCTTTATGCTGCGCTCTTTGATCAGAGCAGCCAGAGCTTCACGGTCTCGTCCGAATTTGCCGCGTGCCAGCGTCTTGCCCGCTGTTGCAAAGCGCCATCCTGCGTCGCTGGTCGCGATGCCGATAGTCTTGGTACCCAAGTCCAGCCCAAGCAAGGCGCCACCATCAGGCAGCGCATCGCGCAAGTCAGCCGCGCTATCCGTGATCAGCGGTTCTGCGTCCATGCTTCCACTCGCCGTGCAACGTCGGCTTGCAAATTCGCCCAGAACAGCGGGATGTCATAGACGTGGTAGTCATTGCCCGGCAGTACATAACGGCCCATTTCGGGTGGGTCTCCGATCAGCAATATGCCGCGCGGATCGCAGCGGGCCGGGATTGCTGATGGCACAAGCTCACCGGATTGCATGTCGTCTTTTGGAACGAGTGTGCCAAGATTGGCAGCTGCAGGTGCTTCTCCACTGCGCCAACCGGTCAATGGGTTCGTGCAAAGCACGGGGCTGTCTCCGCGTGTCTCGCCGTTCAATCCTATCGAACGCGCGTAATATTCTTGGACCTGAGACGGGTCGGCGGGTTCGGCATAGCTTGCCCAGCTCTGAATGCATCCGGCCTGATCAGACGCGGTGCAAGCCGGCAGTCCCATAAGCGGCAAATCGTGGGTTTCTGAAATGGGCCAGCCGACAACATATGCGGCCGCGATCCGGTCGGCGAGTGGCGACCCGGCAACCCGCTCGCTGAGCAGGATCATCATGTGGAGCGAGCCTTGGCTGTGCCCAGCCAATACAATCGGCGTGTCGGGATCCACGTTTTCGACAAAATGAGCGAACGCTTGGGTGACATCGCGGTAGGCGGTGTCGAAAGCCATTTGACCCTCGGGCTTGTCGGTCATGAATGCACCGATTGTCGCTTGGCGATAGCGTGGTGCCCAGATTTCGCTCGCTTTGTTAAAAGGACTGGCCATTCCGCGCAGGTATATGCGTGCGACACGTTCAGCCTCTTGATCACCCAATTCGGCATTCCAGCTCGAACGACTGAGGTAACTGGTCGGGTGAACGAAGAAGACTGCAAAATCAGGAGGCGAGGGCTCAGCCGGAGTAGGCAGCAAGCCTCGGTCATTGGCGTATTCAGGCTGCCAGCGAACCAATTGGTCACCTTTGCCGGGGCGAACATACCAAAGCTGCGGATCGGCGTAGGCGTTTGGCTCCAATGCCTCTTGCTCGACGAACTCCTCGGTTGGAACGAAGGCAAGCGCGGTCAACTCGGCCGCCCAAACACGCAGAACGATGAGACCTGCAATCACCAAGACGATGATAACGGCTACGAGATAGAGAAACTTCTTAGCCATAGCCTGCGCGCGCTATTCAGCGCTGGAATTTTCGGCCTTAGGTGCGCGCAGCGTCGACCAAGAACGGTTGTCGCGCAGCGCAGACCACCAGGTGAACGGGTTCCAGCTGGCTGACCCGTCTAGCGAAAAGGTGATGAATTCTGCGCGTCCACCAATGTTTTCGAGCGGCACCGGACCAAGCAGGCCACGATCGCTGTTAAGCTCGCGGCTATCGGCAGAGTGGTCCCGATTGTCACCCATCACGAAGACTTCACCTTCCGGAATGGTGATTTGTTCGAAATTGTCGAGCAATTGGTCTTCAAGGTGATCAATCACCAGAAACGACGCGCCGTTGGGCATTGTTTCGCGGTAAGCGGGCACTTCATAATACTGTGTGCCGTCGGCATCCCGCACGAGGTAGGCAGAGAAAGCGTTGAGGCACGGTGATCCCTCGCATAGCAACTCCGGCTCGAACGGGATTTTGACGTTAGGCACGATTTCGCGTTGCACAGGCTCTCCGTTCAGGATGATCGTGCCGTCTTCGACTGCAATCGTATCGCCGGGCAGGCCGACCACGCGCTTGATATAATCCTCGTCGCGAACCGGATGAACCGGAATCACGACGTCACCATATTCCGGCGTATCGCCCAAAATCCGCCAATCGCCGCGCGGTAGAAGGTGGAAGCTCGCCGAAGCCCAGCTCCAGCCATAGGGATATTTGCTGACCACCAGCCGGTCGCCCACCCAAAGGCTCGGCATCATTGATGTCGACGGGATGTAAAACGGTTTCGCCACCAGGCTGTGAAAAACCAGCACGGCGAACAGCATCAGGCTGAGCCCGCGCAGTTCGGCGAGCCAGTTTACCTTTTCCTCGGTGTCCTTGGGTTTGATCTTGTCGTTTGTCACAGTTTCAGCGCCGGTTGCCATATCTTTGTGTCGCGTTCAGCCTTGGATTGGATGCGATTCGATGATCACGAATGCCTGCGCCCATGGATGATCGTCAGTGAGAGTGAGATGAATGAAGGCCTCATGGCCATCCGGCGTCAATTCCGCAAGCCGTTTCGCAGCGCCGCCCGCCAGCGCTAGGGTTGGCGCACCCGATGGCGCATTCACAACGCCGATATCTTTCATATAGACGCCGCGTTTGAAACCTGTGCCCACAGCCTTGCTGAAAGCTTCCTTTGCAGCGAAGCGCTTGGCGTAGGTTCCCGCGATAGTGAATGGCCGGCGGCGTGCCTTGGCGCGCTCTATCTCTGTGAAGACCCGGTTTTCAAACCGCTCGCCATAACGCTCGAGCGAATTCTGGATCCGCTCGATATTGCACAGGTCCGAGCCAAGCCCGATGATCATGATCCACCCCGCGAAATCATGGCTGCCAGCAAGAATACGATCATCCAGTGCAATATGACCTGAGTTCTCACGAGATTATGTGCGGGGTCACCCTTCGCCATCTTCAGGGTCATACTGTAGCCGAAAATCTGAAGGAGCGGCCACAATATCGCAAATGAAAGAGCGATTCCGGTCGAGAGGGAATAGCCGAGCAATGCGATGCTGAGCACAAATGGAATGGCACCGGCCAAAAACCAACTGAGCTGAGCACGCGAGACTTGTGCTGGTTCGCTGCTCACCGGGCCTCGTCCATCAGATCGCGCATACGGCGCACTGCAGGTTCCAGCCCGACGAACACCGCTTCGCCAATCAAGTAATGCCCGATATTGAGCTCGGCCAATTGCGGGATCGCTGCAATTGGCTGAACATTCTCATAGGTCAGGCCATGGCCAGCATGTGGCTCGATCCCGTTCTTTGCCGCGAGGGCCGACATATCTGAGATACGCTTTAGCTCTGCTGCCAGGCGTTCATTGTCCCC
>JABDKI010000086.1 GCA_013002295.1 Altererythrobacter sp.
TTGGGCAGCTATCGGCAAAATCCGCCACCGCTGATCTCGACATGCAAATGGTCGCGATGCGCCGCGTTATAGTCTGGCCCCAGCACCGTGCCGAAGCGCCTGCAAGCGCTGTTATGCACCACGCGCAGGAACTCGCGCTCTTCGCGGCTTCCAGCGGACCAGGCACTTTCTACATCGATACGGCGGCCATCCTCCAACACGAATGCACCCACATCAATCGCCTGCGCAGTTGCATGGGCGGATCGCCGCGAACTGCCCGCCACACTACGGCATGAGTAGCTGCCCATTGTCTCTATCCGCGCGATGGGGCTGCCCAGGATCTGGCGCGCTGCACGGTCCACGCCGTAACGGGCCCAGCCTGCGAAGACTTGTGCGGTCTGGCATTGAACCGGACCGATATTGCCAATGCCCAACTCGCTCACATCGCCGCGCACAGCGGACATCTGCACCGCGCCTGTCACCGCGCATCCCGGCCCGTCATAGCGATCAGGAAGCGGCAAAAAGCGCGATCCTGTATCATTGAGTTCGGCCAGGCATCTTTGCGCATCGGGCGATACTGCCACTGGGCGGGGCGAAGACTGCGGGCCACTGCGGTCCGGCGCAGATCCCCTCGGTACAGCGCCGCACGCCGCCAGCGTCAGGCCCAGCACAAATAGAGTGATCGCGCGACCCAGCATCTTGGCTCAGCTTGGCAGCTCTTCTGCGACCTGCTCCCACAGCTCAATTTTCACGCCATTGGGGTCCAGAATCCATGCAAACTTGCCATAGCCTTCGTCCACCGTGTCGAGCACTTTCACGCCCTTCTTCTTGATCTGTTTCACGAAGGCATCGAGGTCATCCACCCGCAGATTGATCATGAAGCCGCGTGTGCCGGGCTTCATATAGGTATCATCCTTGAAATGGCTGATCAGCGAATAGGGGTTGGGCTTGGTCTCCTCGCTCCACGCCAGCTGCGGGCCGTATTCGCCATCCAGCCCCAGCTTCTCGCGATACCATGCGCGCGTCGCTTCGGGGTCCTCGGCGGTATAGAACACGCCGCCAAGCCCGGTGATTTTAGCCATTTTCGCTCTCCCGTTTCCTACAGCTTGGAACACATGGAACACTGTTCAGGCAAAGAAAAGACACTGGTATATTTTTTGGCATGAATTTGGCTGGAGTGACCCGCAGAGGGTGGAATGAAAGGGTGGAGATTGAGGCGTGATCATCGGCATAGGGGGGCATCGGCATAGTGGGGCATCGGCATAGGCATAGTCCCCATTCTAATGGGACTGGCTGTAGGTAGGAAAGCGAAGTCGCGCCTAGTTCGTCTGTCCGCCTCGGCCCATCCTCCCAGGAGGAGGGAGAACGGGCCAAAGCGCGGGCCGAGGGGCATCCCCTTTGATAGGAGGAGCGACCCTGAGGACACTCCTGCTGGCCCACCCCCAATCTAAAAGCGTGTCGTGAACGCAATCAGGCTGGGAGGAAGGTTGTCGAGCAGCGCGATCTCGATTGCTTTGTCGAGCCCGGTCACAACCATCAGGCCGACCGCGAGCAGCGCCACTCCGAATATCGGTTTGCCGTAGCGTGCGATGGTCTGCATCGCCTGGCTGCGGTCCTTCAGTGCGCGCCGCGAGCCATAAGCAAAAACGAGGATCGAGGTGGCAACGCCCAATCCGAAAATCAGAAAGATCAGCATGCTAGAGGCGAGGTTCTGGCCCTGGCTCGCAGCGGCAATCGCTACGCCCAGCGTCGGGCCGACGCACGGCGCCCAGACCAGACCGAGCAGCAAGCCAACGCCAAATTGACCGCTTGCACCATCACCAGAGATATTCGCGAGCCGCTGATGCCCGAAGTTGGACAGAGGCGCGGCGGCAGCACTGATCGCGGCTTGCGCTTGCGGAACGAGCAAGATTGCGCCCGCCACTGCGAGCAGAATGCCTGCGCCCGTCCGCACCAATTGTTCGTTGATGCCGATCGAATAACCGAATGCGATCACGCTGAAGCCGAAGATGGTGAAGCTGGTTACAAGCCCGGCAGACAGTGCCAGTGGGCCGGCTTTGCTTTTACCTAGCGCGGAGGCCACCAGGATCGGGACCAGCGGCAAGACGCACGGGTTAAGGATCGTGACCAATCCGGCGACAAAGGCGAGGAGAGAGCTGGTGATCATACTGGTTGTCGAGGCCGCCTAGGATGTCCGGATTAGAGGGCGTTCAGAACCACCGCGCGCAGGCGCATGCGGTTGGTTTCAGCAATTGACCGTGCGACTTCCGTGCGGCCCTTGAA
>JABDKI010000104.1 GCA_013002295.1 Altererythrobacter sp.
GATGTCACCTATTTTGGCAGCGCTAACTTTGACCTGCGTTCGATCCGCCTAAATCTCGAGCTAATGGTGCGCGTTAAAGATGCCGAGCTTGCTGCGAAGATGCGCGAAATTATCGAGCACATGACCAAGGGTTCAGTGCCGATCACTCAGGAATGGCATGACATGCGCGGCAGCTGGATCAATCGTATCCGTTGGCGGCTGTCATGGTTTCTGGTCTCAGTGCTCGACTACACAGTCGCGCGCAGGCTCAATCTTGGGCTTTGAGCAGACTTAGCCTTCACCCCAGTCCGAATAATCGCGGACATTGGGCGAGGTGAACTTGGTGATTTCTGCCTGGAAATGCAGCGGTACATTGCCGGTTGAGCCGTGACGCTGCTTCGCGACAATCAGCGTCGCTTTGTTCTTCAGTTCAAGATAGCGCTCTTCCCAGATGCGATATTTTTCTGTTTCATCTGCTGAAGTTGTTTCGCTTGGCATGTCAGGGCGCGAGCTTTCGTGGTAATAATCGGCCCGGTAGATGAACCACACCATATCGGCGTCCTGCTCGATCGAGCCGGATTCGCGTAGGTCAGAAAGCTGCGGGCGCTTGTCCTCACGCTGTTCAACCGCACGACTGAGCTGCGATAATGCAATCACCGGCACGCTCAGCTCTTTCGCGAGCGTTTTCAGACCCCGGCTGATCTCCGAAATTTCATTGACCCGGTTGTCATTCGCGCGGCCTGAGCCTTGCAGCAGTTGGAGATAGTCGACCACGATCAGGCCAATATCGTGTTTCCGCTTCATCCGTCGCGCGCGCGTACGCAGCGCGGCAATCGTCAAAGCTGGCGTGTCGTCAATGTAAAGCGGTAGCTCTGCCAATCGCTGACTGGCAAAGGACAGTTTCTGGAATTCGTCACGCGTCAGCTTACCGCTGCGCAGGGATTCAGAGCTGATTTCTGCTTGCTCGGCCAGAATACGTGTTGCGAGCTGATCCGCGCTCATCTCCAAACTGAAGAACGCAACGGGTGCGCCATACTGGAATTCACCGCCGTCGCTTTGCCATTTCAAATGCTCTTCCGCACAGTTGAAAGCGATATTGGTCGCCAGCGATGTCTTGCCCATTCCCGGGCGACCGGCAAGAATGATCAAGTCCGAGTTGTGCAGACCAGATGTCTTTCGATCGATCACTTCGAGGCCGCTAGTCTTGCCGGACAGACCGCCGCCTGAATTCATTGCGGCTTCAGCCATTTTGATAGCTTCCATCGCGGCCTTGCGGAAACTGGAAGCTTCGTTGCCTGTCGCGGCACCTTCAGCAACCTGGTATAGCTGCGCTTCGGCTTCTGCCACGCGCTCCATCGGCGCGACATCGTCGCTGGTGTCGAGCGCGCCTTCAACCAGACCGCGACCGACGCTGACCAATTCGCGCAGCAAAGCCAGATCGTAAATTTGCTGCGCCAGCTCGCCCGCTGCCAGCAAACCCAATCCGTCTTGAGTTAGCCCGGCGAGATAAGTCGTTCCGCCCAGTTCCTTCAGCGCTTCATCGGCTTCGAAATAAGGTTTGAGGGTGACGGGACTCGCGGTCGCATTGCGCTCTAGCAATTTGAGTATGCGCTCGTAGATACGCTCGTGCAGTGGTTCGAAGAAATGGTCCGGGCGTAGCGGAGCCTGCAATTCTTCGATCACGCGGTTGTCGATCAGAACCGCGCCAAGGAAGGCGGCTTCCGCTTCAATGTTCGCGGGCAAGCGGGCAGGTTTTGCTGTTTCGGCTTCTGGCCGCTCAAGAACATTGCTGGTCGACATGCGTGTTTATTGCGCGCTGGCAGGGCTTGAAGGCAAGAGGCAATAACAAAGATTGATTGCAAAATTGGCGCACAGCCTTGTGGATAGCGTGGATGGATTGTCGAAACGCTTGAAACTTATGTGCGGCATCTGCGAAGGCGCTTTAGTCATGACGGCCAAGCCATCCGATTCCTCTGCCGATCACCGCATCGCGCATGTCGCTCTCGATGAAGAGACGATTATCTGGCGCAATGCAGATATCGAACAAGAGCGCCGTGTAGCGATCTATGATCTCATCGAAGAGAACAGCTTCAAGCCCGTTCGGAGTGCGCAGCGCGGTGCAGCCGGACCATACCGATTGCAATTGTCGGTACAGGATGGTCGCTTGCTGATGGAAATCCGTAACGAGGCTGAGGAGATGCTGGAAACGCTGTTGCTCGGTCTGGCGCGTTTTCGGCGGCCGATCCGCGAATACTTCGCGATCTGCGACAGTTATTACCAAGCGATCCGCAAAGCCACGCCCGGGGAAATCGAGACGATCGATATGGCGCGCCGTGGCATTCATGATCAGGCAGCTGAGCTGTTGCTGGAGCGACTTGATGGCAAGATCGAGACTGATTTTCCAACCGCACGACGGCTCTTCACGCTGATCTGCGTATTGCACATCAAGGGTTAGAGATGGCCCGCAAGCGCAAGCCTTTGCAGCATCGGTGGTGGGTCCGGCTTTTCTCGCTTGGCCTCCTGGGCCTGGCAGGATTCGCCATCTGGTATTGGTGGGACATCCAGCATTTCGCGCCAGACGAGGCAGCATTTGCCGAACAGGGCATCTCCGTCGGTGAGCGTCATGGCCGTGTGGGTTTTGATACTGCGCGGGCCTTGGGCGCCAGTTTTGCCTATTTGGAAGCCAGTGCAGGAACGAGCCAGAGGGACGATGATTTTGGCGCAAATCTGGTTTCAGCGCGGCGTGCGGGCCTCTTGGTGGGCATTGTGCACAGGTTCGATCCGTGCAGCAGAGCGGACGGACAGTCGGCCAACTTTGTCACAATGGTGCCGCGCGATCCCGATCTGTTGCCACCTGCCATTGCGCTCGAATGGGTGGCAGAGGACTGCGAGATACCCGTCAGCGACGCGGCGCTAGAAAGCGAACTTCTGACTTTCATCAATCAGGTTGAAATGCATTCGGGCAAACCCGTAATCCTGCGAATCTCCGAAGAGTTTGAAGTCCGCTATGGGTTGGCCGGCCGGATCGAGCGCGATTTGTGGCTGATCCGCGATCGCTTTCAACCGCGCTATGCCGGCCGGCCCTGGTTGTTATGGACAGCCAATGCCGCGCGCCGTAGCGAGATCTCAGATATGCCGGTAGAATGGGTTGTGATCCAGCCGTGAGGGAGTGCGCGCAATGAGTGAAGACAACAACCGCGACAGCCTGATTGCTGCGGCGAAACGGGCGCTCGAGAATTCCTATTCGCCCTATTCCAAGTTTCGCGTTGGAGCGGCGCTGCGATTCGCGGATGGCACCATCGTAACAGGTACCAATATCGAGAATGCCAGTTATGGCCTCACGCTATGTGCAGAAACTGTCGCAATCGCGAAGGCGATGGATGATGGTCATCGCGGCGGGTTGGACGAAATCGCGGTTATCGGCGATACCGATGCGCCCGTAACGCCCTGCGGGCGGTGCAGGCAGGTTTTGAACGAGATGGCCGAGTTGGGGGCTACCGATCCGGTAGTCTACTGCGCAGGGTCTGCCGAAGTCGTTCAAACCAGGCTTTCCGAGCTGCTCCCTCGTGCGTTCGGCCCAGCGAGTCTGTCTGACGATTGATCTGTCAGAAGAGGTCGCCAAGCGCCTTTCCAACATTGCCTAGCGGATTGTCGCGAAATTTGCGTTCTTCGCGGCCCATATAGGCAAAGATGCCGTCCAACGCCTGATCGGTAACGCTGCGGTTGATGCTCTCGCGGTTCAGCCCTGCGTCGCGAATAAAGCTATGCTCTTCCGCCAGGCCATCAAACTGCTGGTAAACGCCGACATCGGTGAGTGCTGTATCGACCAAGGGGCTGACTTTGACGTGCAATTCGTCATTCGCGCTAGTGCGCAGATACTTTGTGCCGCCTTCCTTGTCGCGGACAATTCCGGGAATGTCATCGAACGACAACTCATCGATTGAGGCACGGAAAATCGGCTTGGCTTCGCCTGCAGCTGCGCCAGCGGCATCGTTGATCTTGCGGGTGATCCCATCAAGAATGCCGAGCTTGCTGCCTGCGCGGAAGATAGAACCGAGCAAGCCGCGCCGAGGGTTTCCGACTATCGGCAAGCCAATGCGAACATCTTCGTCGCTGTAGAACGCACCTGGAACGGCCAGCTTGTCGAGCGCGCTATCCGAGGCGTTGCCGAGTATGCTTCCCAGCCCCAATCCCTGCGCGGTCGCTCGAGCTGGAAATACAGCCATAGCGCCGAACGCTGCGGCTCCAATCAAAGTGCTGCGCCTTGAAAATTGTTGCATAGCTGCTCTCCCGTGCAATCAAGATCGGCAGCTTATCGTAAATCCGGCCAACATCACAGGGACTGGCTGTAAATTCATGTCACACTGGCATGAGTAAACGCTCAGCCTTTGCGGTCTAACCACTCTAGCAGCGCAGCCATACATTCACGTCCCAGAAGTTTGCAGCGTTCGGGGCTCCAGCCTTGTTCGGGTTCAGGTGCGTCAGCCAGATCCTTGTACGGCATCTCCAGCGTCATCGCGGTAGCTTTGAAGCGATGTGCGACCTGCGTGGTGCACATCGACAAATTGGCCTTGCCGGGTGCAGCCTTGGGATAGCCGAGCTTTGTCTGGAAATCGGGCGTCCGCCGATCAAGGATGGCTTGGTAGCTGTTATAGCCTTCGAGATGGTCTTCGGTCAGATCGGGAACGCCTTCGTAACCGGCCAGGAACACTGCGGGGATCGCTTCGTCACCGTGCGCATCCATCGCAAAATCGACACCTGTCGCGTCCATATGATTGCGGATTGCAAGGACTTCAGGCGAGCTTTGTGCGGTCGGCTCATGCCATTCGCGGTTGAGATTTACGCCCAGCGCATTGGTGCGCAAATGACCGCGGCGTGATCCGTCGGGATTACAATTCGGTACGATGTGGAAGCGGCAGCGTTTCCGAAGTGCAAGCGCTACTGGATCGGTCGGATCGGTCAGGCATTCCAATGCACCTTCCATCCACCATTCGGCCTGCGTTTCTCCGGGATGCTGGCGCGCTGTCAGCCAAACTCTGGTTTGTCCCTCGCCCATCGTCAGGCAATCAATTGGCTGGCCATCATGTGTGGTTCCCAGCCGAAGATATTCCACGCCTTCACACGCAGCGGCCTCAGCAACCAAATCATGGTGCCGCTCCATCGAGTATGGCGCGAAATAGGCAAACCACGCCAGATTGCTGGCAGGCGTATAGCTGATTGTCAGCGTGCCGTTGTCTTCGTCCTTGTCGAAACTGCTTGAAGCCCGCGCCCAATATTCACGATCTTCTGACACGCACGCGTCGTAATCTGGCCAGCCACCGGTGTAGGCAGAATTGTTGAGATCGGTGATCTTGAGCGTCAGCTCTTCACCTGCTGCGCCCGCTACACGGAAGTGAAACCACTGCGCAAATTCACTCATATGGTCCGGCCGGATCGCAAGCTTTGCGCATGCGCCGTCAATCGACAGGACTTCGATATTCCCGCTGTCGAATGCAGCGTCGATAGAAATGTTGGTCACTCAGGGGCCTTTACTTTGACGGTTTCACCATTGTTGCCCGGGAATTCGCTGAAGAGCGCTTCAGTAAGGACTGTTGCGCTTTGCGCGGGGCTGGCGAATTCAGACTTGGGCGAAGCTGTGAATTCGGCACGGCCTTCCCAGATTGTTTGATTGGTTTCTTTGTTGCGGATCATGACGCGCATTTCATGGCCAACGCGTTCGCGCGAACCTCCACCGCCGAGGTTGATGCCGATGCCCAAGCCAAGGCCTGAACCATAGGAGCCGGTCGAGCCGCCCACACCGACGCTAACCGGACCACGCTTGCCGCCATCTTCGCCAATTCGAAAGCTGTCCGCACTGACCTGGGCGACATACATTGCCTGATCGGCGGTTGCTTCACTGTAGCCCAGCCGAGACAGCTCTTGCGCTACCGCAGACTTGTAGGGCGACAGCTCCAGTGCATTTTCCTCTGCGCCCGGCGCACTCGCGATGAAGATCGTTCCGGCCTCCACCGCAGGCAGTGCTGCTGCATCGTGGAAGCGTGTTACCTCCACCGGACTGGGGCCAGGAATTGACGCACATGCCGCCAATCCCGCGAAGGCCAGGGCTACAAACGAATTGCGAACCAATTGAGCCATAACGCTCTCCTTTGTTGCAGCTTGTAGCCGCCTCGCTGATCTCATGCCAGCCTTGGGTGCTGCGCCTAGCGCGCGAATCTAAGCGATGTGTTAATTTGCTAGTGCTTCGGGCGATGAAGTTGCTAACGGCACAGGTATGACAGAATTACGCAAAGTACCCGTTTTGGTTACCGGCGGTGCCGGATACATTGGCAGCCACGCCGTGCTCGCATTGGTTGATGCCGGCTGGAACGTTGCCGTGATCGATGATCTTTCAACCGGATTTCGTTTCGCAATCCCGGACGGTGTGCCGCTGTACGAAGGTGATATCGCCGATGCCGAATTGCTCGCGCGAATTGTTGCAGAGCAAGGCACCAAGGCAATCATGCATTTTGCAGGGTCGATCATCGTTCCTGAATCGGTTGAGAACCCGCTCAAATATTACGACAACAACACTGCGAAGAGCCGCACTCTGATCGAGAATGCGTTGCAGCAGGGGATTGACCATATCCTGTTTAGCTCGACCGCGACCGTCTATGGCGAGCCCGAAGTCAAACCGCTTACAGAGGAAGACCCGCTTACGCCGGTT
>JABDKI010000119.1 GCA_013002295.1 Altererythrobacter sp.
CGCGGTGGCAAAATCCTGGTTGACGTTGCCCGCACCAAGGATGGCGCGCGGATTGTGATTTCGGACAATGGCTCTGGAATGGGCAAACAGGAGTTGGCGCGCTTGCTCGATGGCTTGCGCGTGACCGAGGATGGCAAGGTCGAGCGGCGCGACGGGCTGGGCGTTCCCCTGGCCCGCCAGTTTGTTGAAGCACACGGCGGCGAATTGACGCTAGAAAGCAGGAAGGGCGTTGGCACCACCGCCTTGATCATGCTGCCGTGATTCGTAGTTTGCCTGATTTGCCGGCCATGACTGAGTTTGGTCTGGCGATTGCGCGCAAACTGAAAGCCGGAGATGTCGTTGCGCTCCAAGGCAATCTGGGTGCCGGAAAGACGACACTGGCACGGGCCATCATTGCAGGTTTGGGGCACAGGGGTGAGGTTCCGTCACCAACCTTCACAATCATCGAGGAATATGATGCGCTATCGCCGCCGATCGTCCATGCAGATTTCTATCGCTTGGAAGACCCAGCCGAAGTCCTCGAGCTTGGGCTGGATGACTATCGCGAAGGTGCCGCATTGATCGCTGAATGGCCTGAGAAAGCTGGCGGTTTTTCGCATGAGCCGGCTTGTCTTTCGATAGAGCTGGAAATTGTGGGTCAATCGCGCCGTGCGAATGTTCAAGGCGGCAGGGAGTGGCTAGACCGTTTGCCATGACTGTTCTGCCTGAAGGTTTGCAAGATTTCATCGCTAATGCGGGTTGGGGTGAAGCGTCGATTGAGGCGATACCAGGCGATGCGTCATTCAGGCGCTATTTCCGGCTGCGCGATGGCCCAAACACCGCAATGTTGATGCATGCACCGCCACCTCACGAGGATCCGAAACCGTTCGTCCATGTGGCTGAATGGCTGCTCGAAAACGATATGCGCGCGCCCGAACTGCTGGCGCAGGATCAGGATGCCGGATGGTTGCTGATTGAGGACTTCGGCAACGATCGAATGCGCGAATGGATCGAGGCTAAACCAGAAACAGAAACCGCGATCTATGCGCAGGCGATAGACACTTTGGTGAAGCTGCATCAGCGCAAAGGCGGGCCGTTCGAGCCGTACGATAGTTCGGTGTACCAACGCGAAGTCGGGTTGTTGACCGAATGGTATTGCCCGGCGGCCGGTTTGAACGTGGATGAAGCTGGCTTCGTCGAAGCTTGGGACGCGGTTCTTTCACCGCTGTTGGCGCGGCAGCAACCGGGGGTCACAGTTCTGCGGGATTACCACGCCGAGAACATCATGATCCTGAACCAGGCTGGCGTTGCAGAAGGCGAGCAAGGACTCATCGATTTCCAGGACGCTCTGGCGGGCCATCCCGCATATGATCTGGTTTCGTTGTTACAGGATGCGCGCCGCGATGTGGCGCCGACATTGGAGCGGGCAATGCTGGACCGCTACATTTCTGCTGCGCATGCGGGAGAAGATTTCGAGGCGGACTATGCCGTGCTCGGCGCGCAGCGGAACGCCAAGATCGTTGGCATCTTCACACGGCTATGCAAGCGCGATGGCAAGCCGAAGTATCTCGATTACATCCCGCGTGTTTGGGCGTTGATGGAGCGTGACCTTTTGCATCCGGCACTTTCACCCGTCGCCGCGTGGTTTGATGCGAATATTCCCGATGAAATTCGCCGTCGCGGCGGAGGCACAATCGCATGAGCGAACTGGCGTCCAACACTGCAATGATTCTGGCGGCCGGGATGGGCAAACGGATGCGTCCGCTTAGCGCTAGCCAGCCAAAACCACTGGTACGCGTGGCTGGAAGACCGCTGATTGATCATGCGTTGGACCGGCTCGAAGATGCAGGCGTCGCTAAAGCCGTGGTCAATGTCCACTATCTTGCGGATGCGTTGGAGGCACATATCGTAGGGCGCGCGGCTCCTGCCGTGACTATATCCGATGAACGTGAGGAGCTTCTCGAGACGGGTGGCGGCATGCTGAAGGCATTGCCGCGGCTGCCCGACCCGTTCTTTTCGCTCAATTCGGACAATATCTGGCTGGATGGGCCGCGCAGCGCGTTCCATGACTTGTCCAACCGATGGAATCCTGATGAGATGGACGCTTTGCTGCTGGTGGTGCCCCATGCGCGCGCCGTCAATTTCAGCGGCTCGGGTGATTTTCATATGGATCCACTCGGACGCCTTCGCCGCCGCATTAGCGGCCGCATTGCTCCCTTTATCTACACCGGTATCCAGCTAGTCTCGCATCGGTTGATGCGTGAAGCGCCAGAGGGCGCGTTTTCAACCAATCTCCTCTGGAACCGCGCGATTGAGGAAGGCCGTCTGTTTGGGGCATCTTTCACAGGACAATGGTTCGAAGTCGGCACGCCAGAAGCGATAGCGCCGACAGAAGCAGCGCTGCGGCGTGGCTGAGGCAAAACAGCCAAGCATCTATTCAATTGCCGCTCATCGCGGTTTCGCCGATGCGCTCGTGGCGGGTCTTGTCCCGCGCTATAGCGAAGAGAGCGTGGGCCTTGCTCGCCTGACCTTGCTTTTGCCATCCAGCAGAGCCGCACGCAGCATAAGCGAAGCCTTTATCCGTTATTACGGAACGCAGGGCGATGCGAACGGCCTCTTGATGCCGCGCATGGTGATGATCGGTGATCTCGACCTCAATGAAGCGTTCGGCGCCTTGCTTGATCCGTTGGGCGCGTCAGACATCCCGGCTGCGGCCGATCCCACGCGGCGATGGCTGGTTCTGGCAAGCCATTTGCGCACAGCCATGGAACGTGAGGGTCAGTTGGTTTCAGGCGACGCGGCGCTGCTCCGCATGTCGCGCGAGTTGGCGGGCACGATGGACAGGCTGATCGCAGAGGAAATCAGCTTTGATGACTTTCTCAGCGAACAGGTCCTGGGCGCACACACTGAGCTATCCGAACATTGGCAGCGCAACACCAAGCTGTTCAAGCTGGTGCAAACGTTATGGCAGGCGGAATTGGACGAGCGCGGCGAAGTCGATCTGGCGACACGGCGCAATATGCTGTTTGATAAAGCGTCATGGCGATGGAAAGACGCTCCACCAGAAACGCCCATCGTCGCTGCCGGAGTGACAAGCGCTGCGCCGGCTCTGGCGCGGATGCTCCGCCGGATCGCCGATTTGCCAAACGGCGCCGTTATCCTGCCCGACCTTGATCTCTCGATGCCAGAGAATGGGTGGGATGAACTGGGTCGGGCAGGGCGTTCGCCCGAGCCGGACGAATTGCCATTCTCAGCGCGTGAAGCGGCTACGCACCCGCAATATCACTTGAAGCTTCTGCTTCATCGGATGGGCGTAGCGCGGGAAGAGGTCCGGCAATGGCATCGCAAGGGCATGAGCGCGGCCCCGCCAGAGCGCAGTCATGCGATCTCCTCGCTATTCCTGCCGCCCGAAGCGAGCAAAGCCTGGGTAGATCTGCCCGCTGACAAACGAAGGCTTTCGGGCGTGAAGACTCTAGCCTGCGCGACTTTGGAGGATGAGGCACAGGCAATCGCCATTCTTGTTCGCGAGGCTTTGGAACAGCCTGAGAAGCGCGTATCGATCGTAACACCCGACCGCACATTGGCGCGGCGCGTGGCGCAGCATTTGACGCGCTGGAACATCGAAGCGGATGATACCGCCGGAATGCCATTGTCGCTGACGCCTGCGGGTCGCTTTGTGCTCCAATTGGCGGAGCTTGCGGTCGAGGAGTTAGCGCCTATCCAGCTGATTGCCGCGCTTGGCCACCCACTGGTGAAGCAGGGCGATGAGCGCGCAGATTGGCTCAGGGCTCTGCGAACATTTGAAAGAAAGCTGCGTGGGCCGCGCCCTGCGCCTGGGCTGGAGAGCCTGCGGAAGGTCGCGAGTGACGCTGGTGCTTCGGATTGGTGGAGTGAGGTGGAAACGCTGCTTCAGCCGATTTTCGACCTTGCCAAGCAAGGTGAGCTGATCGGGCTCGCGGACACCATCGATGTGTTGTCCGCTACTGCTGAAGCGATGGCTGGCGAAGCGGTCTGGCGAAATGAAGACGGCCGGGCTTTGTCGCGGCTGGTTGAAGAGCTGCGGCTCCATGCGCGTGATGTGGGGACAAAGGTATCGCTGGAAGAGCTGCACTCCGCTTTGCGCGACGCGATGGAGCAAGTGTCCGTTCGCCCCCCATATGGCGGCCATCCGCGCGTGGCGATCTACGGCTTGCTTGAAGCCCGGATGACCCGCGCTGATTTGGTGATTTGTGGCGGATTGAACGAGGGGACTTGGCCGCAAGCTCTGTCGCCTGATCCACTGCTGGCAGCAGCTATCTTGCGCGCATTGGGAATGCCCGGGCCAGAGTTCCGAATTGGTCTTTCAGCGCATGACTTGGCGGGCGCATTGGGCGCGCCTGAAGTCGTTCTGACCCGCGCCATCCGGGACATGGACGGGCCAACGATCCCGTCCCGTTTTCTTCTGCGCATCGAAGCGCTGTTGGGCGAAAATGCGAAAGCACATGAACATGGCGACGTCGCGAATTGGGTCGATGCGATCGACCGCGATGCTGGTGAACGGTATGCCTACCCCAGACCCGAACCGAAACCGTCGATGGAGCTGCGCAATGTCGCAATCAATGTCACGGGGCTCGATCGGCTATTGGGAGATCCATACCAGTTCTATGCGGACAAGATCCTGGGATTGCGCAAACTTGATCCGCTCGATGCAGACCCATCGCGTGATTTCGCCTGGCAGGGCACCCAAGCGCACACGATTTTGCAGCGCTGGCATGAGGCGGGTCTGAACGGCGAAACCGTCAGCATCGCGAGCACCGCAACGGCTGTCCTCGACGAAGCAAATATCCACCCGCTATTGCGCGGGCTGTGGCAACCACGGCTGCTGGCCGGGCTTGAGTGGGTTGAAGAGCAAGTCGCGGAACAGGATGATCGCCAAACTGTCGCGGTTGAAGCCCAAGGCTCGATGACGTTTGATGGCGTGCGGGTTTATGGGCGCGCTGACCGGATCGACCGGTTGGACGATGGCTCACTTGCTATTGTAGACTACAAGACAGGTAAGCCACCTTCAGCTGCTCAAGTTGAAGCAGGCTATGCCCTGCAGATGGGCACGATGGGATTGATCGCACGGGATGGCGATTTTGCTGGATACAGCGGTGTTACGTCGCGTTTCGAATATTGGTCGCTGGCCAAGGACGATGGCGATTTCGGATTTGTGTCCACGCCTTGGAAGGACGGACAGAAGCGAAGCGGCATTGAGCCGGCCGAGTTCCTGCCCAAGCATGAAGAGTTTCTGCGCAAAGCCATCACTCAATATGTGAAAGGCGATCATCCTTTTACCGCCAAGCTCAACCCCGACTATCCGGGCTACAATGACTATGATCAGTTGATGCGGCTGGATGAATGGCAGGCCAGCTTTGTCGATGACAATGAGGAGGCGCCGGCATGAGCGGCGCAGTCTTCCCCCTCAAAGACAACCAGCGCGCGGCGGTTGCGCCCGACGACAGCGTCTGGCTGTCCGCCTCTGCGGGCACCGGCAAAACGCAGGTGCTTTCCGCGCGCGTTCTTCGGCTGTTGCTGCAGCCGCATGTTGATCCTTCACAGATCCTCTGCCTGACTTTTACCAAGGCTGGTGCTGCAGAGATGTCAAACCGGATCAATTCCGTGCTGGCACGCTGGGTGCGCATTGACAGCGCGAAGCTTGGCAAAGAGCTTGAGCATATAGGTGCGTCCAACAGCCCGGAAACGCGCGACCGAGCGCGGACACTGTTTGCTAGTGTGCTCGATTGTCCGGGTGGCGGACTGCGTATCGACACGATCCACGCTTTCTCGCAATGGTTGCTAGCGAATTTCCCCAATGAGGCCGGGATGATCCCCGGAATGCGCCCGATGGAGGATCGCGAACGGGTGTTGCTGGCGCGCGACGTGCTGACCGATATGCTGGTCGCTGCAGAGCGCGATAATGACACCGCAACGCTCAACACGGTTGCGGAGTTTACTCGCAGCAAGGGCCAAGACGCGCTGCAGAAATGGCTGATGCGCTGCGCAAACTTGACCGAGCTTTGGTATGGGCCGGGCGCATGGCAGCCGCCGATGGCGCCGCAGGTTAAGCAATTGCTCGGAATTCCAAGCGATGCGGACGAATCTTGGGCCCATGATGTGCTGTCTTCGGATGTGTTTCCCGATCACCAGTTGCAGGCGATACTGCCGCTGATGGAGTCTTGGAGCGCGAAGACAGGGACCGAAACGGCCGTTTTTATCCGCGAGTGGTTGTCGATCGGCGTCACGGAAAGGGCCGAACGCCACGACCAGTTCTACAAGACGATTCTAACGGCGAATGGTTCACCGCGCCAAATGAAGAAGCCTGCGCAAGAAGATCCTAGTCTACCCGATAGGCAGCAGGAGATCGCCGAAGCATTGGCCATGTTCGACGCGCGAAGATCGCTCCTGGAACTCTCAGAATTCCTCGCACCAGCATTGGAGCTTGGACGCACTTTTGCCCTGCGCTGGGATGCGGCGAAGATGCGCGAGGGACTGCTCGATTTTGACGATCTGATCCAGAAAGCTGCCGCTTTGCTTCGGCAAAAGGATGCAGCCGACTGGATCCGCTTCAAACTGGATCGACGCTTCGATCATATCCTTGTCGATGAGGCGCAGGACACCAATGAAGCACAATGGAAGATTATCGATGCGCTGATCGATGACTATTTCTCTGGTCTTGGCGCGTCGGGTGACAAGCTGCGCACGATTTTCGCGGTTGGCGACTACAAGCAGGCCATCTTCGGCTTCCAAGGCACAAGTCCGGAGAACTTCCGCAAGGCAAAGGAGCGCGTGAAAGCATCGATATTGAGCGCGGTGCAGAATGCGGCGGAGGCGCGGCACCTCTCGCGCCAGCGTGAGTTGCAAGACCTCGATCTGGGCGAGTCATTCCGGACCAGTTCTCCGGTTCTCGACTTCGTGGACCGCGCGGTAGAGGCAATCGGGCCGACCGCTTTGGGGCTGCAAGACGATTACAAGCATCACGAAGGTCAAACGCGCGCTGGTCTGGTAACATTGTGGAACCCGGTGCACGACACACGGGATTCCGGCGAGAGCGACGATCGTGAAGGCGGGGAAGAAGGCTGGCTTGCAAAGCACGACCGCAAGAATGCCGAACGGATCGCGCGTCAGGTACAACGCTGGCTTGATGGCACCGAACCCTTTGCTTTGGAAAAAGGCGAGCATCGCAATGCGTGCGCGGGCGATATTATGGTGCTGGTGCGCAGCCGCAAGGATCTGGCCGGGCTGATTGTTGCACGGCTCCACGCACGCGGAGTTCCTGTCGCTGGCGTTGATCGGTTGAGACTGGGCGAACCGTTGGCGGTCAAGGATCTGATGTCGGCACTGCGTTTTGCATCTCAGCCATTGGATGATCTGGAACTGGCCAATCTGCTGTCGTCCCCATTGATCGGTTGGTCTCAGGATGATCTGCTCGCCTATGTGCCGCGCGAGAGAAACCAGCGCCTTTGGCACCATTTACGAGGCCATAAGGCTCCCTTTGTGCATGCGACAGTCGAGCGGCTTCGCGAACTTTTGGCATTGGCTGACTATGAGACTCCGCAAGCCCTGCTCGAATGGATACTGGTGGGGCCATGGCAAGCCCGCAGAGAGCTTGTCTCGCGACTTGGGCAGGAGGCGAACGATCCGATCAACGAGCTGGTGAACTCCGCCTTCGCCTACGAAAGCGGCAATACTCCCAGTTTGGCCGGCTTCATCCAATGGTTCGACGCGGGCGAGGGCGAGCTGAAACGCGATCCCGATGGCGCGCCCGATCTGGTCCGCGTGATGACAGTGCACGGTTCCAAAGGGCTGCAAGCGCCGATCGTGATTTTGGCCGATGCGACCAGCAAGCCCGGCGATGTGCGTGAGCTTGAGCTGGAAGAAAATGCGCCCTTATTGGACGCAAGCGATGGCGTGCGCCGCATTCCATTGCCCGGCGTCAAATCTGACCAGCGGAAAGGACGGCTGGAAAAGGCGCATGAACTGGCCAAAGCGAAGGAACTTCAGGAGCATTGGCGATTGCTCTATGTTGCAATGACCCGCGCGGAAGAGGCGTTGTTCATTGGCGGCTCTTTAGGCCCAAAGACAAAAGAGCCGCATCCTGACAGCTGGTATGCGCGGCTGGCCCCTCTGATGGGGGATGACACGCTTGAGGACGATATCTGGCTTGGCCGTAAGGAGTGTGGAACTCGTGCCAAACCTGTTCGCGAGACCCCAAAGGCCAACGGCAAGACCGATATTGCTCTGCCTGAATGGCTTGCGACACCCATCGGACCCGAACCCAAACCGCCCCGACCATTGGCTCCTTCTTCGGCCGGAGAAGATCATGGCAGCGATCCTCCGCTACCGCCAGATCAGGTGCAGCATGCCGCGAAGCGAGGCGTTCTGATCCACGCATTGTTGGAGCGCCTGCCGGATGTACCGACGGAAGATCGCGCTCGGTTGGCGGCGGAATGGCTTGCGCGCAACGGGCGCGAGTTTGACGAGGTCGCGCAACACGAAATGCGTGATTTGGCCCTGCGTGTGCTCGACACACCTGAATTTTCTGATGTGTTCGCACCTGGCTCGCTGGCTGAAGTCCCGATGGCCGCAACAGTGGCCGGGCAAGTGATTGCAGGCACTATTGACCGGATGCTCATCAAAGAAGATGCGATCACGATAGTCGATTTCAAGACAGCACGGCGACCGCCCTCTGCGGTAGATAGCATTCCCGAAAGTATCCTGAAGCAAATGGCTGCCTATGCTGCTGCGCTTGAGGTGATCTACCCGGAGCGCACGATCCGCGCGGGCGTGCTTTACACGCAAACGCCGCAATTATTCGAGATACCTCAAGAGCTTATCGCGTTACACAAGAACGTCTTTGTGGACGGGTGAGAAAGCTATCCACGTTCAAACATTGAGTGATCGCGAAAAAATCCTAGATATAGCGCAACACAAAATCAGGAGATTCCCCATGGCGACAGTAGCAGTCACCGATGCAAGTTTTCAGGCCGATGTGGTCGATGCCGACAAGCCCGTTCTGGTTGATTTCTGGGCCGACTGGTGCGGTCCGTGCAAAATGATCGCGCCGTCGCTGGAAGAGATCAGTGAAGAGCTTTCTGACAAAGTCACGATCGCGAAGATGGACATCATGGAAAACCCCGATGTTCCCGGCAAGCTGGGCGTACAGGGTATTCCGTATCTCGCGCTTTACAAGAATGGCGAAATCGCCGCGACTCTGACCGGCGCCCGTCCGAAAAGCGCACTTAAAGAATGGCTTGAGGGCGAACTCTAAGAGAAATCAGCTCAGCGCACGTTGGGCAAATTCATCCCAGATTGCCGGGCTTGATGCACCAATCAGGCCCGGCTTGTCGTTTTCATCGACACGATATTCGCTACCGTCCAGGCGGCAGGCTTTCCCGCCTGCTTCATTGAGCCAAAGCACCCCTGCGGCATGATCCCAGGCAAGCGTCCGTTTAAAGCTGGACACATCGTTTTCGCCTAATGCCAGGCGTGGGTATTGCTCGGCCGCGCAGCGCGGAATGTCTACCAAACTATAGTGCGGCGCGATGCGCGCGTCGACCAAGGCAGACTGCTCGGGTGTCAAGAAAGTCCGCGCTATCGCTGCGACTGGCTTGTCGTGTCCAGTCGGACGGGACTTGATCGGTTCGCCGTCAACAAATGCGCCTGCGCCGCGTTGCGTGTGGCAGAAACGCCCTGACAGGCAGTCATAGATCCAGCCAGCTTCACAGAGCCCACCGCTAGCTCTTGCGATAATGATCCCGAAAGGGGGTTTTCCGTGCGTGAAATTGTGTGTCCCATCGAGCGGGTCGATGATCCAGCAGTCGCCGGACAGCCGGTCCATTACGCTATTGTCTGCATGAGATGCTTCCTCGCCAACAATGTCCAAGGAGCCGTCAATCGCGGCGAGCCCCTCGCTCAGCATCTCTTCGGCCTCGTGGTCCGCGACAGTCACGAAATCATCGGCTGACTTCTCGTCAATCTCGCTGGAAGTCAGGTTCTGATAGCGCGGTAGGATGGCGGTTTTGCTCACACGCCGCATCAGGTCACGGATCTCGCGATCAATCATTTTCATGAACGGTAATCTGCGTTGATAGAGATGTAGCCATGCGTCAGGTCGCAGGTCCACACCGTCGCGCGACCATCTCCGATACCGAGATTAACAGCTACGTCGATTTCGTGCCCCTTCAAATGCTCGGCAACAGGCGTCTCATCATAATCCTCGACGGGCAGTCCATCGCGCGCAGCCCAAACACCGCCAAACCCGATAGATAGCTTGTCGCGGTCAGCCGGCTCGCCTGCCTTGCCCACCGCCATGACAACACGCCCCCAATTGGCATCCTCACCAGCGATGGCGGTTTTCACAAGCGGAGAGTTGGCGATCGAAAGCGCAACCCGATGTGCGCTGTCATCGGTGGCTGCGCCCGTTACGGAAATTGTGATGAATTTGCTTGCGCCTTCCCCGTCGCGCACCACAAGCTGAGCGAGTTGACGGCAGATGTCTTTAAGCGCAGCGGCCAAGGCATCCGCGCCCGCATCATCGAAACCCGCGACCGGGGCATTTCCAGCCTTTCCAGTCGCAAACGCCAGCACAGTATCGCTGGTCGACGTGTCGCCGTCGACTGTTATGCAGGAGAATGATTCCTTATTCGCGCCGCTAAGCAGTTCCTGCAAGAAAGGTGCATCAACCGCGGCATCAGTGAAGATATAGCCCAGCATGGTCGCCATATCAGGGGCTATCATGCCGGAGCCTTTGATGATCCCGACCAGGTTCACTCTCTGGCCACCAATCATTGCGGAAGCGTGCGCAGCCTTTGCGAATGTATCCGTTGTGCAAATTGCTTGGGCAGCTTCCAGCCACGAGCATGTCTGCGCGTTCAGCGCATGCGCAACGCCCTCGCGAGCCCTATCCTTGGGCAATGGCACCCCGATCACACCCGTTGAGGATACGAACACTTCGGAAACTTTGCAGCCAAGATGATCGGCCACTTGCGCCATGATCTGCTCGACCGCTTCACGCCCGCGATAGCCGGTGAAAGCGTTAGAATTGCCAGCATTAACAACCAGAGCGCGTGCCATGCCCGATTTGACTTGCCCTCGGCCAAGTTCGACTTCGGATGAGGCGCAGGCGCTCTGAGTGAAAACGCCCGCCACAGTTGTGCCTTCGCTTAAAGTGACGAAGGTCAGGTCTGCACGGTCCCAGTCCTTGTATCGCGCGCGCGCAACACGTAGTTCCACACCGGCTATTCCAGGCAGTTCATCAGGGAAGGGCAGGGCAAGCGGAGAGCGTTCAAGTTCCATCTCTTGCGCGCTAGCGATACATTTCGTGTCAGTAAATCCACCTTGGGAGGTGGACCTTTAGCCAAAGAAGGCGTATTTAGGTGGTAATGTTACGTCGTTTACTCGCCTGTTTTGCGCTTTTGACCGGTCTTGTGGCCGTAACTTCGCCTGCGCACGCGAGTGTTTCCAACCTTCTCGATTGCGAGATTGGCATCACGATTGATGCGGCGGACGAAAAGGCGGATGACCGCCGTGTCTGCCATCACGATCATGATGATGCCGAGGAAGCTGACGACGGTGAAAAGGCCCGCAAGCCCGCCAAGCGCTCAAAGCGAGTGCTGCGCTTGCCGGTACTTTATGGTGTTGAACGCGCCCACGAATAGGGCGTGACTTTCCCATACCCATACTAGCTTATTCGGTTGGCATCCTATTGATGCGGCTGATCTCCTTACATTTCCAGTCCCGACAGGACCGTTTTCATGTTTCAGACAATTGCCAAGTCCCTCTTCGGCTCTTCCAACGATCGCTATGTCAAATCGATCGGAAAAGTCGTCAATCAAATCAACGCACTAGAGCCGCAAATTCAAGCGCTGAGCGATGATGAACTTCGCGCTCAGACGGACAAGTTCCGCCGTCAGCTAGACGACGGACAAACACTGGACGACATTCTGCCGGAAGCTTTTGCGACTGTTCGTGAAGCTTCGGTTCGCGTTCTTGGTATGCGGCACTTTGATGTGCAGATGGTGGGCGGCATTGTGCTCCATCGCGGCGAAATCTCAGAGATGAAGACGGGCGAAGGCAAGACGCTGGTGGCTACACTTGCAACATACCTCAACGCGATTGAGGGCAAAGGCGTTCATGTGGTCACTGTGAACGATTACCTCGCGCGTCGTGACGCGGAATGGATGGGGCGCCTTCACAACTGGCTTGGTCTCACGGTGGGTGTGATCGTGCCGAATTTGCCCGAGGCGATGCGCCGTGAAGCTTACAATTCAGACATCACATACAGCACCAATAACGAACTTGGGTTCGACTATCTGCGCGACAATATGAAGCATTCGCGCGATCAAATGGTCCAACGTCCGTTCAATTTCGCCATCATCGACGAGGTCGACTCGATCTTGATCGACGAAGCGCGGACCCCGCTGATTATCTCTGGCCCGGCTGAAGACAAATCCGACCTCTACGTCGCGCTTGACGAAGTCGTGAAGGAAGTACCCGAGGATTGGTACGAGAAGGACGAGAAAACTAAGAACGTCCAGCTGACCGAGGAAGGCACGGACGAAATCGAGAAGATCCTGATGGAGAAAGGCCTTCTCGCAACCGAAAATCTCTACGACGTAGAAAACACTCAGGTTGTTCACCATCTCGATCAGGCATTGCGCGCGAACATCATGTACAAGCGCGATGACAACTACATCGTCAAGGACGACAAGGTAGTGATCATTGACGAATTCACCGGCCGCATGATGGATGGCCGGCGTTGGTCGAACGGTCTGCACCAGGCCGTCGAAGCCAAGGAAGGCGCCAAGATCGAGCCTGAAAACCAAACGATGGCTTCGATCACGTTCCAGAACTATTTCCGAATGTACCCCAAGCTGTCTGGCATGACCGGTACCGCGGCGACTGAAGCAGCCGAATTCTGGGACGTCTACAAGATGAATGTGGTTGAAATCCCGACCAACGTTCCTGTCCAACGCATCGATGAAGAAGACGAGTTTTACAAGAACACGATGGACAAGTTCGCCGCAATTGCAAAGGCGATCAAGGAGAAGAACGAGATTGGTCAGCCGGTATTGGTTGGCACCGTTTCCATCGAGAAATCAGAGCTTTTAAGCCAGTTCCTCGAGAAGGAAGGCGTGAAGCACGAGGTACTTAATGCGCGCCAGCATGAGCGCGAGGCCCATATCGTAGCTCAGGCTGGCCGGATTGGCGCCGTTACAATCGCCACCAATATGGCGGGTCGCGGGACTGACATCCAGCTGGGCGGCAATGTCGATTTCCGCATTGGTGACGAGCTCAGCGAAATGGCTGAGGATGATCCCAAACGGCAGATGGAAGAAGATCGGATCAGGGCCGAAGTTGCCGCCGAAAAGCAGAAAGTGCTGGAAGCGGGGGGGCTGTTCGTACTGGGTACGGAGCGCCATGAGAGTCGCCGGATCGATAATCAGCTCCGCGGCCGTTCTGGGCGGCAAGGTGACCCTGGACTGTCACGTTTCTACCTCTGCCTTGAGGACGATCTGCTGCGCATCTTTGGGCCGGACACGCTGTTCTCCAAGATGATGAATTCGAACCTCGCCGATGGAGAGGCTATCGGTTCGAAATGGCTCTCCAAAGCGATCGAGACCGCGCAGAAGAAGGTCGAAGCACGAAACTACGAGGCGCGTAAGCAAGTCGTTCAATACGATGATGTGATGAATGACCAGCGCAAGGTGATTTACGAGCAGCGCGGCGAAATTATGGAGGCCGAGAAGGTTGACGATGTCGTACTCGATATGCGTCAGGACACGGTCAACGCTTTGGTCGGCGAAGCATGCCCTCCGGGATCCTATCCAGAGCAGTGGGACATTGAAGGCCTGAAAGAGAAGGTCGAAAATGTGTTCGGCCTGACACCTCCGATCGATCAATGGCTAGAAGAAGATCAGGTCGAGCCTGAAATCATTGAAGAGCGTATTGGCGCACAGGCCGACGAGCTGATGGACCGGAAAATCACGGATGCTGACCCCAACATCTGGCGTCAGGTCGAAAAGTCAGTCCTGCTTGAACGTCTGGACTACCACTGGAAAGAACACCTCGCGACTCTTGATGCACTGCGTCAGGTAATCTGGATGCGCGGCATTGCGCAGAAGCAGCCGATCAATGAATACAAGCAAGAGGCGTTCGGGTTGTTCGAGAACATGCTTGAGACTCTGCGCGAAGATGTGACGCAAATCCTCGCCACCGCGCAACTGCGTACGCAGATGCCAGAGCCGCAAGCCTTGCCAGATTTGCCTGATTTCCTGACCGGACATATCGATCCGCTGACAGGATTGGATAATTCAAACGATGGTGACGGCTCTGCGGAACGTCCAGAACTGTTCGGATCATTGGCGGGCAGCCCGCGTGCCGGATTCGGACCGGGCGGTAGCAATCCCGACAATCCCTATGCGGATCAGAACATCAGCCGCAATGCACAATGCCCGTGTGGATCAGGCAACAAATACAAGCATTGCCATGGGGCGGTTGCATAACGGATTAGAGTGAAAGACGGCCGGAGAAAATGATGGCGGGTTTGGTCCCAATTGGGCTCATCACCGCTGCCTTCTTCGCCACCGCATTGCTCTATGCGAGCGTCGGCTTTGGCGGCGGATCAACCTATGCTGCATTGCTCGCGCTGTCGGGGCTCGATTATCGCATCCTTCCGTTGATCGCGCTTGCGTGCAATATCGTGGTCGTTGCGGGCAGCACAGTACGCTTTGCCGGAGCGGGCGTGATGCCGTGGCGCGGTGCGATCACGGTCACAACTTTAGCGGCCCCTGCGGCATTGCTTGGCGGGCTGACACCTATCACCGAAGGGCTGTTCTTCGCGCTGTTGGGGGCGAGCCTGCTTTTGACTGGCGCAACCATGGCGTTACCGCAGTTTGAAGGCCAGGACAGCGGCGAGCCTTCGCAGCTTGTGCGATATATGCCGTTGTTTGCAGCGCCGCTTGGCTATCTTGCCGGGGTGGTGGGCATCGGGGGAGGAATATTCCTCGCACCCTTATTGCATCTCACACATTGGCGTGAGCCTCGCGCGATCGCTGCGACGGCAAGTTTCTTTATCCTGGTGAATTCCTTGTTCGGCCTTGCCGGACAAATGCTGAAGCGTGGGCCCGACGCCTTTGCGGGCGCACTCTACGAGAGCCTGCCGCTGCTCATCGCGGTTGCGATTGGTGGCCAGATTGGCAGCTTGATGGCGCTTAAGTATCTGCCACAACGCATTATCCGCTGGCTGACTGCGGCGTTGGTTACTGTGGTCGGCGCACGACTATTGCTCGGCGTCTAGCCGACCAAGAGTTTTCAGATTTGGAAGAAAATGGCTCCCCGAGTTGGATTCGAACCAACGACCAAGTGATTAACAGTCACCTACTCTACCGCTGAGCTATCGGGGAGCAGCCCGAAAGGCAGAGCGGCCCTATATGGGGGCTGGAATTGTTTGGCAAGTGGTGACTCGCGCCAAATATGTACTTTTTCGCACAGCCGCCGGTTGGCTGTTCACACCGCAAACTGCTCTGCAACGATCCGTTCGTCCAGCGAATGGCCTTTGTCGAACAGAAGCGTCAATTCGGTGTTGCGCTCAACAGTCAGCATCACTTCGGCTATGTCGCGCAGCTCGGTTTGATCTGCCACAGCAGAAACCGGTCGTTTGGCCGCTTCGAGAATGCGAAATTTGACCGGCAAATGATCAGGCAGAATCGCGCCATTCCAACGGCGAGGGCGGAATGGACTGATTGGTGTCAGCGCCAGGAGCTTGGAATCAAGCGGGAGGATGGGGCCATTGGCCGACAAGTTGTACGCCGTCGAGCCCGCAGGGGTTGCCAGCAACACACCGTCGCAGACAAGTTCGTTAATTCGCACGCGGCCATTCACAGACACTTCGATCTTGGCCGTCTGACGCATTTCACGGAGCAATGAGACCTCGTTGATGGCGAGGAAGGTGTGCTGTTCCCCATCTTGAGTCACTGCGTCCATTCTAAGGGGGGAAAACTTGAACGGTCGAGCCTTCTGCACGCGATTAAGCACATTGCCGCCATTGCGGTATTTGTTCATCATGAAGCCGACTGTGCCGCGATTGAGGCCGTAGGCAGGGATCACTTTACCGCGATCAAGCATCTCGTGCAGCGTTTGCAGCATGAAACCATCGCCGCCCAGTACCACCGCCACGTCAGCTTCCTCTACCGGCACCCAATCATGCGTCGGCAAGAGGTCGGCATATGCCGCTCTAGCGCGGTGAGCGTCTGAGGCCAGCAGGGCAAACCGTTCGTATGTATTCGTATCGGGCAAATCCTGGCCCCCTTCATCGCCGCGCTAGATTGAACAACTATGCGCGAAACTTGCGCTTTTCAACGCTCAGGCGGCTTTACTAGCCTTTTGAACGACGCGGGACAGGCCCTTAGTCAACTGGAACAAGCCGTTTAGGCGGCTTTGCGGATCACCCCAGGCTCGGTTGATGACCAGCTTCATATCAGGGCGTAATTTTGCTGTGCCTTTCAGTTTGTCGACATAGGCGAGCAATCCGACTGGGTCGGGAAAGTGGTCTTTGTGGAAGCTGACCAGCGTTCCGCGTGCGCCGACATCAATCTTGGCGATGTTGGCTTCAATCGCCTGATGTTTGATCTCGATTAGCCGGACAAGGTTTGACGTAGCGTCGGGCAAGGGACCAAAACGGTCGATCATCTCGGCTGCCATGGCCTCAATCTCTGCCTTGTCTTTGGCATCATTCAAGCGGCGATATAGCGCCATCCGTACTGCGAGATCGGGCACATAATTCTCTGGGATCATTATCGGCGCATCGACGGTGATCTGTGGGCTGACTTTGTCGCGGGCCGCCTCGAGACCCATTTCTCCGGCCTTGGCCGCCAGGATAGCGTCTTCGAGCATCGACTGGTAAAGCTCAAACCCGACCTCGCGGATGTGACCCGATTGTTCGTCTCCGAGCAGATTTCCGGCGCCGCGGATATCCAGGTCATGGCTCGCAAGTTGGAAGCCTGCACCAAGCGAGTCCAGATCGCCAAGCACCTTCAGCCGCTTCTCCGCGACTTCTGACAGCTGCACATCCTTCTCGTAAGTCAGATAGGCATAGGCGCGTAGTTTCGAACGGCCAACGCGGCCGCGCAGCTGATACAGCTGGGCAAGGCCAAACCGGTCCGCCCGGTGGATGATGATCGTGTTGGCAGTCGGAATATCGAGTCCGCTCTCGACGATGGTAGTCGATAGCAGCACGTCATATCGACGGTCATAAAAGGCGCTCATGCGCTCTTCGACTTCGCTTGGCGACATTTGACCATGCGCGGAGATGCTTTTCACTTCCGGCACATGTTCGCGAAGCCATTCTTCCACATCGGCCATGTCCGAAATGCGCGGCACGACGATGAAGCTCTGCCCGCCGCGATGATGTTCGCGCAGCAAAGCCTCGCGCATCACCATATCGTCCCATTCCATCACATAGGTGCGGACAGCCAATCGGTCGACCGGTGGGGTTTGGATCGTGGAAAGCTCGCGCAGCCCAGTCATTGCCATCTGCAGGGTGCGCGGGATGGGCGTGGCGGTCAGGGTCAGGACATGCACGTCAGCACGCAAAGCCTTCAGGCGTTCCTTATGCGTGACTCCGAAACGCTGCTCTTCGTCGACAATAACAAGGCCAAGATCACGGAAGTTCGTGCTCTTCGACAGGATGGCATGCGTGCCGATGACGATGTCCACATCGCCTTTCTCCAATCCTTCGCGCGTCGCGGCTGCTTCCTTTGGCGGCACCAGCCGCGAGAGACGCCCGATTTTGAGCGGGAAACCGGCAAATCGCTCGATAAAACTGGTGTAGTGCTGGCGCGCTAGAAGCGTGGTCGGTGCAACCACTGCGACTTGCTGGCCATTCATCGCAGCAACAAATGCTGCGCGAAGCGCGACTTCGGTTTTGCCAAAACCGACATCACCGCACACGAGCCGATCCATAGGACGGCCGCTTTCCAGATCGCGCAAGACGTCGGCAATCGCGGCATCCTGATCGTCGGTTTCCTGCCATGGAAACTTCTCGACGAACTGGTTGTAGACCGACTCTTCGGCTTCCAGAACCGGCGCTTTCTTCAGCGCCCGCTGCGCAGCGATCTGCATCAACTCGCCGGCAATGGCGCGGATGCGTTCTTTCAGCTTGGCGCGACGTTTTTGCCAGCCTTCGCCGCCGAGCCTGTCCAGCATGACCGCTTCTTCAGATGAACCATAGCGCGACAAAACGTCGATGTTCTCAACCGGGATGAACAGCTTGTCGCCGCCCTTGTACTCCAGCATCACGCAGTCGTGCTGGCTCTTGCCGACAGGTACAGGCTCCAGCCCGAGATATTTACCGATGCCGTGTTCGACGTGGACCACCAGATCGCCGCGATTGAGCGACTGTAACTCGGCAAGGAAGGCGTCTGAATCCTTGCGGCGTTTCTTGCGGCGGACAAGGCGATCACCGAGAATGTCCTGTTCGGTGAGCAGCTCCATCTGCTCATTGGCAAAACCGGTTTCGAGCGGCAGGACAGTGGCGACCGGATTGCCCTTGGAGCTCTCGCCCAAGGCTTCCTGCCATGTTTCGGCATGGGCAACCTTGCAGCCGGTCTCTTGAAGTATCGACGCGATACGTGCCCGACTACCGCTGGAATAGGCGGCGATAATCGGGCGCTTTCCCGATTTGCCCATCGCAGAGAGGTGCTGGGCGGCAATAGGATAGATGTTGTCACCGCGTGCGCGGTCTGGTGCAAAATCGCGCGCAGACGCAAAGCCGAAGTCGATCACATGGTCGCTCTCAGGTTCTGCGAAGATGACACTGCGATGGACTGTATGCTCCTTGAGCAATGCGTCGAATTCATCCTTGGCAAGATAGAGCGAATGCTCGTCCAATGGCCGGTAACTGCCCGCGGCTTGCCCGGCGACCTTCTCGCGCGCCTGGTGGTAATCGGTGACATCTTTCAGTCGTTCGTCAGCAGCGCCAATGGCTCCGCTGTCGACAACGACGATATCGTCAGGCGTGAGGTAGTCGAAAACAGTGGCCAGCCGTTCTTCAAACAGCGGTAGCCAGTGCTCCATGCCTGCCAATCGTCTGCCTTCGCTGACTGCTTCGTAAAGCGGGTCTTGCGTAGCGGTGGCGCCGAACATCTCGCGATAGCGGCTGCGGAATTGCTTGATGCTGTCATCGTCGAGCAAGGCTTCGCTCGCGGGAAGAAGAAGATGCTGCTTCAGCGTTCCAACAGTCATCTGTGTGCCCGGATCGAATAGTCGCAGGCTTTCCAATTCGTCACCAAAAAAGTCGAGACGCAAGCCCTGATCCAGGCTCGACGGGAAGATGTCGACTATCGAACCGCGCAAGGCATATTCGCCGTGATCTACGACGGTATCTGTCCGCGAATAGCCTTGACGCTGGAGAAGCGCTGAAAGGCTGCCATGGCCGATTGTGGTGCCTTGCTTGAACTCGCGTACGCTTTCCCGAATTCTGAAAGGTGTAAGCACACGTTGCAGCACAGCATTGGCAGTTGTCACCAGCAGCTGCGAACCTGCCTTGTCCGACTGCAATCGATGCAGTGCAGCCAGGCGCTTTGCACTTACAGATAAGGCTGGGCTTGCGCGGTCATAGGGCAGGCAATCCCATGCGGGAAACTCGATCACTTCCAGTTCGGGCGCGAAGAATTTGGCAGCCTCCGCCACTGAATGCATCGCCGCTTCATCAGGGGCAATAAACACCGCGCGTGAAGTTGATGCGCGCGCCAGATCGCTCATCACCAAGGGTTGCGCGCCGCGCGCTACCGAAGCGAGAGTTAGCGGAGCCGTGGCGGTAAGTATGCGTGACAGATCAGGCATCGAAACAGGCTGGATCAGCGCGGGATGTCGACATAATCAAGCTGCTGCATTCGGCGCATCATCGCGTCATCAAAACGCGCCGGGACCGCAGCTGTCTTCATTGCCCATGCCATAACATCGACGTCGTCTTCATCAAGCAGTTCTTCGAACCATCGTAGCGCGGTTTCGTCCCATTCCGAGTGGAAGCGGTCGAAATAGCCGCCGATCATATAGTCGGCTTCGCGGGTGCCACGGTGCCATGCGCGAAACTTGGCGCGTGCAAGGCGGGCTTCGAATGTCAATGCGTCGGGCATAAGGCGCGGGTAGGGGACTCGCACGTGACGCGCAAGCGGCTATAGCAAGCGAATGCGCCCTGATGTTTTGAATCCGCTGTTTATCGAGGCCGACGCGCTCGAAGGTGTCGGGCCGAAGCTAAAAAAGCCGCTCGCCAAGCTGGGCCTCACACGGGTGCGCGATCTGGCCTATCACTTGCCTGAGCGCTTCGTGAATCGCCGCGCAATTGAATCGCTCGATGATGCGGGCGAAGGCGAGAATGTGATCATCGCGCTGACCCCGACGGAACACAGGCCGTCACGCAATAACCGCGGGCCTTACCGCGTGTTTGCACAGGATAGCGTGGGTAACATTTGCAACCTCACCTACTTCGGGCGGGCCTCCTATACCGCAAAGAAACAACTGCCGGTGGGTGAGAAGCGTTGGGTGGCGGGCAAGCTCGACCGGTATGGTGATATGCTTCAGATTGTGCATCCTGATCACGTTGAAAAGGAAAGCAGCGCCAATATTGGCAGGATGTGCGAGCCGGTCTATTCGCTTTCCGAGGGGCTGACGCAACCACGTGTTGCGGGCTTGGTTGCACAAGCGCTCGAGCGTCTACCGGAATTGCCCGAATGGATTGAGCCTACGCAGTTCGACAAAGAAGGATGGCCTGTATGGCGGGACGCTCTTCAGCTGTCGCATAAGTCCGAGAACGCCAATGCGCGTGACCGTTTGGCCTATGACGAACTGCTAGCCAATTCGCTCGCCCTGATGCTGGTACGTGCGGATAATCGCAGCCGGAAGGGCCAGCCGTTGCAAGGCGACGGCGGACTGCGCGGCAAATTACAGCTTCCTTACTCTCTGACGGGTGCGCAGGCGCGATCAGTGGACGAAATCGAAGGCGACCTCGCGCAGGAAGCCCCCATGCTGCGATTGCTACAAGGCGATGTTGGTGCCGGCAAGACGGTAGTCGCGCTCTATGCCATGCTGATCGCGAATGAAGCCGGCAAGCAGGCAGCTCTACTGGCTCCGACAGAGATTCTCGCACGGCAACATTTTGAGACCTTGCGTCAGATGGCCGCGCCAACCGGCGTTGAAGTCGCGATCTTGACTGGGCGTGACAAGGGCAAAGCGCGCGAGAGCATTCTGATGGGATTGCTCGATGGCTCAATCGATATTGTGGTCGGCACGCACGCCATCTTTCAGAATACGGTCAATTACAAAGACCTGGGTATGGTGGTGATCGATGAGCAGCACCGGTTTGGCGTAGCCCAAAGATTGCAGCTTGCCAGCAAAGGCAAACGGACACCGCATACGCTTGCCATGACCGCGACGCCGATCCCCCGGACGCTAACGCTTGCTCAATACGGTGAGATGGATGTGAGCCGTTTGGACGAGATGCCGCCTGGCCGGCAACCGATTGACACCCGCGTTGTCGCGCAAGATCGGATGGAGGATGTCATTGCAGGGGTGGCGCGGCACGCAGCCAGTGGGCAGCAAGCCTATTGGGTTTGTCCGATGGTCAACGAGAGCGAGGTTGCTGACCTCGCAGCGGCAGAAGCGCGCTATGCAGTATTGAAGGAGCGGTTCGGCGATGACGTGGTGCTGGTCCACGGTCAGCTAAAACCGGAACTCAAAGACGCGGCCATGGAACGCTTCGCTAGCGGCCAGGCAAAGTTGCTGGTTGCAACAACTGTCATCGAAGTGGGCGTTGATGTGCCCGCCGCCACGCTGATGGTTATCGAACAAGCCGAGCGTTTCGGCTTGGCACAATTGCACCAGCTGCGCGGCCGGGTAGGGCGCGGCACCGAGAAATCGGTATGCTTGCTGCTGCGGGGGAGCGGTCTAAGCGAAACCGGACGCAGAAGGCTTGCGCTGATGCGTGAGACGCAGGATGGGTTTCGTATCGCGGAAGAAGACCTCGAATTGCGCGGCGGCGGCGAGCTGTTGGGTACACGCCAATCAGGCGACACGCCGTTCCGCGTTGCCAATCTGGAACAAATCACGCGGCTACTGCCAGCTGCCCATGCTGATGCACGTCTGCTGATGGAGCGCGATGGCGGTCTAGCAAGCGAACGCGGTCAAGCGGCGCGCACACTGCTCTATCTGTTTGAGCGCGATTGGGGCGTGCAGCTATTGCGCGGAGGCTAACTTGGCGACCAGCGCATGTGCGGCTTCGCTGACTTCAGCCCAGGTCCGCTCGAACCCGTCCTCCCCGCCATAATATGGGTCGCCCACCGGATCGCCCACTCGGTGGGGCAGCACATCAAGCAAGAGCGAAATCTCAGCCGTTGCGTTCGCTGGCGCGCGCGCTTCGATATTGCGCAGGTTTTCGTGATCCATCGCGAAGATATGCGTGAACTCGCTGAAGTCACTCTCGGCAATCTGCCGTCCGCGATATTGCGTGATGTCGATCCCGCGCGATGCTGCTGTGCGGATGCTGCGCGGATCTGGTGGTTCGCCCACGTGATAACCAGCTGTGCCGACGCTATCGACATGCACTGCCAAGCCTGAGTCATCCGCAGCTGCGCGAAATGCGGCTTCGGCCAGAGGCGAGCGGCAAATATTGCCGAGACAAACGAACAGAACGGATGATGTATGCGCCATTGGCCAAAGGCTACTGGACCTTGGCACGCCTGCGCAATAGGAAGCTGCGCGACAGGGAGAGAATTCGATGCACAAGCTACTCGCCGCCACATTGCTTACCGCAGCAGCGACAGTTCCAAGCTTGCCTGTGATAGCGCAAGAGCACGGTGCCGAACAGTCAGAGAATGCAGCCACCACATTCTTCACGGAGCTTCGCGAAGATGTTTGGCAATGGCGGCTCGACAACAATCCGGGCCTTGCGACGAGTATTGGCGATCGGCGCGGTGACGGCAAATTGGGTGATTGGTCAGTCGAAGCGCATGCACGCAACATTGAGGAAACGCGTGCCTTCTTGGCGAGATTGAATACAATAAACGGCGCGCAACTTCCCGAAAATCTGCAAATCGATTTCGAGATTTTGAAACTCGATCTGGAAGACATAGTAGCAGCATCCGAGCACGCGCATGATTGGTATCAGATATTCACCAATCGGGGCGGTTGGTTCAACCAACTGGCATCGCTCCCGCATAGCTCGCCGTTTTTCACCACCGCCGATTATGAGAGTTATGTAGATCGGCTCGAATCCTACCAAAAGGTCAATCGAGACGCTATTTCACGCTCACGAACAGCTGTTGAGCTCGGTCTGACCCATGCATGCAAACCGATGGAGGGGTTCCTAGAGCGGATCGAAAGTATGAGCTACACATTTGCTGACCGCTCACCTTATTGGGCGCCGTTCGCTCAACGCCCAGCGACAATTTCGGAAGCTGAGTGGAATACGTTAAAGGAGCGCGCAAGTAGGGCACTGGAAGATACGGTTTTCCCCGAAATGCAGGCATTCGCGGACTTTTATGCTCAAAGATACGGACCGGCTTGTCGAACCGGCACCCCTGGCATCTTGGCCACGCCGGGTGGGGCTGAATTCTACGATTATCGTGTGAAGAGCTTCACCACGACTAACATGACAGCGGACGAGGTGCACAATCTTGGCCTCTCCGAAGTCGCGCGCATTCGGGCGGAAATGGCAGAGGTCGCAGCGTCAGCAGGTTTCGACACGCGCGAAGCCTTCATCGAACATCTGCGCACTGATCCGCAGTACTACATGACCGATGAGCAGGAATATCTGCGCTACACTCAGGCACTTGCGAAAGAGATCGACTTCTGGATGCCGAAGCTTTTTGGAAAGCTTCCGCGTCAGCCATATACAGTGCTGCCAATCCCCGCCGAGCGGGCCCCCGGGAATACGACGGCCTACTATGAGCCAGGGTCGCTGGAGACAGGGCAGGCGGGCATTTATCGTTTGAACCTGACCGAGCTTGACCAACGTCCACTTTGGGAATTGCCGGCACTGGGCGTGCACGAGGCTGTTCCGGGGCATCACCATCAGATTGCACTGCAACGCGAGCTGGATCTGCATCCGCTGCGCGCTAATGGTACGTTCTTTACTGCGTTTGTTGAAGGATGGGGGCTCTATTCCGAGCGGTTGGGAATCGAGATGGGGCTCTACGACACACCAGCCAAGCAAATGGGCCGGTTGAGTTATGAGATGTGGCGCGCGACCCGGCTTGTCGTGGACACTGGTATCCATTCCAAAGGTTGGAGCAAGCAGCGTGCGGTTGACTACATGCTCGACAATACCGCGCTTTCACCTGCGAACATTGATGCGGAAGTGAACCGCTATATCACGTGGCCGGGCCAAGCGCTGGCCTACAAAGTAGGTGAGTTGAAGATCCGTGAGCTGCGGACATTGGCGGAAGACGAGCTTGGCGCGTCTTTTGATCTGCGGGCATTTCATGACACGGTTCTGGAGAACGGCTCTGTGCCCCTGAGTGTCCTTGAGGCCCATGTGAAGCGCTGGATCGCAGCTGAGAAAGCGAAGCTTTAAGCCAGTTCCGCCAACTTGGTATCGACCAACCGGCGGATGTTGATCACAGCTTTCAATTTTGCCCCCAGCAAAGCGGTGCCGCTGACCTTGCGCTGTACAAATAGCGTTTCGACTGGCGGAATGTGCCAGCTCTGCTTGTCCTCGGCGATGGCCATGCCTTCTTCGCGAAGCAGCGGCACGAAGGCGCGATTGCCAAAGTCGAACGGCGCATCCGTGTTCATCTCTTCAGTGATAATGCCGATCATTCTGTCGACACGCTCGCCTTGTCGCTCGATCACGGTCTCATTGATAAAGCCAATGTTCAGGGCCGCATGGCGTACTTTGCTGCCATCTCCGGTAAGTCCTGCGCCAAGTAATCTGCGATAGCCCTCGATGACATGCGGTTCGATATCGCGTGCAGCTCCAAAATCGAGCAGTACGACTGCGCCATCGCTGCGGCGATAGCGATAGTTCGCGAAGTTGGGATCGGTTTGCATGGCGCCAAACTCGAACAGTTCGCGCAGCACCAGATTGACAATCCGTTCGAACACTTCGTTGCGCAATTCCTGTGGTTCATCCGCTAGCGCTTCGATCGGAATACCTTCTTCGAACGTCATGGCGAGTATGCGTTTGCGGGTCAGTGCGTCATGCAATGTCGGGACAACAAACCCATCGTGCTCCGCCATCCGTTCGGCATACAGCCGCATTTGCTCACCTTCGCGGACATAATCGGCCTCCTCAGCCAATTGCTCCTTCGCAGCCTTTAACAAGGTTTCCAGATCGAGTGTTGCCGGGAGCAACCCTGACATGCGCAGCAATGTCGCAACATTGTCGACATCTGCGCCAATGCTGTCGGCTACACCAGGGTATTGAACCTTGATGGCGAGTTCTTCGCCATCGCGGGTCATGGCCTTGTGTACTTGGCCAATCGAAGCTGCGGCGATCGGGCGCGGGTTGAACCATCTGAATTGTTTTCGCCAATCCGGTCCCCATTCCTCTTGCAAGACTTTGTCGAGCTGGCGCGCGGGCATAAAGTTCGCTTGATCGCGCAAGGTCGCAAGTATGCCCGACAGCTCAGGCGGCAAGAAGTCGCCCGCGTCCATACTGATAATCTGGCCCAGCTTCATCGCTGCACCGCGCAAATGCGACAGCCGCTCAGTCAGTCGCCGAGCATTGCCCGGGGTCAACAGCAGATCCTGGGCAGACATGCGCTCTCCGCTGGCCATGCGCCGCGCGCCTTCGGCCAGCATTCCGCCAGCGACACCGCTTGCCAAACGGCCAAAACCAGCGACACGGCCCAGGCGCGAGCTGGGTACAGCGCGATATCGCGATCTGTCGTTGTCATGTGACATTGAAATTTGGCCCGGTCAGGAACTGCATACCGGAGACCAATGATCGGCGGCGTCGCCTGTTCCTCAGCTTATGCAGAGCCCGCCATCAACGGGCAAGCATTGCCCGGTAATGTAGTCACTGTGAGGGGATGCAAAGAACACCGCCAGACCTTCCAGACCTTCGTGGTCGCCAAACCGCCGCAGCGGAATGCGCTTAGTCATCCATTCAGCAAAGCGCGGATCCGCCTGAGCAGTCAGATCTGTTTCGTAGAATCCGAACAGCAGTGCGTTCGCAGTAATCTGATATCTCGCCAGCTCGAATGCTGCTGCGCGCGTCAGTCCATTCACGGCGGCTTTCGATGCGGCATAGTTCGAGCTGCGGTTTACGCCCATGATCGATTGGCCAGAACTGGTCGCGATCAGCTTCCCCCCTTCGCCGCGCTCGACCATATGCTCAGTAACATAGCGATAGGTGAGGGCGGGGCCGCGAGCATTTACTGCCATAACCTTGTCCCACGCCTCAGAGGTCATTTCCGGCAGCGCCATTCCCCCGCCAATTCCAGCATTGGCGAAGCATATGTCGACCTTGCCGAAGCGGTCGAGTGTCGATGCCATCGCTGCGGCAATCTGCTCCTCCTTGGCGACATCACACGGGAAAGCTGCCGCGCTCCCGCCGCCCAACGCATTGAGCTCCGCCATCGCGGCTGCGTTTTTGGCTTCGTTGCGCGCCCAAATCGCCACGTCCGCGCCGGACTTTACTAACCCGCGCGCAAAGGCCCGCCCAATGCCGCTGTTGCCGCCGGTGATGACTGCGGTTTTACCGCTTAGATCGAACAAGTTCATGGGGCGCAGAATGACGCGGATATGCGCCCACGGCAACTAGCGATCTGAGGAACTGGATGAGAATGGTCGGGGAGAGAGGATTCGAACCTCCGGCCCCTGCCTCCCGAAGACAGTGCTCTACCAGGCTGAGCTACTCCCCGACCGGATCGTCCCACATAAAACTGTGGGTCGAGGCAGGAGGCGCGATATAAGTGCGCCTTTGCGGGGTGGCAAGCGAGCAAATGCGGGTTTAGGGTCCGCCAATGCCAACGCTTGACTCTCCTGAAACGATCGCATCAAAACTCACCGGCCCGGGCCATCCTGAATGGCAGTATCTCGATCTGATGCGGCGCATCTGGGAGGAGGGCAGCGAGCGGGTTGACCGCACCGGGATTGGTACACGTTCGATCGCTGGCGCGATGCTGCGATTTGATCTTGCGGGCGGCGCGATGCCGCTGCTCACCACAAAGCGGGTCTATTGGAAGACAGCTACCCGCGAAATGCTGTGGTTCTTGACTGGAGAGACCAACATTCGTCCGCTTGTGCTGCAAGGCGTAAAGATTTGGAATGAATGGCCGCATGCTAACTATGTGAAAGAATCCGGCGACGACATTGCGCTCGATGATTTCGTGCAGCGGATCGCCGATGATGAGGAGTTTGCCGACAAGTGGGGTGATCTCGGCCCGGTTTACGGCAAGCAATGGGTGGATTGGCCGACCTATCGATATCGTAAAGACGGGCTATACGAGCGCGGGCCGGGCATCAATCAGGTAGCGGAATTGGTCGATAGCCTGCGCAACAATCCGGGTAGCCGCAGGCACATTATCGAAGGTTGGAATGTTGCTGAGTTAGAGCGGATGGCCCTGCCGCCGTGCCACAAGACTTATCAGTTCCATGTTGCGGGAGGGCGCCTCAATTGCATGCTCTATCAGCGCAGCTGCGATGTAGCCTTGGGATTGCCATTTAATCTGTGGTCGGCCGCACTTCTGCAAAGGATGCTGGCGCAACAAACTAATCTTGAGTCAGGTGAGCTGGTATGGATGGGGGGGGACGTGCATCTGTATCTGAACCACGAGCATTTGATCACCGAACAGCTGTCTCGCGAACCTTCCGGCAGTCCCAGGCTTGATATCACGCGCAGGCCCGACACAATTTTCGACTACACAATCGAGGATTTTGTAGTGCATGATTACGCGCCGCAGGCCCCGATCAAGGCACCTGTTGCGGTATGAGTGAAAGCGGTTAGAGCAGCTTGACCGCAGTCGGCGTGTGAAATAAAATAACGCGCACGTATAAGATTGCTACAGACCTGCTCAAGCAGGGGGAGAGCCCGCTATGGCCGACAGGCCTGAAACTTCAGCAGCGCCAAAAAGCAACAAGCCGGCGCTACAGCTTCACGTTCCAGAGCCGAGGTACCGGCCGGGCGATGAGGTGGACTACAGTCATCTCGAGATTCCCGAGGCAGGCACGCAGCCTCGCCCAGATGAAACAAGCGATCCTAAGGATATGCTGGACTTTGCCTATGGTTTGGTCCGCGTTCTGGGCGAGGATAATAAAGCGCACGGCGCTTGGGATCCGAAGCTTGATGCAGACACCTTGCGAACCATGCTGCGCAACATGGCAATGGTGCGCGCGTTTGATGACCGCATGTTCCGCGGACAGCGCCAGGGCAAGACCAGTTTCTACATGAAGTGTACCGGCGAAGAGGCCACCAGCGTGGCATCCTCAATGGCGCTTGCATCGGACGATATGGTGTTCCCCAGCTATCGCCAGCAAGGCATTCTGATCGCGCGCGGCTATCCGATTGTCGACATGATCAACCAAATCTACTCGAACAAAGGCGACAAGCTAAAGGGTCGCCAGCTGCCGATCATGTATTCAAGCCGCGAGCACAGCTTTTTCTCTATCTCTGGCAACCTGGCTACGCAAACCCCCCAGGCGGTGGGTTGGGCAATGGCGAGCGCGATCAAAGGTGATAGCCGCATTGCCGCCACATGGGTTGGCGAGGGCTCAACTGCCGAAGGTGACTTCCACAGCGCCTGCACATTCGCAACGGTATACAACGCACCGGTCATCCTGAATGTGATTAACAACCAGTGGGCAATCTCCAGCTTCTCTGGATTTGCAGGTGCCGAGCGCACCACCTTTGCTGCACGCGCGCTGGGATATGGCTTGGCTGGCCTGCGCGTCGACGGGAACGATGCGCTAGCATGCTACGCAGCGCAGCAATGGGCCGCCAACCGAGCGCGCGCAAATGCTGGTCCGACGCTGATCGAATACTTCACCTATCGTGCGGAAGGCCACTCTACATCGGACGATCCTACCGGCTATCGCAGCGCGCAGGAGCGCGAAGAATGGCCATTGGGCGATCCCGTAATGCGCCTGAAGAACCACTTGATCGAATTGGGTGAGTGGGATGAAGATCGTCAGTCTGCGATGGACCTTGAATGTGCGGAGCTGGTGAAGGCCGCGACCAAGGAAGCCGAGAAAAACGGCATTCTTGGGCACGGAATGCATCATCCATTCCACACCATGTTCGAAGACGTGTACGAAGAACTGCCATGGAATCTGGAAGAACAGGCTGAGCAAGCCATTCGCGAACGCCAGGTCAAATGGCCCAAGGGAGGGCCGGGCGCATGAGCATTGATGTGAAAGATCAGGCGACAGGTGACACGGGTACCGAACGCCGCCTCAACATGATCGAAGCGATCAATGACGCGCTCGATATCATGCTTGAACGTGACAATGACGTGATTGTCATGGGCGAGGATGTCGGTTACTTTGGCGGCGTATTCCGTTGCACTGCTGGACTGCAGGAAAAGCACGGCAAGACCCGTGTTTTTGATACGCCAATCTCCGAGTGCGGCATTATTGGCGTTGCTGTTGGGATGGGTGCCTATGGCCTGCGCCCAGTTCCGGAAATCCAATTTGCGGACTATATCTATCCCGGGCTCGATCAACTGATTTCGGAGGCAGCACGCCTGCGTTACCGCTCGGCCAATGACTATATCGCGCCCATGACCGTGCGTTCGCCGTTCGGTGGGGGCATTTTCGGTGGCCAGACGCACAGCCAGTCGCCCGAAGCTATATTCGCGCATGTCGCTGGCCTTAAGACAGTCATTCCGGCTACGCCATATGACGCGAAGGGCCTGCTGATCAGCGCGATCGAAGACAATGATCCGGTCATCTTCTTTGAGCCTAAGCGGATCTACAATGGCCCGTTCTCGGGCTATTATGACAAACCGGTAGAGCCGTGGAAGAAGCACAAGGACAGCGTTGTGCCGGAAGGGTACTACAAAGTTCCGCTCGGCAAAGCGCGTCACGTGACAGAAGGTGAAGCACTGACTGTGCTGGCCTATGGCACGATGGTACACGTGGCAGAGGCAGTCTGCGAGGCCAAAGGTATCGATGCGGACATCCTCGATCTCCGCACAATCGTGCCGCTTGATATCGAAGCTATCGAAGCTTCGGTCGAAAAGACCGGACGCTGCCTGATCGTACACGAAGCGACACGCACCGCCGGTTTTGGCGCCGAGCTATCTGCTCTTGTTACCGAACGCTGTTTCTATAATCTCGAAGCTCCGGTTGAGCGTGTAACCGGGTTTGACACACCATATCCGCACAGCCTCGAATGGGCCTATTTCCCTGGCCCGGTTCGCATCGGCGAAGCGATCGACAAGATTCTGAAGGACTGACGCAATGGCAAAGTTCACATTCAATATGCCTGACGTAGGCGAGGGCGTTGCCGAAGCCGAGATCGTCGAGTGGCACGTCAAGATTGGCGACGCGGTATCCGAAGACCAGCATTTGGTCGATGTGATGACCGACAAGGCGACGATCGACATCGAAAGCCCGGTTGACGGTGTTGTCACTGAAGTTGCCGGTGAAGTTGGCGATGTGATCGCGGTCGGTTCGATGCTCATCGTGGTTGAGGTTGAGGGCGAAGTGTCTGAGGAGGTCGAGGAGGCGAACGAGGCCGCAGTTGAGGTGGATTCGGGCGCAGAATCTGCTCCCGAGCTCGCCCCCGAACCTGAGGCTGAGCCCGCTCCAGAGCCAGAACCCACGCCCGCATCGACTGAATCCTTGGCAAAGGTTCTTGCCACACCCGCGGTTCGCAAGCGCGCGCGCGACCTCAGCATTGATCTGTCCGAAGTAAAACCCGCCGAAGATGGCCGCGTTCGCCACGGCGATTTGGACCAGTTTCTGGCTTACAATGCTGGTGGTGGCTTTGCGCCTTCGGGCGCGACGAGAGCAGATCAGGCCATAAAGGTAATCGGCCTGCGCAAACGCATCGCGCAAAATATGTCTGCTGCGAAGCGTAACATACCGCACTTCACCTATGTTGAAGAATGCGATGTAACCGAGCTGGAGCGGATGCGCACGCAGCTGAACTCTGCTCGCGGTGGCAGCCCTAAGCTTACCATGCTGCCGCTCTTGATTGCTGCGATTTGCAAGAAGCTGCCAGAGTATCCGATGATCAACGCGCGTTATGATGACGAAGCGGGCGTGGTGACCCGCCATGGCTCGGTTCATCTCGGCATGGCTACGCAGACCGACAACGGACTGATGGTGCCTGTGATCAAGGATGCGCAAGCCAAGAACCTTTGGCAACTTGCGAACGAGATTGGGCGGCTTGCCAATTCAGCGCGCGACGGCTCTGCCAAGTCAGGCGAGCTTTCCGGATCGACGCTGACAATTACTTCGCTCGGCCCATTGGGCGGTGTTGCGACCACTCCGGTTATCAATCGCCCTGAAGTTGCGATCATTGGCCCCAATCGCATTATCGAACGCCCCATGTTCGTGACAGGACCTGATGGGCAGGAGAGAATCGAGAAACGCAAACTGATGAACATTTCGATCAGCTGCGATCACCGTGTGGTTGATGGATATGACGCGGCCAGCTTCATTCAGGAGCTGAAAAAGTTGATCGAAACACCGGTTCTGCTTTTGGGCGAATAAAGTTTGCTTTTCCGCGCAAACGGTCGTTGACAGTATCTGGACTCGGCCCTATTTGCGCGTCTCCCAAGTGGCTGCGCGGGTGTAGCTCAGTTGGTTAGAGTGTCGGCCTGTCACGCCGAAGGTCGCGGGTTCAAGTCCCGTCACTCGCGCCACTTGGGGAATTCTCTCAAAGAAGCTGATCCATTTCGACCTTCTGGTTTTGCGCCGGTAGGCTGATCAACATGCCGTCTTCAGCAAGCTCTAGTTGCCCCTCGAAGTGCTGCCTTGCATCGCCAAGGAATGCGGCTTCGATCAATCGAGCGGGTGGTGCCGGTACAAGATGGTATAGCACCAGCGCTTTTGCACCGGCGATCTGCGCAATCCGTGCCGCATCTTCGGGGGAGGTGTGGTAATCCGGAATATCGGCCATAATTTTTGCGCCATCTGTATTGCCGCGAGCCGCCAGCGTCGCGCCAATCTTTCCAACCATATCGGGATTGAGCGCTTCATGCAGAATGACGTCGGCACCCTGCGCAAACCGCGCGAACTTTTCCGAATACTTCAGGTCACCGCTGATCACCGCCGAACGCCCCTTGTAGTCGAGCCGAAAAGCATAGGCATTGTCGATCGGAGCGTGATCTACGCGAAGAGTGCGAATTGACAGTCCGTTTCGTTCGAAGGTGAAACTCTCATCAATGTTCGTCGTCGCGCCGCCGAAGCCACTGGGCCTGGCGACTTCGGGGCCATGATGCGCGATGCGATAACCGCGATCGATCGCGTAGGCAGTCATAAGACCATCGACCACGCGATCAGTACCTTCAGGACCATAGATTGGCAGCGGCTCGTTTCGGCCGCCGGCCATCCATGCCTGAAGCATTAATGCGCCGAGGCCATCAAAATGGTCGGAATGTAAATGTGTCAGGAAAGTCGCTTCGATCCGGTCCATCGGAAAGCCCATTGCGCCAAGCTTCCGGTCGGATCCCGAGCCAACATCGAAAATGTAGCCATCGCGGCCGGCCAGTACCGCAAGACAGGGGCCAGCCCGGTCTGCATCGGGGAATGGTGATCCGCTGCCACAAACGAAAACGTGAAGACCGTCTCGCAGCTCGGCAGTCTGGTCCACGCCCGCGCGCGCTTCGACCGCTGCATTGAACGCGCGCTCTCCGATCAAGCGTTGCCCAAAAACCCACGAAGTTGCAGCGCCAACAATCAGCGCTACCAACACCCCCAATGCCAGCCGCTTCATGTCGATGCCCCTTAATAGTAGAAGTCCGTTACGCTAAGTGTGGATTTCCGTTCGAACAAGCTGGTTAGTCTCTTTCGGGCGCGTTCCAGCGTCCGGTTTCCATCCAGATCAGGAAACGTTTGAGTGGCAACAGCCAGACGAGACCCAGCACGATGTAGACAATTGTTTGTGCCCATATCGGCCAGCTGCCGATTAGATCCGGCGCATAGCGCGCAATCACGATGCCATAGACAATAAGGGCGGCAAAAAGGCCGAGAATACCGACGGGGATTCGCCAGGTCGGTGTTTCGCGCATCAAAAGGGTCCGTACATCCGCGTTGGTGTGATCACAGCATCTAAACGCTGATCATGTGGCTCTGTGGGCAAGGCGTCGCATATTTGCACATCCCATGCGAGACCAATCGCTATCCGTCCCGGATGTTCCGCAAGATAGCGATCATAATGGCCGCCGCCTTGTCCCAGGCGATGTCCCTCCGCCGTAAAGCCGACAAGCGGAATGATCAGAACATCTGGCACAAGCAGTGCTGCGTCCGAGTTCGGTTGCATCATTTTGTAGGCACCCGGTTCAAGATCATCTGCTCCGAATGGGTCGGTGTGTTCGGCAAACTCCATTTCTGCATCGCCAGATGCAAAGCGTGGAAGCGCGATCGTGTGCCCTTTCTCGTAAAAGTAGCCAATATAGCTGGCCGTAGGCGCTTCGTGCGGCCCGGCGTGGTAGAGACCGATCGAGGCGTTTGGTGAAATTTTTTCCAACAAAGGTGCAGGTGGATGACGGAAAACCAGTCCGCGCATGCTTTCAGGCAGCTGCTCGACATGCTCGTGTCGCTTGGCGCGGAGCTTTTTGCGGAGGTCGGATTTCGTGATCGCCAAAGTGCTGTATGCCTAGAATTCGATTCCAAGAGCCGCAAGAGCGATTGCCCGCGCTTGAGGCTAACATGGTGAGTGGCGGAACCACCATGGGTCGTTTGCTCGGGAAATCCTCTGACGCCTAAACGTCAGGTGGGTGCCGTATATCCTGGGTCCCGGGTTCCATTCCGAAGAACGCAGTGGCCCTTAACCCAAGACAGGGACAGCTCCCTAGGAAATGCTTATAGCCTCAGGGATATTCAAACGGCTCGTGCCGGGCAGTCCCGCCACCTCTCTACTTAGGGTGCCGGGGCCTTACCCTCAAGCGAATCCGCGCATTTTTCGAGCGCGTCGGCGAGTTGTTCCAGCTTCGGTGCGAAATCCTCAGCGGCAAACAGAGGTTCTTGCCCGCTTGCAGCAGATTTGATGTTAGCAAGATCGTTCGCGATCGCATCGCGCTCTGCCCGCACGGCATCCAGCTCAAGCGAGAGTTCGCGAGATTTTGTCTCTTCAGTATCAGATGCTTGCATGGCTAACTTGACCTTCTCAGCGAGCTCAGCCGGGTCATCTCCTGCGGCTTCGCGTGCTTCGTTCAGCTCGTCCGCAAGCAGGATTCCGGCAAACAGCAAGTTCTCGGCCTCGCTTGGCGCCAGATTTCCTTCCATTTGCTTGAATTTGGCATCGATCATGCTGCCAAGCTTGGCAAGCTGCGCTTCCTGTCCGTCTGCACAGGCGACTTTGTAGGCTTTTCCACCTATCCGCAGCGTGACTTCGCTCACGCCTCAAGCCTCCCAATCAATTGATCGAGATCTTTGAGCGTATTGGCAACTTCGCTTTTGAGTGCCTGATGGTGTGCAGCTAACGCGCTATCATCTGATGGTGTGGCGCCGAGTTTGCCCGATGCCGCAGTGATACGACTAGCTGCAGCTTCGATCCGTTGGATCGCTTGTTCAATCCGGCTCCCATCCATGGATGGCTTTTTATCCAATTTGCCTAAATCCCGCAAAGTGTTGGGCAAGCCTGTTGATAAGTTCTCTACGTTAGCCTTTCGAACGGTTTTCCATCGACAGTCCGTGGAAGGCTCGATTGTTCGCCTTGACCTGATAACAGCCCTCCGCGAAGGGTCCGTCAACGCGTCGAATCGACGCGCCGGGCGGGGGCTGTTCCGGTACCGCTCGATACTGTTCAGGAGCACCGCGCGCATGAGCCTTGATCCCGCCCGTCTTCAACCCATGGCAAATGCGATCCGCGCCTTGTCAATGGACGCTGTACAAGCTGCCAATTCCGGTCACCCGGGCATGCCGATGGGGATGGCCGATGTAGCGACGGTGCTGTGGTCTAACTATTTGAAGTTTGATCCGCACGCCCCTGATTGGGCGGATCGTGACCGTTTTGTGCTGTCGGCGGGTCACGGCTCGATGCTGATTTACAGCCTCTTGCATCTGTCGGGATACTCCGCCCCTACGATGGATGATATTCGCAATTTCCGCCAGCTGGGCAGCCCGTGCGCAGGCCACCCTGAGAACTTCCTTTTGCCTGGCGTGGAATGCACCACTGGCCCGCTAGGACAAGGTCTCGCGATGGCGGTCGGTATGGCCATGGCCGAACGGCATTTGAATTCCGTATTCGGCGATGATCTGGTCAATCACCGCACATGGGTCGTCGCGGGCGATGGCTGCCTGATGGAAGGCATCAATCACGAAGCGATAGGCCTTGCCGGACACCTAGGTCTCGGCCGGATGATCGTGCTGTGGGATGACAATAACATCACCATCGATGGCGGAACGGATCTGTCGACGAGTGAGGATATCAAGGCCCGCTACAAAGCGACGGGTTGGCATGTCACCAGCTGTGACGGGCATAGTTTCGAAGATATCACCCGCGCTCTGGACGAAGCCGTTGCGGATGGACGGCCATCGCTCGTTGCTTGTAAAACCGTGATCGGCAAAGGCGCGCCGAACAAGCAAGGCACCAGCGCGACACATGGAGCGCCCCTCGGCCCCGAAGAAATTGCTGCCGCTCGTGAAGAGCTTGGTTGGGAGCATGATCCTTTCGTGGTTCCAAACGAGATTCTTGCTGACTGGCACGCCACGGGCGAGCGCGGAGCCTCCGCAAACGGCGCATGGGCGGGGCGGCTTGCGACCGATCTGGATCGCAGGGCCAAATTCGAAAACCATATGATGGGGGTTAGCGATCTGGTAGCTCCGGCCTTGGAAAAGCATATTCAGGCGCTCGCAGCAGAGCCAAAGAAGGTCGCGACCCGCAAGGCATCGGAAATGGCGCTGGAGCCGCTAACCGCGGCCTTGCCGCAATTGATTGGCGGCTCGGCAGACCTAACGGGGTCAAACAACACAAAGACCAGCAGCACATTGCCGATGAGCGCGCAGGACTATTCCGGTCGTTATGTCTATTACGGCATTCGTGAATTCGGAATGGCCGCGGCCATGAACGGTATGGCGCTGCATGGCGGGGTCGTGCCATATGGTGGTACCTTCCTGATCTTCAGCGACTATTGCCGCAATGCAATCCGGCTGTCGGCGCTTCAGGAAACCCAAGCGATCTATGTCATGACACATGACAGCATCGGCTTGGGCGAAGACGGGCCGACCCACCAACCGGTTGAGCAAGTTATGAGCTTGCGGCTGATCCCCAATCTCAACGTCTTTCGTCCGTGCGATACGATCGAGACGGCAGAATGCTGGGCATTGGCACTATCAACCCCGGAAACCCCCTCGGTCTTGTGCCTATCTCGCCAGGGACTGCCGCAGTTGCGCGGAGCGGGCGATGAGAATTGGTCGGCGTTGTCCAATCGGTCAGCCAAGGGTGCGTACCGTATCATTTCGGCTGGCGCAGACCGTAAGGTTGTGCTGGTGGCTACGGGTTCCGAAGTCCCGCTCGCCGCCGAAGTTGCGGCCGCTCTGGAAGAGCAGGGCATTGGCGCCGATGTTGTTTCCATGCCATGTGCCGAGCTGTTTAATGATCAACCCGATGATTATCGCGCAGACATGATTCCGGCCGACTGCCTGAAGGTTTCGATAGAAGCAGGTTCCACCCTTGGATGGGAACGCTACACTGGTACGGATGGCATCAACATTGGCCTTGATCGCTTCGGGGCGTCTGCCCCAGCAGGCGATCTTTTCGCCAAATTTGGTTTTACTGCGGAGGCAATTGTCCCGCAAATCTTGAACAAATTGAACGGTTAAGCAGGAGATTCCCCCATGGCGACTAAGGTTGCAATCAACGGTTTTGGACGTATCGGTCGCTTGGTAGCACGCGCCATTCTGGAGCGTAGCGATCATGATCTTGAATTGGTTTCGATCAACGATCTGGCAGATACGAAGTCGAACGCATTGCTGTTCCAATATGACAGCACGCACGGCCGCTTTCCCGGAACGGTAGAAGTTGGCGACAATGCGATCATTGTGAATGGCAATTCGATAGCGGTCACCAGCGAGCGCGATCCGGGCAATTTGCCGCATGCGGCGCAGGGGATCGACATTGTTCTGGAATGCACGGGCTTCTTCCAGAGCCATGAAGCTGCCGAGCCGCATCTGAAGGCGGGCGCTAAGCGCGTATTGATCTCTGCACCGGCGAAGAACGTATCAGCAACCATCGTTTATGGTGTGAACCATGAAACGCTGACTGCTGACGATGTGATTGTATCCAACGCTAGCTGCACCACCAATTGCCTTTCCCCCATGGCGAAGGTCTTGAACGAAACCGTTGGTATCGAACGCGGCTTCATGACCACGATCCACAGCTATACGAACGACCAGCGCATGCTTGACCAAATGCATGGCGATATGCGCCGCGCACGCGGCGGGGCGCAGAACATGATCCCGACCACTACTGGCGCAGCGCGCGCGGTTGGCCTTGTTCTGCCTGAGCTTGCGGGTAAGCTGGATGGTTCATCGGTTCGCGTGCCGACCCCGAATGTTTCGCTGGTTGATTTGGTGTTTACGCCTGGCCGCGACACTTCGGCAGAAGAATTGAATGCTGCGCTCAAGGCCGCTGCAGACGGCCCGATGAAGGGCGTGCTCGATTACACAGACCAGCCGCTCGTCAGCAGTGACTTCAATCACTATCCGGCCAGCTCAACAATCGACAGCCTCGAGACTTCGGTGATGGAAGGCAAGCTCTGCCGCGTTGTTTCATGGTATGACAATGAATGGGGCTTCTCGAACCGGATGATCGACACATCGGGTGTGATGGCGAAGTTCCTTTAAGGACACGGAACAATGGCAGCTTTTAAAACTCTCGACGATCTTGGCGATGTAACTGGCAAGGTCGCGCTGGTTCGCGTCGATTTGAACCTTCCTATGAAGGATGGATCGGCCACCGATCTGACCCGGGTAGAAGCTGTCAAACCCACCATCCTTGAGCTGAGCGAGAAGGGTGCGAAAGTGCTCTTGCTTGCACATTTCGGCCGACCGGGTGGAATGCGCTCGTCCGTTCTTTCAACCAGCATGGTTGTGGGTGATGTCGAGGATGTCCTGGGAAAGGAACTGATGTTCGTTCCAGAGATCGCCGGGCCAGTGGTCGAGCAATCGATCGGTATCCTGCGCGATGGCGATATCGGTTTGCTCGACAACACCCGTTTTTGGCCGGGCGAAGAGGCGAATGATCCTGAGCTTGCAGAGGCTATCGCGGCCCATGGCGATTTCTACGTGAACGACGCATTCTCCGCCGCTCACCGCGCGCATGCAACGACGGAAGGCCTTGCCCACTGCCTGCCAGCCTACGCAGGCAGGGCGATGGAGAAAGAGCTCAAAGCTTTGGATGCGGCGCTTGGTAATCCAGAAACACCTGTCGCGGCAGTCGTTGGCGGAGCGAAGGTTTCGACCAAGCTGGCGGTGCTGGAAAACCTGGTTGGCCGGGTGCAGCATCTGATCATCGGCGGCGGGATGGCGAACACCTTCCTAGCTGCGCGCGGTGTGAATGTCGGCAAGAGCCTTTGCGAGCATGATCTTACCGATACCGCCAATGCCATCATGGACAAGGCGGATCATGCGGGATGCACCGTGCATCTTCCCTATGATGTGGTTGTGGCCATGGAGTTCGCGGCGAACCCTGCCAGCCTGCGGACATGCAATGTTCACGAAGTGGCCGAAGACGAGATGATCCTTGATGTCGGCCCTCAAGCAGTCGAAGCATTGGCTGACGTCTTGAAGACGTGCCGCACGCTGGTCTGGAATGGCCCGCTTGGCGCCTTTGAAACCCCGCCATTCGACGAAGCAACGGTTTCACTGGCTAGAACAGCGGCTGCGCTAACGCTCGAAGGTTCGCTCATTTCGGTTGCAGGTGGAGGTGATACAGTTGCTGCGCTCGCGCAGGCAGGTGTGACCGATGATGTGACGTATATCTCAACGGCTGGCGGGGCTTTTCTGGAATGGATGGAAGGCAAAGAGCTGTCCGGGGTGGCTGCGTTGTCGAAATAGCCGCCTCCGCAGTTGCGGTGGAGCGTCCCGCTGTTTAAGGGCGCGTGCATAGGTATGCAAAGACCAATCTGAAGCAGGAATTTTCGCATGAATCTCGATCAAATGACCGCCAAAATCGCCACAGGTGGCGGCTTCATCGCCGCTCTGGACCAATCGGGCGGCTCGACGCCCAAGGCACTGCGCGGTTATGGTGTCGAAGATAGTGAATGGACAGGCGATGATGAGATGTTTGCTGCGATCCATGCGATGCGCAGCCGTGTGATCACTTCGCCAAGCTTCGCAAATGGGAAGGTGATTGGCGCGATCCTGTTTGAAAAGACCATGGATGGCATCGTCGAAGGTTTGCCGACCCCCGATGCTTTGAAGCAGCGCGGCGTCGTGCCTTTCATCAAGGTGGATCAGGGCCTCGAAGACGAAGCTGATGGCGTGCAGTTGATGAAAGAGATGACAAAGCTGGACGCGCTGCTCGACAAAGCTGTGACAGCGGGCATGTTCGGCACAAAGATGCGCTCAGTCATCAAATCGGCAAACGCGGGCGGTATCGCCGCAAACGTCGCACAACAGTTCGAATACGGCAATCGCATCGCGGACAAGGGGCTGATGCCGATGCTAGAGCCGGAATTTGACATCACGGCCGATGATCGCGGTGCAGGCGAGCAGATATTGTTGACTGAAATCATGAAGGGTCTCGACGCTTTGCCCGAAGATCGCAAGGTTATGCTGAAGCTGTCGATTCCGGTCGAACCAAACCTATTCGCACCAGCGATCGAGCATCCGAATGTGCTGCGGGTGGTCGCCTTATCTGGCGGCTTTTCGACCGATGACGCTTGCGCGCACCTTGCAAAGAACCCTGGCATGATCGCAAGTTTCAGCCGCGGGCTGCTGCAAGACCTGCGCAAGGGCCAGAATGATGCGCAATTTGACGCAGCGCTCGGCAAAGCCATTGATCAGATTGCGGATGCGTCGTGTGCTGTTTAGAGCGCCTGCGTGACTGAACCTAAAACACAGCTTTATCTGATTTCGCCCCTCGACGTGTCGGGCGAGTTCCCTGCGCGGCTCGAGCGTGCGCTTGATGCCGCTCCAGGGCTCGTGACAGCGTTCCAATTC
>JABDKI010000180.1 GCA_013002295.1 Altererythrobacter sp.
CTTCCATAGCGCTAGTTAGCTGATCCATATGTCCCTCTGCGACTCTTCTTTTGGCACTACTTCGCGCCGAATAAAAAAAGGGCGGCCCACTAATGGGACCGCCCTAGAAGTTGAGGAACTCTTCGCATTGCTGCTCCAAGCCCTTCGGGTCGCAGGTCCCTGTTAGCCGAATCACTCGCGCTATAATTGTATGCAAACGACAAGAGTGCGGCTGGGCGTATCTTTTTCCTTGTCATCAGTTTGAAATAATTAACTAATCTGGTCAAGTATTGCTTCGCGCTCGACAGGTCTGGCGTGCCTTGTCATAGCCGCAGCATCATGTTGTTTCGTCTTCTGCGCCCCGCCATTTTCGCTTTCGACTCCGAATCAGCCCATCGCATGGCGATCGAGGGGCTACGCCTGATGCCGCGCCGTGCACCCGCAACAGCCGGGAAACTGGCTCTAGAGCTTGCGGGAATCGCCTTTCCCAACCCGGTGGGTGTCGCTGCAGGCTTCGATAAGGATGCTGAAGTGCCCGACGCGTTGCTGGGGCTTGGCTTTGGTTTCACAGAGGTTGGTTCCATCACGCCGCTGCCGCAGGCGGGTAATCCCAAGCCGCGCCTGTTCAGACTGGTCGAAGACAAGGCCGTGATCAACCGGATGGGGTTCAACAATGGCGGTGCAGAAGCGGCACTGAGAAGGCTTGAGAGGCGCACAGGGCGGTCAGGCGTCGTCGGAATCAACATTGGCGCAAACAAGGACTCCGGTAATCGCATCGAGGATTATGCGATTATGACGCGGGCGATGACGCCGCACGCGAGCTATCTGGCGGTGAACATCTCCAGCCCCAACACGCCGGGCTTGCGCGCGCTGCAGGATGAAGGCGCATTGACCGAGTTGCTGGACGCTGTGATCGAAGCTCGCAGCGCGGCTTCCAACACACCGCCGCCACCTATCTTTCTGAAAGTTGCACCGGATCTGGAGCCGGCAGATATTGATGCAATCGCTCGGATCGCTCTCGACAAGAAACTGGGCGCGCTGATCGTTTCCAACACAACGATATCGCGGCCGGAGCTGCGCTCGCACCACGCTGGCGAGGTCGGCGGGCTTTCTGGGGCGCCATTGAAACCGCTTGCGACTCAGCGCGTGCGCGATTTCCGGTCAGCAACCGGCGGCGCGATTCCGTTGGTTGGCGTCGGCGGCATTGCCAGTGCAGAGGATGCGTGGGAGCGGATCAAAGCGGGCGCAAGCCTGGTCCAGCTGTATAGCGCCATGGTCTATGAGGGGCCTGGCCTGGGCGCGAAAATTGTTCGCGGGCTAGAACGCCTGATGAAGCGCGAAGGCTATTCCACCATTGCCGAAGCGGTCGGAAGCGAATAGCCAGCCCAGATGGGACTTAAACGACTGACAGCGCTGATCGCGCTTCCACTAATGGCCTCTTGCACGGGGGCATATTCTTCACCGCTGGAAATGACGTTCCGCGCACCGGCAGCGGCCGAGCGAGGCGCCGTCAGTGCGGCTGATCCGCGCGCGCAAGCTGCCGGCGAAGATATTCTCGCAAAAGGCGGAAGCGCGACCGATGCTGCAATCGCGGTGATGCTGGCACTCACAGTGGTTGAGCCGCAAAGCTCTGGGATAGGCGGTGGTGGATTTCTGCTACGCGGAGCACCCGACGGCGAAGTGATTTCCTACGACGGCCGCGAAACAGCTCCGGCCGGGGCATCGCCAGAATGGTTCTTGAGCGAAGACGGTTCGTTACCGGGCTTTCGCGAATCGGTGGAAAGCGGGTTGAGTGTTGGCGTGCCCGGCAATATCCGCATGGCTGCATTGGCGCATAACAATCATGGCAAGCTTTCATGGGCTGAATTGTTCGAGCCCGCGACAAAGCTGGCGCGCGACGGGTTCGGGATGAACCAGCGGATGTATAATTCGCTCAATCGCCGTCCTGATTTTGTGGCCGGCACGCAAGCGGGGCGGGACCTTTATTACGATTCCGATGGCAATGTCTTGCCCGCCGGTTCCTGGATCAAGAACGAAGCGCTAGCGCAAGCTTTTGAACGGATCGCAGCGCAAGGCCCCCAAGCTTTCTACGGCGCTGAATTGGGCGAAGAGATTGTCGCAAACGTCGCTTCCGCTACGCCGCGCGAAGGTGCGATGACAGCCGGCGATCTGGCTGGATACGAGCCCAAAGTGCGCGACGCTGTATGCGGCAGTTATCGCGGCTACCGGGTGTGCAGCATGGGGCCGCCTAGCTCTGGCGGTGTGGCGGTTATCCAGATGCTGGGTCAGCTGGAGCGGTTTGATTTGAGCGCCTTGGGCGCTGAGAACCCTGTGACCTGGCATCTGTTTCTCGAATCTCAGCGGCTCGCCTATGCCGACCGGGAGATTTACATGGCCGATGCCGATTTCGTGCCGGTGCCGGTCGCTGGATTGATCAACCCAGCCTACATTGCGCAGCGTAGCGCGTTGATCGATGCGTCCAAACGCGCTGAGAGCGTTAGCCCGGGCAAGCCGGAAGGCGCAGACATCGCCTGGGCGGATGGTGACGAACCTGAAGAGCGCGGCACATCGCACTTTTCCGTGGTTGATCGCGCGGGCCACATGGTCAGCTATACCTCGACCATTGAAAGCTCTTTTGGTTCAGGCCTGATGGCGCATGGCTTCTTCCTCAATAACGAGCTGACCGACTTCAGCCGCGCACCGGAAGTGGACGGAAAGCCTGTCGCCAACCGGGTTGAAGGCGGCAAACGCCCGCGCAGCTCCATGTCGCCAACGATTGTATGGGACCCTGATGGCGATCCCTTCATGATCGTGGGCGCAGCGGGCGGCCCCACAATCCCTGTTTCGACAACCCGGGCGATCATCGGCGCGATCGACTTTGGCTTGACCGCTGAACAAGCGCTCGCCCTGCCTTTTACAATGGCGTTTGGAGAGCGTGTGCTGGTCGAAAGCGGTACCTGGTTGGAAGAGCAATCGGCGGCATTTGAAGCGCTTGGCCATAGCCAATTGATCGCGCGACCTGCGCCGATAAAAGTCAACGCGATTCTGCGCGAGAATGGCAGTTGGGTCAGCGTGCGCGACCCCAGAATCGAAACCCTGTTGATCGTGCCCTGATGCGGCTTAGACTTGCCGCTACGTTTGCAGGACTTTAGGGCGGCAAAAACGGATATAACAAAACAACCTTCCCCGGGAGCAGGAGCAATTCAGTGGCGCTGGCCGAGATCGATAGTGCAAACACTCTGGTTGAACTCTTTCTGTCGCGAGCCGACGAGAAAGGCGATGCGCCCTTTCTAGCCGCGAAGAAAGGTGGCGAATGGGTAACCAGAAGCTGGCGCGAAACCGCTGAGCAGGTCTGCTTGATGGCCGAAGGCCTGCGTAGGCTGGGCCTTAATGATGGTGACCGTGTTTGCATCGTGAGCGAAAACCGGCCGGAATGGTGCATAGCCGATCTGGCGATCATGGCGGCCGGCTGCGTTTCCGTACCAACCTACATCACAAACACCCCGCGCGATCACGCACATATCTTTGACAATTCGGGCGCGCGCGCTGTGTTTGTCTCGACCGAGAAGCTGCTCGCACCGGTTCACAATGCAATCCAGTCCACCGGGCTGATCGAGCATGTGATCGGGATTGAAGACCTGCGCCGCCATCAATCGGGCCCGTTCGACTATCACGGTTGGGACACATTGACTTCTGGCGATGCCGCCCAAGCCCGCAAGGCAGTGGATGCGCGCATGGCCGGGATCGGACGCGATACAACCGCTTGCATCATCTACACCAGCGGAACTGGCGGCGCACCGCGCGGTGTGTTGCAGCATCATGGCGCGATCCTGTGCAATGTGGCAGGGGCTGCTGAAATCCTGATCGAGGATTTCGGGATCAAGGATGAGCGCTTCCTGAGCTTTCTGCCCGCAAGTCATGCTTATGAGCATACCGGCGGGCAATTCCTGCCGATCAGCGTAGGCGCGGAAATCTATTATTCCGAAGGCCTCGAAAAGCTGGCCAGCAATATCGAGGAAACGCGCCCCACGATAATGGTTGTGGTCCCGCGCCTGTTTGAAGTGCTGCGTACGCGCATCATGAAAACGGTCGAGAAGCAGGGCAAAGTCGCCAACTACCTGATGGATAAGGCGCTGATGATCAGCGAGGGCAATCGCAAGCGTAAGCGCGACAAACCGATGGACTTTCTGATCGAGAAGACCCTGCGCCCCAAAATTCGCGCGCGGTTTGGCGGACGGATCAAGGCGATGGTGTCTGGCGGCGCGCCGCTAAACCCCGATGTCGGCAATTTCTTCGAAGCCATGGGGCTCACCATGCTGCAGGGCTATGGTCAGACCGAAGCCGGCCCCGTTATCAGCTGCAACCGGCCGAAGACTGGCCTGAAAATGGATACCGTCGGCCCGCCAATGCGCGGGGTGGAAGTCAAGATCGCCGAGGATGGCGAGCTTCTGGTGCGCGGTGAGCTGGTGATGCACGGTTACTGGCGCAATGACGCGGAGACAGCGCGCACCATCGTGGATGGCTGGCTGCATACGGGCGACATCGGACATTTGGACGAAGCCGGACGGATCGTGATCACTGACCGCAAGAAGGACATGATCGTCAATGACAAGGGTGACAATGTCGCCCCGCAAAAGATTGAGGGCATGCTGACGCTTCAGCCGGAAGTCGCACAAGCCATGGTGAGCGGTGACAAGCGGCCTTACGTGGTCGGCCTGATCGTGCCGGATCCTGAATGGGCGGTCGAATGGGCCAAGGCCAATGACGAGAAGTTCGACATGGCTGCGCTGCAGGACTTACCTGCGTTCAAGACTGCGGTCCGCGCAGCGGTCGACCGCGTGAACAAGGATTTGTCGGTGATCGAGAAGGTGCGGCAATTCACCTTTGCTGATGAAGGCTTCACCATTGAGAACGAGGAAATGACGCCGAGCATGAAGATCCGGCGCCACAAGATCCGCGACCGCTATCAGGAGCGGATAGACGGACTTTATCGGAGTTAATCGCTAGCCTCTTATTGTGGGTGGAAAGCGGGTCTTTACTACATCCTTGTTCAGGCAGTTTCGAGCGCCGAACTTCTGATGCCATGATCCTCTTTCATGAGGTCAGAAGCACGCTCACCGATCATAATACAAGGCGCGTTGATATTGCCGCTGGGAATGTTTGGCATTACGCTGGCGTCGACGATCCGCAGGTTCTTTACACCCAGTACTCGCAGCCGCTCATCCACCACATCTCCTATCCGGCACGTGCAGCACAAGTGATAGACCGTCATGGCAAAGTGCAGCGCGCAGTTTTCCAATAGCGCATCACTTGGTTCCTGACCGGGCTCCCACCCGTGCAGTTTGGCTAGGCGCGGTGGCACATACCATTCGCCCACACCGTCCCACTTCGCAGCAATCGCCAATGCCTTGCGCATCACCGCGACCATGACCTTCAGGTCGTACGGGTCATCGAAATAGTTGAGTTTGATTTTAGGATGGACGGCAGGATCGGCGTCCGCAATCGTAATCTCACCTTCCCCGTGAGGAATACAATTGCTCGCCAGAAGTGTGATGTTCTCAGATTCCGGTGCCGTAACCTTAGCCGGATCCTTAAACAGCTCGTCCATATCGTAAAAAATTCGATCGCCGAGGACATCATCGCCATAACAAGTCGGGACGAAGCCGATCTGGCCATCATGCGTATGCTCGTCCCCTAAACCGGTCGAGAAGAAACTGATTCCATCATAGATTGAAGAGGCAGCATAGCCTGTGCCATGTTCAACCCATTCGTTTAGGCGGCGCTCGGCTTCTTCCTTGATCTCCTGCTGATCTGCGGTGAGGTTGCCGTCATCCGCAGGATCTTCCGGCAAAGGCCCGTCTGGTCCTCGCAGAGCATCAGGCCCGGCAGACAGCCCAAGCTCTGCAAGCGGTACACCGATACCTGGCGCAGGAAACACCATGGGCACTTGGTAATGATCTTTGAGATGCTTTCCGACGTGAGGATTGTCCAGCTTGCATTCGATGCCGACGGCCTCCAGTTCCCTACGTGAGCCAATCCCGGAGAGCATGAGGATATGTGGCGAACCAACGGCTCCTGCGCTTAGTATGATTTCCTTAGACGCTCCAATTGTCTGAAGATCACCATTGGCGTCGCGATACTCAACCGCTCGTGCGGTCAGTCCATTACTGCCATCTTCAGTGACAAGCCGTGTAACGTTGGCCCCTGTGATGATAGTCAGGTTTTCGCGATCTTCAGCGTTGCCTTCCAAATAGCCGTGATAGGTACTCGACCTGCGACCATCACGGGTGTTTGTTTGAACCAGAGAGACCACCCCCTCCGGGTTGTTTCGGCCGCTAGCGTTGTAGTCTCCTGAACGGAGGCCAGCCGCCTCACCGGCTGCAACAAATTGGCGCGAAGCGGGAATAACTGGTGAACGGATTCCTACTCCGACCGGACCCGATTTTCCCCTGTCTTCGTGATCGATATTTGCTTCGTTCGAAGGGCGAACCTCTTCCATTCGCTCAAAGCAATGTTTGACATCGGAAAAGCTCCAGCCAGTCGCGCCTTTGGCGGCCCAATTGTCGAAATCACCGGGATGGCCACGCACAAACACCATGTAGTTTATTCCGGAAGACCCGCCTAGCATCTTGCCTCGCGGGACCGGCATAGTCTTGTTCTGGAAACCTTGACCGCCTTTTCCCGGATCGCCGCGGTACATCCAGTCTGTCTCTGGATCGAGTTGAAGAGATGCGCAGGCCATTGGCATCGCCTCATGCTCAGGCGGCTTCCCACCTGCTTCAAGCAGTGCAATCTTTGTGGATGGATGTTCACTAAGGCGGGCGGCGAGCGCGGCGCCTGCTGAACCACCACCAACAATTACGAAATCATAGACAGTCGTCAAGACACACTCTCCCAAGAGTTCATGCGACCACAGCTAAAATGGGATAAGGCGGTTGTGAGGAAGATACAAGGCGCAAGCAGAAGGGCTACCTACTGTATACTGAGATCAGCTCTAAGGCGTAATCAGGTATATCAGAACGTCTGCAATTGGGTCGATATCGGCCTATCCGCTTTCCAGCAGCTTCAATCTAAAGCTGTTAGTCCGCTTTCAGGAGAAGCTCCAATAGCGAACAAAGGCAGCTGTTGGGGTGGGAAGCGGACAATTGGCTACAATTGGTTTTCGCCTAAGAAACGCCCTTTGTGTTGGGCCATCTAAGCGGAGATCTCAGGCTTTTCGCGTCAATCAGAGTCGCGCTCAAGGATGCCTCTCTCAACGAGTTCTTTCTCCAGCTTATCTACCTTAGAATAGGCAGCCAATGCGAACACGAATCCCATCAACCCAAATACGCCAAACGCCATTTCCATTTTTGGTATCTCTTTCAGTCAGCTCAGAATATGCTTGGGTGGTACCCGCCTGATCGAAGAATGTGAACACAAAGCCTCTTTGATATCCCGTATGTGCCCCAGAAACCAATGGTCGAATTGAAGCACTGACTGTCTGGAACTGGGGTGGAAAGCAGACCTTAAGGCCGCTGTGAGTTTGGCACAGTAGCCAGATCAGCCTGCATCAAATTTGTCAGGCTTCGACTTTCAGCTTATCATCTTACTTATCGGGGTCGCTACGGAGGGACAGATCATGAAACTATTACCGGCCTGCATGGCCATTTCAATCCTGAGCGCAACCACAGCTTGCAATGATACTAGCGACAGTGCTGGTGAGGGAAGTTCAGCTCAAGCCGAAGGTGAAGCACTCGAAGGAAATGCTGCTCTTATCGCTAACGCGCTTTCTGCGGGTCCAAGTGATGTAACGGACGCAGCGACAGTCATCGATGGTGAAGGCAACGTACTACGAGAGGGAAGCAATGGCTGGACCTGCATCGTCGAAACGCCTGGCATGGGGCCAATGTGTAATGATGAAACTTGGATGGCAGCGCTAGGCGCAATGCAAACAGGTGGAGCATTCCCCACTGGGAAATTCGGTGTGTCCTATATGCTCGCAGGAGAAGGAAATGCGCCCGGCGTAAGCAATCTCGATCCGGCTGCCACCGAGCCAACAGAAGACAACATGTGGATCAAAGATGGGCCACACATGATGATCATCCTGCCTGATCCTTCAATGTATTCTGATATGTCCAACGACGTAGACGAACCAGTTTATGTGATGTGGAAGGATACGCCATTTGCGCATCTTATGGTCCGCCTTGGAGACGCTGAAATCAAGTAAGACAGGGCGCGTCAGTAGTGCTGCTGAACGTCACTATTTGGGTCGTTAGCGGACCTTTGCCTCAGGCCGCTTCCGCTGCCTCGATATATTCCGGATAGAACGCCGGTTCGCGATCGGACCAGCCCGGTGCGGTCGCGGCGGCTTCGCTCAACGACTGAAGCAGCTCCTTGCGCGCGGCAGGGCGGATCTGCGGCAGAGCAGCGGCGGCGCAAAACGCGCTCGGCAACCATGGGCGGACATCCGCGCCGAGCAGGCGCTCATAGAGGAAGCGAAATGCGGAAAAGCACGTGATGCGATCTTGCGAGAGGTCAAACGCAGCGAGGCGCACCAGCTTGCCGATAAAGGCCTCGGTGTCGTTGATTGTTGCTTCGTGGGGAATCGTTTCACGCAGCGTTTTCAATTCCTGATAGGCGACATACTGGCCGCGGATCGCGGCATTCTCGCCTTCGTTGCGCGCCCACAGCTTGAACGCATCTTGCCGGCCGAGGCCGATATCGAGACTGCGCTTGATATAGCGCTGCTCGCCCGCGGAAAAGCTCGCGAACTCGCGCATCTCGTTGATCGTCATCGATGCAGTGCCGGTTACGGCCATGGCAAATGCTCCTGTGTTGCGAGAAGCAGTTTCGCCGACTGTGGTTAATTATCGGTAACTATACGTAGATTACTTGCGCGGAGTGAGGCGTTCTTGTTGCGTTTGCTAGCCCGCCCACGCCAAGCGCGCCTAGATCAAGCCCGCGAGCGGGCTGGAGGGATCGGCATACATGCGGCGACCCATCCGACCGGCCAGATAGGCTTCACGGCCAGCCTCCACCGACAGTTTCATCGCGCGCGCCATGCGGATCGGGTCTTTCGCTTCAGCGATTGCGGTGTTCATCAAGATGCCATCACAGCCAAGCTCCATACCCACGGCTGCGTCGCTGGCCGTACCAACCCCGGCATCGACCAGAACGGGGACGTTTGCACCTTCAACAATCAGCCGGATCGTAACCTGGTTCTGGATGCCCAGGCCTGAGCCAATCGGTGCGCCCAAGGGCATGACCGCAACAGCGCCAGCGTCTTCCAGCTGCTTCGCAGCGATCGGGTCATCAACACAGTAGACCATTGGCAGGAAACCCTCTTTCGCGAGCACTTCGGTCGCTTCCAAGGTTTCCTTCATATTGGGATAGAGCGTGCGCGCTTCGCCCAGTACTTCGAGCTTCACGAGATCCCAACCACCCGCTTCGCGCGCCAGCCGCAAGGTGCGGATCGCATCGTCTGCGGTGAAGCACCCGGCGGTGTTGGGCAGGTAGGTGACCTTCTTGGGGTCGATATAGTCCGTCAGCATGGGCGCTTTCGGGTCGCTGACATTGACACGGCGCACGGCCACGGTGACGATTTCTGCGCCCGCCGCTTCAACCGCTGCGGCGTTTTGTTCGAAATCCTTATACTTGCCGGTCCCAACGATCAGGCGAGACTTGAAGGTACGGCCCGCAACCGTCCATGTATCGCCCGCTGCCTGAGAGCCGCCACCCACGAAGTGGACGATTTCCAACGCATCGCCTTCATTTAGCGGTGCCTGTTTCAGAGTTGATCGCGGCGCGATCTCGCGGTTGCACTCAACCGCAACTTTGCCCGGCTCAAGTTCGAGTTCGCGGACGAGGTCCGCAATGGTGGCCGCTGTCGTCTGGCGTGGTTCGCCGTTCAAAGTGATGTTCTTGATCTGGCTCATGCCAGCGCGACATAAGCTTCAATGCTGCTCTGGCAAGTGCGAACGCATATTGAGGACATGTCCGGTCGCCACCAGCGCCACGCCAATCATCGTGAAAACGACTTCATAAAGGCCGTGGGGCATTGCCAGAGCGCCGCCCATAAAGGTCAGGCCTACCATGGCTGTGACGAAGGGTGCAGCGCGGCGATGGCGCAGCGCGCCCCAGCCAATCGCAACGGCCGCGATGATCAATGCGATCGCGAGGCCAACCCGGTGAATCTCTGGCGAAAGCAAGAAGTGACCGCCTGCACCGAGCATAGAAACCAGCACAATCGTTAGCACGCAATGCAGCAGGCATAGGCTTGAAAGCCAAATGCCAGCGCGGTCCATCCGCTGCCGAATCGAGATACTGAACTCAGTCATACTGTGGAACGCCATTTATGTTATGGTGTATCATCTTTCAAGCCGCAGTTTTGGCAGGCGTGCCGATTTCTCAAATGATGTTGCAGCAAATGGACTTGCACTTTGAAGCTGCGCTGCGCAGTTATCGGGGCATGCCGAGTTCTGCTGCACCTGTCCCGGAAAGAGATTCCTCATGCGACGTCAAAGGGCGGCCGCTAGCGCTCGCCAAATGGCTCTATGTAGTGGCCCTGTTGGTCGTTATCATTGTCATGGTAGGCGGGATCACGCGCTTAACGGAAAGCGGGCTATCAATCACACATTGGAGCCTCGTCACGGGCATTTTGCCACCGCTAACCGATCAAGCGTGGCAGACAGAGTTCGATCTCTACCGCCAAACCGGTGAGTATCGCTTCGAAAGCGGGCCTGCGGGTATGGATCTCTCTGCATTCAAATTCATCTATTTCTGGGAATGGTTCCACCGCATTTTGGGGCGGTTGATCGGGCTCGCTTTCCTGCTGCCAATTGTGTGGTTCTGGATACGCGGGGCAGTTCCCGCCGGTTACAAGGGCCGGCTGCTGGCATTGTTTGCGCTGATATGCGGACAAGGCGCATTGGGTTGGTACATGGTTGCATCGGGCGTTGGCACCGATCTGACCGATGTCAGCCATTTCCGACTATCGGCGCATTTGCTGACCGCGCTGTTCTTGTTGGGCGGTTTGGTATGGACTGCGCGCGATTTGCAGATGCTTGGGCGCTGCCCAACTGCGCAATCTGCAGGCCTGACTGGTGCCTCGACGATCATCGCCGTCATAATGTTTATCCAATTGCTGCTTGGCGCCTGGGTGGCCGGGCTTAATGCAGGACATGCCGCCTACGACTGGCCTCTGATGAACGGGCGGTTCCTTCCGCAACCCGATCTGTCGCGCGGCTGGCTCTGGGCGTTGACGCATGATCCTTTTCTGCTGCATTTTCTCCATCGCTGGTGGGCCTGGGTTGCCGTGGCGGCGCTGATCTGGCTCGCGCGGCGCATACGCAAGAGTGATCGCCCGGCCTCAGTCGCGATTCACAGCGCATTCGGATCAATGTTCCTGCTCGGCATCGCGACCGTCCTTACCGAAGTCTCGCTGTGGGTGGCAGTGTCGCACCAATTGGTCGGCGCTCTGGTGGTTGCTAGCGTTGCCTGGGGCATGCATTCGGACGGTCTACGCAAAGCGCGCAAGGCATGAGTGCGCTAATTTACTGCCCCTTCCCTGATCGCGAAGCAGCACGCGCTGCGGCCAATACTTTGCTCGACAGGAGGCTGGTCGCTTGCGTCAATCTATTGGGAGAAGTTGAATCAATCTACGAATGGAGTGGTGAGCGCGGCAATAGTTGCGAAATTGGCGCACTATTCAAGACAAGTGCTGCTTTACTTGACGATGCGATACAAAGTTTGGTTGAAATACATCCCTATGATACCCCTGCAGTCATGGGTTGGCGTTGTGATTCCGTATCGGAAGCAGCTGCAGCGTGGCTTGGCGAACTAGATCGGGGGAGTTAGTTCATGACACGGGTTTCGCGCCGCATTGCGCTGGGTGGCGGCTTTGCCG
>JABDKI010000204.1 GCA_013002295.1 Altererythrobacter sp.
CCATCGACCTACGCCAATCCGGTGCCAATGCCCGAATATCGGACATTGCCCGCAGCGGTAGGTGAAATTCGCCAGGTCCTGCCAGAGGATCAGCGTATGGCACCCCCCGGGCCGGGAGATGTGCCAGCCGTTGCCGCGCCAGAGATTGTAGAGCGCACGCTTTCCAACGGGATCAAAGTGGTTGCTGTGAAGACCGGTGATGTTCCGATTGCAACCATCACTATGCTTGTAACGGGCGGCAGCAAGACTGATCCGCGCGCCAAGGCAGGTGTCGCGCAGATGGCGGCCGGTCTGGCGGACAAAGGCATCGAAGGGATGGACGAGGTTGCCATCGCTGCGCGATTTGAAAGCCTGGGCGCGAGTTTTGGCGGCGGTGCAGGCAGCGACGGCACCAGCTTTAGCCTGACGGCTCCAGTGGCCACCCTTGCTGACGCTGGGGAGCTGGCTGGATCAATTATTCGGGGTGCAACCTATCCAGAAGATGCTTTCGTTCGTGAGCGCAAGCGCTCATCGGATGGCCTGCAGGTCGCACTGAAAGATCCGGGCAGTCTCTCGCGCTTTGTCACTCGTGTAGCCATGTACGGCGATGCGCCCTATGGCTCACAGCCAGGCGGCACCGGTGAAAGTCTGGCGTTAATTACGCGCGAGGATCTGATCGCGCACCGCGCTGCCTATTTCCATCCCGATGCCATGCAAATCGTGGTCAGCGGCGGGATCGATCCTGAGCATGCGATTTCTGTGGCTGAGCAGATGTTTGGCGACTGGACCGTCGCAACCCCTCGGGGACCAGTCCCTCAAAAGGCAGCGGGTGAAGACCAGCCGTTCCGAACAATTGTGATCGACATGCCCGACGCAGGCCAAGCAGCGGTGGTTGCAGCTGTGCGGGCGCCCGCACGCCAGAGCGAGGATTTCTTCCCGCTTGAATTGGCGAACAGCGTGCTGGGTGGTGGCTCCAACGCGCGCTTGTTTGAAGAGATTCGCACCAAGCGTTCGCTTAGCTACGGCGCATATTCGGGTTTTGCCGATCGCGCGGACGAATCAATTCTGACCGCGAGTGCGCAGACCAAGAACGATACTGCCGAAGAAGTGGCGCAGATATTTTTTGATGAGTTTGCGCGGCTGGGAAGTGAACCCTTGAGCGATGACCTGCTCAACAAGCGCCGGCTTTACATGTCGGGCAACTTTGCTCGGGCGCTTGAATCGAGCGGCGGCTTCAACTCTATCGTTTCAACGCTACTGCAGCAGGGGCTTGAGCCTGCCGAAGCGCTCAAGTTTGCAGAGCGGCTGGATGCGGTCGATGGCGATGCGGCGAGCCTTGCGGCCCGCACTTACGTTGATCCCGCCAAGGCGACTCTGGTGATCGTAGGCGATGCATCGCAATTCCTGGACGATCTCAAAGTGATCAGGCCCGATGTGGAAGTGATCCCTGCAGATGAGCTTGACCTGTCATCAGCTGAATTGCGCAAGGTGGCGGCTGAGGAAGGTGGTGAGGCGGAGTAGGTTTTACTCCGCCGCTTGGCTCGCTTCCTCGCGCTCGGCCAACTGGCGGGTCCACATATCGGCGTATAGGCCGTCCGCGGCGAGCAAATCGCGGTGGCGGCCAGCCTCTGCGAGCTTGCCCTGATCCAGCACCAGGATACGGTCGGCATCGGCAATGGTCGAAAGGCGGTGCGCGATCGCAATCGTGGTGCGGCCCTTGGCAACCCGCTTGAGCGTAGACAGGATGTCTTGCTCGGTCCGGCTGTCGAGCGCGCTGGTCGCTTCATCGAGCAACAGTATCGGCGGGTTCTTCACCAGCGTGCGCGCGATGGCGACCCGCTGTTTTTCACCGCCGGAAAGCTTCAGCCCGCGCTCGCCCACTTCAGTGCTAAAACCATCGGGCAATTGTTCGACAAAGGGCAAGATCGAGGCATCGCGTGCAGCGGCAACCACATCTTCGTCGCGTGCGCCACCGCTGCCATAGGCTATGTTGTAACCGATGGTGTCGTTGAACAGCACGCTGTCTTGCGGAACGATGCCGATGGCAGCGCGCAAGCTTTCCTGCGTGACCCCGGCGATATCCTGACCATCTATCAGGATGCGCCCGGCCTTGGGGTCGTAAAAGCGGAACAGCAGGCGCGCGATCGTGCTCTTGCCAGCACCTGAAGGGCCGACAATCGCGACGGTCGAACCGGCAGGAACTTCAAAACTCAGATTGTTGAGGATCTGCCTCTCAGGCTCATAGCCAAAGCTGACGTGATCGAATGTGATATGCGGGCGGTTGATGAGAAGGGCGGGCGCACCTGGCTTGTCCTGCACTTCCACATTGGTGTCCATCAGCTTGAACATCTCACCCATATCGACCAAACCCTGACGGATAGAGCGATACACAAACCCGAGCAGGTCGAGCGGGCGGAAGAGCTGAAGCAGATATGTGTTCACCAAAACCAGATCGCCCACCGTCAGCCGGCCTTGGCTCCACCCCCACACAGTCAGCGCCATTGCGCCCGCCATCAGCGCATTGGTTATGAGCGACTGACTGATGTTGAGGATAGCAAGAGAGTTCTCACTTTTGACCGCCGCTTCTGCATAGGCGCCCGCTGCTTCGCTGTAGCGTTCCTCCTCGCGGGATTCCGCGCCGAAGTATTTGACTGTCTCGTAATTGAGCAGCGAATCCACCGCGCGATCCAGCGCTTTGCCATCAAGGTCATTCATCTCGCGGCGCAGTTTGGTGCGCCACTCGGTTATCCAGCGGGTCACTGAAATATAGGTAACGACTGTAACGCCAGTTGCCGCGACGAGCTCCCACCCGAAATTGATATAGAAGATAATGCCAACTGCGATCAGTTCGATGGCGGTAGGGGCGATATTGAAGAGCAGGAAATAGAGCATCGTATCGATGCTCTTTGTGCCGCGCTCGATCGTCTTGGTGACCTCGCCCGTGCGCCGCCCCAGGTGGAAACGCAGGCTCAAACGGTGCAAGCGCCGAAATACATCCTGCGCCAGATTAAAGGTGGCCACCTGGCCGACCCGCTCGAACGCGATATTGCGCAAGTTATCGAATGCGACGCTTGTGAAGCGACCCAGCCCGTAGGCAAGGACCAGCGCGAGCGCGACCATTGCCGCTTCATTGCTCGGCACGGTCATCGCATCGACTGCATATTTATAGGCAAATGGCAGGGATAGCACGACTGCCTTCGCTGCGAGCACAAATCCCATCGCGGCGATAATACGGCCTCGAAGCGATGGATCATCGCGCGGCCACAGGTACGGAAGGAATCGCCTTAGCGTGTGCCAGCCATCAGCTTCGAGCGGGCGATTGTCTGTGGTATCCGGCGGCATTGCCTGCCCCATGTGGGGGAGCGCGCGCGGTAGCGCAAGCTCGCAGCCAGTCTCTACTGGTCGAGGCGGGTAGCGTGATTGCGCTCGTACCGGATGCGGGCTCTGCGCGGCAGGTCGAACAGGATCTGCCGCTTGGCAAAATCGATCGCGACACGATCAAACAGGCGCAGGTGCTGCATGCCTAGTGACAAGACCGGTTTGTCTTGCAGGCCGAGCGCTTCAAACGCCGGCGTGTCGGCAAATGTGATTGGCACGTTCGATACTTCGAGACCCTGAAACTCAATGCTGCGAGCATATGAAAGGTCGCTTAGAATAGAGGCGCCATTGACGTCGGTCGTCCTGACTTCCTGCGCGCGCTTGGCGTTGATCCGGCGTTGCAGAGCGAGATTGCCCATGCTGGCCTGAGCGC
>JABDKI010000231.1 GCA_013002295.1 Altererythrobacter sp.
TTGGCGAGCGCCTCCTGAATAGACTTCTTGAGCCGATCCAACTGTTGGCCTTCTGCAAAGGGCTGGCCATGCGGATCCTGAACCAGAAAATTGTCGACAGCATAGCCGGTGCGCGTAGTGTGAATGCGCGCATCGATGATGTTCGCGCCTGCCAGAGCAATCCCTCCTGCGATGCGGAAGAACAGACCGGGATGGTCAGCCGCTATCACGCTGACCAGAGTTGCACCGCGCGTTGCGTCAAACTCGCAATGGATCGAAAGATGCTCTTCGTTCTCGCGAGCGACCGAGTACTGAACAAGATTGCTCGCGATCATGTCTTCGTGCTCAGCAATCCAATAGGAATCGTCGAACAGCGATCCGACATCCTCTTTGAGGTGCGCCTTGTCACCCAGCAATGTGACGACCGCCTCCTGCTTGGCAGCAATACGTTGCTCGCGGCCGTGGCGCATATGTCCAAGGCGCAATCGCTCTTGCGCGGCATCATATAGATCGCCGAGCAGCTGACCCTTCCAGCTATTCCATGTGCCCGGCCCGACAGCGCGAATGTCGACAGCAGTAAGGATCATGAGATTTCGAAGTCGTTCAAGACTTTGCACGTCGCCAACGAAGTTCTCGATGGTCTTCGGATCGGTTAGATCGCGCTTGAATGCGGTCGCGCTCATCAGCAAGTGATAGCGCACCAGCCAGGCGACCAATTCGGTCTCGTCCTCGGACAAGCCAAACCGGGGGCACAGCTCTTCAGCAACCTCTGCGCCAAGCACTGAATGGTCTCCGCCGCGCCCCTTGGCAATATCGTGGAGCAATACGGCGACATAGATCGCTCGCCTAGAGTTGACGCGGTGGATCAGCCGGGTCGAGCGCGGATGATCCGCAGTCAGTTCACCTTTCTCGATTCTGGAGAGCAATCCGATCGCGCGGATAGTGTGCTCATCAACAGTATAGTGGTGATACATGTCGAACTGCATCTGCGCATTGACCTTGCCAAAGTCAGGTACGAAGCGGCCAAACACGCCCGCCTCATTCATCCAGCGCAAAACCATCTCCGGATCATTTCGCCCGGCCAGCAAGTCAACGAACAGCGCATTGGCACGTTCATCTTCACGAATACTTGCCTTGATCAGCGTACTGTCGCGATCAGCCTGACGCATCGTGTCCGGGTGTATTTCCAGATTGTTGGCTTCCGCTAGCTGGAAAATCTCGATCAAACGCACCGGGTCCTTCTTGAACCAATCGTCTGACGGAGCAGCAATGCGGCCTCCAAATACACGATAGCCTTTCAGCGTCCGCGCCTTTTGGTTCCAGCCTGCAAAGAAGCCCTTGCGAGCGCGCTTCTTGGCGAACTCCTCGTCCAGATGGGCCAGAAAGACGCCGGTCAAGCTGCCGACGCGTTTGGCCTGAATGAAATAGAATTGCATGAAGCGCTCAACCGCGCTTTTTCCCGGGCGATCTGCGAAGTTCATTCGCGCCGCGACCTCGCGTTGAAGATCGAAGGTCAATCGGTCTTCCGCACGGCCTGTGATCGTGTGCATATGGCTGCGCACTGCCAGCAGGAAGCCCTCTGCTCTGCGAAAACTGCTGTATTCAGCCTTGGTCAGCAAGCCGACATCAACCAGTTCAGCCGCGCTGCGCACGCGGTGGACATATTTGCCGATCCAATACAGCGTTTGCAGATCGCGTAAGCCGCCCTTGCCTTCTTTGATATTGGGCTCGACCACATAGCGGCTATCACCCATCCGCTTGTGCCGGGCATCGCGTTCTTCAAGTTTTTGCGTCAGGAATTGACGTTCGCTGCCTTTTGCAACCTCGGCCCAGAAGCGCCGACCGGTTTCTTCGTAGAGATCGCGGTCACCCCAGATAAAGCGGCTTTCCAGCAAAGCCGTCCGTATCGTCAGGTCCTCTTTCGCCATGCGGATTGTTTCATCAACGGTACGGCTCGATTGCCCAACTTTCAGCCCCAGATCCCACAGGAAATAGAGCATGGCCTCGATCACCTGCTCGCACCATGCCGCGCGCTTGATCGGCGTGATGAACGCAATGTCGACGTCGGAATGCGGCGCCATTTCGGCCCGGCCATATCCCCCGACGGCCAGGATCGCGAGTTTCTCTGCACTGCTGCGATTGCCCACTGGATAGACATGCTCGATCACATGGTCATGCACCAGTCGCAGTATCTGGTCGATCAGTAGCGCCTGTGCAGCCACGCATTCGTGCCCGGCGGAGGGTTTCTCCTCAAGCCGCTTGGCAATCTCTGTCCGGCCCTTATCGAGCACATCCTTCAGCAGCGACACGACATCTCTGCGTGCCTTGTCGCCTTGCTTGGCCACTAATGCATTGATCGCCTCAGCGGTCTTGCGCCGATCGACAATCGCGCGTTGGCGAGGAATCTTGACCGAATTCAATCGTTGTCCCTAGCCGCCCACGAGCTCGCCGGCGAACATTGTGCGGACTGCGCGCTTATCGATCTTCTGCGTCCCGAGACGCGGCAAAGCCTTGTCCGAGACCCAGATATGCTCTGGCAAAGGCACCTTGAATGGCGCGATGCGTGAAAGCAGATATTCGCGCAGCTCTTCCTTGCTTACAGCCGTGCTGCCGTCTTTCTGATAAAATACAGCCGCAGGCACTTCGCCCATCCGATCGTCGGGAACGCCGAACACCGAACATTCCGCAATCGCGTCGTGGCCGTAGATCGCTTCTTCAACTTCGATGCAGGAGATATTCTCGCCGCCACGAATGATGATATCCTTCTTGCGGTCAACGATGAACAGATATCCGTCTTCGTCGAGATAGCCCAGATCGCCTGTGCGGAAATACTGGTCATCAGTGAAAGCGGCCTTGGTCGCTTCCTCATTGTTCCAATAGCCAAGGAAGTTTGCGACTGAACGGATGCAAACCTCATCCACTTCGCCTTGCGGACGCGGATTGCCATCATTGTCGAGAATGGCGAGGTCAACCAGAGGCACGCTGGCTTTGCCGGTAGAGCCGGGCTTTGCCATGTAGTTTTCGTTGAAGTTGCCGCAGCCAACTGCGTTGGTTTCTGTAAGCCCATAACCGAGCAGCGGGAAGCCTTCTGGAAATGCTTCTTTGATCTTGTTCACGTGATCGACCGGGCGCGGCGCACCGCCAGCGGCAAAGCTCTTGCAGCTTGATACATCGAACTGCTCACGCTCCGGGTGCGTTGCAATTTCATAGCTCATCAGCGGAACGCCGACGAAGTAAGTGACTTTCTCTGCTTCCATCAGCCGCAGCGCTTCGCGTGCATCCCATTTGGGCATCAGCACCAGCTTGCGCGCAATGCCAAAGCTTTGCAGGAACAGCGGCACCTCGCCTGTCACGTGGAACAACGGGACGGCGATCAATGCGCAAGGCTGCGCACTTACATCTTCACCGCGCGATTCAAGCAGGACCTTGGCCATCGCACTTTGCGCGACATAGTTGAATACGCCGTTCACTACGCCGCGATGGTCTGAATAGGCGCCCTTGGATTGGCCGGTCGAACCAGAGGTGTAGAGGATGGTGGCGTGATCATCGGGGCTGATCTGCGCCAGCATTGCCATCGCTGTGTCACCTTCAGCCCAGATATTTGCCAGACCTTCAGCCGGGGTGCTGTCGTGGTCAATCAAGACCAGTTTAGCGGAATGGTCTGTGCCTTCGAGTCGCTTGGCGCGGCCAGCATCTGCCAAAACCAGATCGCATTCGGCCAGACGGATACCGTAAGCAAGTTCTTCGCCTGACCAGAAACCGTTCAACAGCGTGACGCAACCGCCCGCCATTACGATGCCCATATAGGCAATCATCCAGTTGCTGGAATTGCGTGCAGCGATGCCGACGCGGTCGCCTTTCTTGACGCCGTGCTTGGTCGCCAGACCATGCGCAACGCAGCTTGCCGCAGCCCAGCTTTGACCAAAAGTCAGCCGTACATCGCCATCGACCAAGAAAGTCAAGTCTTTGTGTTCATTGCAGAAATGTGCGAAATAATGAGCCAGACTTGGCGGCGCATTCTTGAACGCAGGCATTTCGACCCCGTTGCGTTCAAAGGAAACCGTATCAAATGGCTGACCTTCTTTGGTCAGTTCGCCAATGATGTTTTCAAGCGCAATATCCAACTCTGAAGGCATCTCTGTACTCTCTCCACTTCTCAATCCGGGCAGCGGCCGCGAAACCCCGTTCTTCAAGCCAACGCTCAAAGCCAACGGGGTTTCCCCAAATCCCTGGCTGTGCCAATAGCAGCATCCAAACAGGCATGTCGGGATGACGTGTCACCTATATAGAGGTTCACTTCGTGCTGTCACTACTCGCTGCCGCTGGCGCTTCTACCGACCCGAATTACTGGGTCAATCTGGGCTTTACCGAGGGTATCGATCTGGGGTTTTTCACTCTCCGATACTACTCGCTCGCATACCTTCTGGGTGTTCTGTTTGCCTATTGGCATGTGACCAAGATGATCAAACAACCCGGCGCGCCGATGGCGCAGCGGCATGTCGATGATCTGTTCTTCTACTGCACACTTGGCGTGATTCTGGGCGGACGGTTGGGCTATGCCGCGTTTTATCGCCCTGAATTGTTCACCAGCTTCAATGGCGAAGGTTTTGTCAGCTGGGATCTGCTGCGGCTGTGGGATGGCGGTATGAGCTTCCATGGCGGGCTACTAGGCGTGATGGCCGCGATGATGTGGGTCAGCTGGCGCGGCAAGCTCTCCTTCCTGCGCGTGACCGATTACGTCTCTGTTGGTGTGCCGATGGGCATGCTGTTGGGACGCTTGGCCAACTTCACCAATGGCGAATTGTGGGGCCGCGCAACCGACGTATCGTGGGGCATGATTTTCCCCGGCGGCGGCGAAGTGGTGCGCCACCCCAGCCAGCTTTATCAAGCAGGCCTCGAAG
>JABDKI010000232.1 GCA_013002295.1 Altererythrobacter sp.
ACGGCATCGCAAGCAGCGTGATCTCGCCCGGGACGGTCTTCTGCCAGTCCATCTTTTCGCTCTCATCGACATCGTTCATGCGCGAGGAAAAGATCGAGCCATGCGTCAGGATCGCGCCCTTGGGATGCCCGGTTGTGCCTGACGTGTAGAGCTGGATCGCGTCATCTTCGACGGTGCATTCGACCATCGGATCAGTGGCGGGAAATGTCCCGCGCCATTCGGGATATCCGGGGAATGCGCCTTCCGGACCCTCGGAGCCGTATATGCGCGTAACATGCTCCAGCTGGGCTACAATATCGCGCGCGAAATCTGCAAACCCAGGCCCGACAAACAGAACCTTGGCCTGACAATCATTGACTACATAAGTGACCTCAGGCCGAGCCAACCGCCAATTGACCGGAGTCATCACCGCGCCCAGCTTGGCCGCGCCTGCCAGTATCTCGAAATAGATATGCGAGTTCTTGCCAAGGTAAGCGATGCGGTCACCCTTACCAACACCCAGCGAAGCAAGCGCATTGGCACAGCGATTGCTGCGCCGGTCGAGCCGGCCGAATGTCATCTGATCGCCTGCGAATTCAAAAGCGACATCCTGTTCATGCTCGCGGCCGTGATGCCGGATGATGTCACCAATCACTTGCGGGTTGTCGATGCTCGACATGATTTTCCCTTTCGCTCTCCGTGGTCCGGTCTAGTCGGAGCGCGCGCGCGGGCCATTGGCACAATTCATAGCGGCGCTGGCGCGCGCATACGCTAGGGTCACCTGCATGAGCGATGCGAACCTGCCTGAGGGCTTTGAGCCTGCCAATTTCTCGCCCGGCTTTCTTGATCATGGCGGGCCTTACTTTCTGCGCGCCAATCCGGAAGGCCCAAGAACCGTTGGCCTGCGGATCAGGCCGCATCACATCAACTATCAAGACGCTGCGCATGGCGGTGTGCTGACCACGCTTGCGGACGTGGCGCTTAGCCATGCGGTCTACGACAGCGAGCGGCCGCATCCCGGCGTGGCGACGATTTCTCTGACGACAAACTTTCTGACCGGAGCAAAGCTGGGCGACTGGCTCGAGAGCACAGTCAGCATCGACCGGATGGGTGGCCGCACAGCCTATACCAGCGGGCAAATCCTGCGCGATGGGGAGCCTATTGCATCGATGAGCGGTGTGTTCGCGGTCAAGCGCGCGCTCTAGCCGCGCCAGCGGCTGACCGCCGGCGTTGACGGGTCGCGGTCATCGTGAAATCCGGCCATACCCTCTGGTAGTTCGGATAAATCGACGCCTTCGACTTCGCGAAACTCGCGCCAGTCATAAAGCCCGGTCCGTTCGGCAATGCGCCAGGCGCCGTTTCGCAGTTCAAATCGGTCGACATAGCGCCCGGCAATGACTGCAGAATAGACCGCGCCTTTGTCGGGGAACACATCCGTCGCCGGATAGCCAGCCGGTATTGTGTGCATCGCAGTGAAGTAGGTTTCGGTGTGGCAAATGTCGCCGTCAAAGCCGAACTGCGTTTGGCCCAGCTGATGCTGAGTGGCGAGGCATGGATTGATGATCGCTTGGGCTTGCCCGACGAATTCTTCCCAATTGCCTTGCACCGGGCCGAAGCCGAATGTCGCATCCGAATGGAACAGCTGCGGCATCATATCCCACCGCCGCCGATCAATAGCATGGGCATAGGCAGCGATGACATCGCGTATCGCTTCGCGGTCTTCAAGTCTGATGCTCATGCGTCTAACTCCACAATCACTTTGCCGATGTTGCCACCGGTAAAGAGCTTCTGATAGGCGGCTAGGGTATTCTCAAGCCCCTTTGTGACATCATAGGGCATCGTCAGTTCGCCCGCATCGACCCATTGCTTGAGCCGTGCTGTCAGGCGTTCACCTTGATCCATGAAGTCGGGCGAGAAGAAGCCTTCGATGCGCAATCGCCGCATCAGGACTTGATCGAATTCCTTCGGGCTGGTGCGCGTGCCGCTGGAGTAGTCGGACACCAAGCCGCACACCGCAATCCGGCCGTAGTGGTTCATGCGTGTGATGACCTGGTCCAGGATCGGCCCGCCGACATTATCGAAATAAACATCCACACCGCCCAGCGCATCAAGCTGCGCGCCTAGGTCATCAGACTTATAGTCTACCGCCCCGTCAATCCCGATCACATCAGTCAGGAAACGGCATTTGTCTGCGCCGCCTGCTATCCCCCAAGCCTTGCAGCCGAGCAATTTGGCGATCTGCACCGCAAGAATCCCGGTCGCGCCAGCTGCTGCTGAAACCAGCACAGTTTCTCCTGCTTTGGCAGCGCCGGTCTCCTCCACGCCCCACAGCGCGGTCCACCCATTCATGCCGAGCGGACCGAACCAGGCCCGCTTGTCAGCGACAGAAGGGTCGAGCGTGACCGCGCCCGCCAAGATCGGATCGACCAGACTGTAATCAGCCCATTGGCCGAACGCGCGCACCAGTGTCCCTTCAGGGAAATCCGGATGGCGCGAAGCGGCGATTTCGCCGATCACCAAGCCCGTCATCGGCGTGCCAGTTTCCAATGGCGGTTGATATCCATCAGTGCGATCGGTCAGCCACATCCGCGTGCCGGCATCCATCGACAGCATGGCATTGCGGATAACGATCTCGCCTTCGCCGGGTTCAGGCAGCGGACCTTCGACCAGCTTGAGTGCTTCGCTGAAATGTGTGCCCTCGGGCCGTGTGTCGATGCGCCAGAAACGGTTTGTCATACCCGCCTTGTCCGCGCAGCCCAACGCTACGGCAACGGATGCTTTTGCTAGTCAAATTAGGAGGGCTATCACTTTGGCGCGGTGCGTGTGTGCGGGCTGTTTCCTAGGCTGACTTCAAACAAATTGGGAGAGCGGACAATGGCACTCATTACAGTAATCGGCGCATCGGGCCGGCAAGGCATGGCACAGGTCGGTCAGGCATTAGCAGCGGGCTATGACGTGCGCGCCATATCGCGACAGGAAGATCCGTTTGCAGGCGCGAAAATCGAAGGGATCGAACGCGTCGAAGTGCGTCCGATGGACCTCTATGATCCGGAGAGTTTCAAGCCTGCGCTCGAGGGATCGGACTACATCTTCTACACTCATCCGCTGCAAGCGCGCGCAGACCGTGCGGTGCTGATTGGTGAATTGGGCAAGGCGGGCGCTGAAATCGGCGTCAAACGGCTGGTTTGGAACACTTCCAGCTGGATTCCGGACAGGCCGGGCGATCCCTTCACCTATGGCGAGAATACCAAAGGCATCAATGCGCTATGGCGTTCGGGCTGCCCCGGAACTGTGTTCGGCAGCGTATTGTTCATGGACAATCTGCTGACCAATTGGGCGCGGCCCTTCATCGTCAATGAGGATCGCTATGTTTATCCGCACGGCCCGCATCTGGAGGCGAATTGGATCAGTCTGGACGATGTGGCCAAGTTCATGCTTGCCAGCCTTGAGCGACCTGACATGGAAGGCGCATGGCTCAATATCGGCGGACCAGAACGGTTGAAAGGTCCGCAAGTCGCGAGCTATCTGTCCGACGCGCTTGGCAAGAAAATCGCCTATGATCCCTGCACGCCGCAGGAGTTTGGCGATTATCTCGTGCGCGCGGCAGGCGACACTATGCCCGAAGAAATGCGTGAGGAGTTCGCCGCCGGGATCGCGGCATTCTACGAGTATAACAACACAGCACCCACCAAACCATTCGAGGTTGATATGGAGCATGTGATGGAGCGATTCCCCGAGCTTGACGGAAAGCTTGAGGATCTGGGCGAATGGACCAAGCGGCAGGATTGGGGCGAAAGCAACTTCCGCCCGGCATTCGGCTAAAGGTATGACTCGGAGAGTTGAGGGAAAAGTCGCGCTGGTGACCGGCGGCGCATCGCGGCCCGGTCTCGGCTCTGCGATTGCGCTGCGTTTGGCGGAGGAGGGCGCGCATGTCATTTTAAGCGATGTTGATCTGGCAGGTGCTGAGCAAACCGCGGCAAAGATCACAGCACTCAATCTTGATGCAAAGGCCGTCTATCAGGATGTGTCTTTGCAAGAAGACTGGGACCGTGTGATCGCAGACATCACAAATACGCATGGCCGGCTGGATATTCTGGTCAACAATGCCGGAATTCTCGACGTTGGAGAAATCGATGACGATGGTGCTGTTGCGGGACTGAAGCGCCAATTGAGTGTCAATGTCGAAGGGGTGTTCATGGGGACGCAGGCCGCCGTCAAAGCGATGCGCGCGGCGTCGACAGCGGGGTCAATTGTCAACATTTCTTCGATTGCAGGGCTGGTCGGGTTTAAGGCTAGTGCATCCTATGCCGCCACCAAAGGCGCGGTAAAGATGATGACCAAATCGGTCGCTTTGGAAACTGCGGCTGAGGGGATCCGCGTCAATTCGGTCCATCCGGGCATAATCCGCACAAACATGGCTGCAGCCGGTCTGGACGACAACGCTGAGAATTATGCAGCGATCGAAGAGGTTATTCCGATGCACCGACTAGGAGAGCCAGAAGACATTGCCAATTGCGTGCTGTTTCTGGCTTCGGACGAAGCCCGATATGTCACCGGAGCGGAATTCGTCGTGGATGGCGGTTACACCACCCAGTAGGCTTATTCTGCTGCCTGACGTTGCTCGGCAGCGAAGATCTCTATCAACTCGTCATCGCTCGCTTGGGTAAGCTTGTCTGCCCATTGATGAAACACCTGACCTCCGCCTTCGTTGCGGCCGAACTGCACATGATCGATCAAGCCCGAGCGCAGTGCATCATGCTTGCGCTTGACAGTGTAATATTCTTCGTCAGGCTCGACGATCTCGAGGAAATCGAAC
>JABDKI010000221.1 GCA_013002295.1 Altererythrobacter sp.
GCAGTGACACGATTATTCCACGCTGTTCTTCCGAAAACTGCGAAATTCCCGATTGAATCATCCTGCCAATGAAACGCGGTGTCGCAGATTTGGCAGAGATCATCGCTGCGAACGGAGAGTGGTTCTACAACTCCCCTATCCCGAAGCTGTTTTTCTTCTCGGATCCGGGTGCCTTGATGCCTTTTGCGGCGAAACCGGCCGTTGTGGCGCGCGCTACAATCCTCACCACCGTCGATCTGCAAGGTGTCGCATTACTTGCAAGAAGATCACCCGCACACCATCGGCCAGAAATTGGCCACCTGGATGAACGATCTGGACTGAGTGGATGTCTGCCGAGCCGAATTAATCGGTCTTGGTCAGCTCTTCCTCGATCTGATCCAGACGCTCTTTACCAAAGAACATTTGGCCTGCGCCCCTGGGTCCAACGAACATAGTCGGGATACCAAAGGCACCGCGTTCAACAACGCTATCGGTGTTTGCAATCAGCCCCTGTTTCACCTCGTCCGTCTGGCTGCGTGCAAATAGGTCTTTCGCGCCAAACCCGGCCGCTTGCACCGCCGCACCAAGCACCTCAGGATTTGTTACGTCGACACCCTCTTCCCAGATGGCAGGCAGCATGGCCTCTACGAATTGAACCCCTCGCCCGTCCTGATCGGCGGCGAAAAGCATCCGTTGAAGCGTGATCGAGTTGAACGGGAATTGCGGATGCAGTTTGTATTTGGTCAAATTGTGTTTGGCGATGAATCGGCGCATTTCGAGCATCGAATACTCGACCTTGCCTTTCACATCAGCATCACGGATCATCGGAGGCGCATTCCCGGTAACTTTGTGCATGCCACCCAGAAATACCGGGATCACAACAAGCTCTGCCCCTGATCGCCGTACCAGCTCACGCAGTGGCCACCAGATCAGGTAGGCGTTCGGGCTGACGAAATCGAAAACCAGTTCGACGCGTTTGGTCATGCAATTCTCTCCTAGATACCTGCGGCCTTCAGCGCTTGGTCGAGATCCTCTTTCAGATCATCGATATCTTCCAAACCGACATTGATACGGACCAATCCTTCGGTCACGCCCATTTCGGCGCGATCCTCTGGCTCCATGCCAGCATGAGTAGTTGAAGCGGGGTGACACATGAGCGAGCGCGCATCGCCGATATTATTCGATATATCAATCAATTGCAGTGCATCGAGGATCGCAAACGCACGCTCCCTCGTGCCAACATCGAATGCAAAAATTGGCCCGGTCGCCTTCATTTGAGCTTTGGCCAGAGCATGCCGCGGATGGCTTGCGAGCCCAGGATGCAGCATTCTTCCGCCCGCTGTATCAATGCGCGGTTCCAGGAATCCGCCAAGTCCAATCGCATTCTGGCTCTGCCGCATGGCGCGCAGTTCGAGTGTTTCCAGCCCTTTCAGCACGACCCAAGCATTGAACGGCGAAATATTAGGCCCCGTGTTGCGTTGGAAGGGGAGCAGGACTTCATTGATCCACTGCTCGCTGCCGCAAATCGCGCCAGCCAAGACGCGGCCTTGCCCGTCCATCAGCTTGGTTGCCGAATAGGCCACAACATCTGCACCAAAATCCATTGGCCGTTGCAGCGCGCTGGTGGCGAAAGCGTTGTCGACAACCGTGATGATGTTGTGCGCTCGTGCGACATCACAAACGTGCTGCAAGTTCACGACATCCAGCGTCGGGTTTGCCGGAGTTTCGAAGAAGAAGACCTTCGTGTTGGGACGAATGGCAGCTTCCCACTGTGCGTCATCTGCGCTGTCGATCACTGTTGTCTCGATGCCGAAGCGCGGGAGCAGATGATCGACAAGCCAGCGACACGATCCGAATGCGGCACGCGCGGCCACGCAGTGATCGCCGGCGGAGAGTTGACACAAGAGCGCTGCAGTCATCGCCGCCATCCCGCTCGCTTGTGCACGGCAAGCCTCGGCGCCTTCAAGCAAAGCAATACGTTCTTCCAGCATCGCTACGGTAGGGTTCTGTAACCGCGAATACGTCATGCCCTCGGCCTCACCGGCAAATCGATCCGCCACGGCCTGCGCATTGTCGTATGTATAGCCGGATGTGAGGAACAACGCTTCGCTGGTTTCGCCGTGTTCGCTTCGCCAGGTGCCGCCGCGCACAGCCTGTGTCGCAGCGCGCCAATTGCGCGTAGTCGCGCGGTCCATGCCTGTGGTCTTCTTCATCGTCTTGCGGGGTTAGTCGCTCGCGTTACCATCAGGCAATAAAAAAGCGGGGCACTGGGCCCCGCTCTTCAAATTCGAATGTGTACAATCAGCTTATGGGCTGACTGGCTCATCATCATCAGACGCAGTGATAACGATGAAACCGATCAGGATTGCACCTGCAAGAGCTGCGATCAGACCGTTTGAACCACCACCGAGTTCCTGCTCACCTTCGACAGGAGCAATTACGCGCTCGCTAGCTTGCAATGCGATCGGTGCGCCGACCAGTGCAACAGCACCAGCAGCAAGACCAATTTTCTTCAACATAAGGTTATTCCCCTTGAACTTCGAAATTACTCTAAACTCTCAGCTGTGATCGGCGAAAACGGCCTGAATGTCAATCCTCTAGGGCGCAGGCAAACTGCCCCAATTTAGCGATAAAGCGTTATTTCAAGCACTTGTTGCGGAGATATCACAAGCGTGCCGCCGCAATCCCGCCTTGTCCCAGAGTCGCATGACCAACCGTCGAAAGCATCTGGGCGCCTTCGATCAATGTCAGCAAGTATTGTGCCCCGCCTTTAGGATCCGGATCCCCTTCGGGCATTTGACCGACCAGCCATTCATGCAGGCGGGACATCACACGTTGCGCAGCCTGCTTATAGCCCGTTACATCGCGTGCAGAGCCGGCCACAATGTCCCACCAGAGCGCTAGAAATGGCTCCATTTCCGCCCCACCCGTGTGAGAAATGATTCGATCAAGCAGTTCGCGCCTCGATTTCGGACGTGCGCCAGACAGCGCCTGATCAAGCGCTTGTGAATATGCATCCGCAATAAATTTCAGCAGCTCACTGATCAGCCGCTCTTTGTTTCCGAAGTGGTAGATGAGCATCCGATCGCTCGTCCCGGCAGCTTTTGCCAGCGGGCGCAAGCTCGCGCCGGCCATGCCATGTTTCAGGACGTAATCCGCCATTCGCGGAAGCAGCGCTTCCTTTGACAGTTTTGGTTGTCTCATTCCAAGGTCATTCATGGCTGGCTTGTAGCAGTCGCTACATTACGCTACAAGTCGTGTGTAGCGACTGCTACATGATTCGTTCTCGAGCGTCTTGGAGGCACCAGTGGATATCTACACAAGTCTATTTCTGATCGGCGCAATTCTGATCGGCCCGATCATGATCAGCATCATTGTTTGGCGGCAGCAAGTTGGCTCGCCAGTGGTGGCAAGCACGCTGGCGCTCACATTCGGGGCATTCACGGTATTCACGATCGCGCGCGAAGGCATTGAGCAGGCTATCTTGAACCACACCGCCAACTTCTGGGGAACGCAGGTGTGGTATGATTTGATCATTGCCACCAGTATTGCGTTGTTCCTTATTGCGCCTCGCGCACGTGCGACGGGAATGAAACTGTGGCCATGGGCGATCTTCGTCGCACTTACCGCCAGCATCGGCCTGCTCGCCATGATCGCGCGGCTATTCTGGCTCGAACAACAAAGCGAACAGGAAAGCTAAACAGCTTTCTGCTTGCAGGAGAATTTGAGCCCAACTAATCGACTGGGGCGATGAGCGAGGCCCCCCATCACGATACCGATCCGGTTTTGCCCACCTTGGCGCTGGCATGCTTGTTCGTGATCCTCTGCGGAATCCGGCTAACCACACTGTCGGCACCCCATTTTGACGAAGTGCACTATCTGCCAGCGGCACGCGAAATTCTGTACGGTGGCGATTACATCAATCGCGAGCATCCCTTGCTTGGCAAGACGATCATGGCGGCGGGCATTGGCCTGTTCGGTGATGGCCCGCTTGGTTGGCGCATTTTCCCCCTACTTGCTGGTGCCATCACTCTTGTCGCGAGCATGAGAGCAATGTGGCACGCCACGCGCACTCGCTTTGCTACGCTGGCTTTCGGCGTCCTGCTCGCGAGCGGTTTCATGCTTCTGGTTCAGTCACGCATCGCGATGCTCGACATCTTCATGGTCAGCTTCCTGTCTTTGGCAGCATGGCAGTTCTCGTCGGCGATCCGCCGGCCAGAACAGGGCCGCTGGAGACTTGCGGCGACGGGCGTGTTTCTAGGTCTGGCCATGGGCGCAAAGTGGAGCGCTATTCCGGTTGCGGTGTTGCCCGGCCTAACTTTCTTTGTCGCGAGGGTTTCGGCGGGCAGGCGCAGGGTCCTGACCAGCCAACGCGGCATTCCAGTTCCCGGGATATCTCTGCTCGAAGCCTTTGTGTGGCTCGGTCTGGTGCCTCTGGCGGTTTATGCCGCGACTTTCGCGCCCGGCTATTTTCTCGCTGAGAACACGCTGAGCCGAGATGGTTTGGTTGCGATGCATCATGAAATGCTGGCGCTGCAGACGCAGATCCTTGCGCCCCACGCCTACCAGTCAAGCTGGCCCGGATGGGTCATGAACACGCGCGCCATCTGGTATTTCTTTGACCCGGTTGACGAGATCCAACGCGGCGTGATGGTGATCGGCAATCCGCTGACCATGTTGCTGGGATTGCCAGCGCTTGGCTGGTGCCT
>JABDKI010000013.1 GCA_013002295.1 Altererythrobacter sp.
GGTTCAGCAATGTTGTGAAGGAAGCCGAAGGCGGCGACCACACTCCGGTTGTCCAGCTGCACATGCGCTATGGCATGATCCTGTTCATTGCATCCGAAGTGATGTTCTTTGTCGGTTGGTTCTGGGCTTTCTTCGACTTTGCTCTGTTCCCAGAAGCACTTCGTGTGACGGCCGCTGGCACTGCTGACCAGTTAACTGAGAACCTTTTCATTAGCGAAGGCGCAACTGATGGCACACTCGTGCCTACCGGTATGGAAGTACTCAACGCATTCCAGCTGCCGCTCTTGAACACGCTGATCCTTTTGTGCTCGGGCACCACGGTTACCTGGGCGCACCACGCGCTGATCCACGGGGATCGTGAAGGGCTCAAGATGGGCCTGTGGGCGACGATTGCTCTGGGTGCAGTCTTTACCGCGATTCAGGCCTATGAGTATTCGATCGCACCGTTCAACTTTGGCCAGAACACATACAGCTCCGCCTTCTATATGGCGACCGGCTTCCACGGTTTCCACGTTCTGATCGGCACGATTTTCCTGATCGTCTGCTTGGTGCGAGCCTATGCGGGTCACTTCACTCCGCGTCAGCACTTCGGCTTCGAAGCTGCCGCCTGGTACTGGCATTTCGTCGACGTCGTGTGGCTGTTCCTCTTTGTCGCCATCTACATTTGGGGCGGCTGGGGCGCACCGGTTCACTGATGACTGGCTGGGAGCTTGCGCAGATCAACATTGCGCAGCTCCTGAAGCCGGAAGGTGATCCGAGCGTTCAGGAGTTTTTCGACAATCTTGACCGGATTAATTTGCTAGCGGAGGCGAGCGAAGGATTCGTTTGGCGGTTGAAAGAGGAAGACGGCGGCAATGCGACAGGGATCGCCGTGTCGCCGGATCCGAATATGATAGTGAACATGTCTGTCTGGCGTGACGCCGATGCATTGTTCCAATTCACTTACCAATCCGCTCACACGCCGGTGATGGCCAAGCGCCGCCAATGGATGGCCCGGCAGTCCGGTGCCTATCAGGCATTGTGGTGGGTCGAAGCTGGTCATACACCTTCCATCGAAGAAGGGATGTCCAAGTTATGGCTGCTGGATCGATATGGTCCGTCGCCAAAGGCGTTCACTTTCAAAGCGCGCTTCCCTGCGCCCGGGCTGGAGGGTCCGCCGGTAGACCACAAGCCGGACCCATGGTGTGTCGGCAACGCCTGATCAACGATCCGATAATTCGGTGGTCAAGGCTGCCCTTTTCGGTTTGTGCCCCCGTTGTCATGAGCGCAAGTTGTTCGACGCGCCGGCGAGCGTAGCCTACCGCTGCAAAGCCTGTGGGTTGGAGTTTGCGCAATTCGAGCGTGGAAGTCGCGCGGCAAGCCTTGTGACCTTTGCGGTTGCAGCGATGCTGATCGGTGCGGTTTTGCTGATCGACGAGTGGTTGCGCTTGCCAATATGGTTGATGGGGCTGATTGTGGTGCCACTGACCATTGCAACCGTTTTGATCGCGCTGCGTTTCTTCAAGACAGTATTGCTGATGGCGCGCTATCAGCGCAGCGAGGAACAGAAAGACCAATAATAATGAACCTTCGCCAGCTCCCGATTTTTTCCACGATTGTCGTGCTGATCGCGGCAGGAATCATGGTTTGGCTGGGTTTCTGGCAATGGGGCAAGATCGGTGATCAGGAGGCCCGCCTACAGCAGTATGAAGCCAATGCTGACAATCCTGAGTTAGTTCCGTTTCCGCTCAATCCTGAAGCAGTCGATCAGTTCGCCTACCGTCGTTCCTCGGTCGATTGCCGCCAAGTTCTAAGCGAACCGCGCATTGTTGCTGGCCGCAACGTGAATGACCAGGCGGGATACGTTCAAGTCGTGACGTGCGAGCTTGGGAATGGCGCGCAAGCAGATGTTCAGCTGGGCTGGGCTGGCGGTCCAAATGCTGTGAGTTGGGATGGCGGAAAGATTGTTGGCAGCATCGAGCCATTGCGCACAGGCCTTGCAAAACTGATCGCCGATCCACCTGTCGAAGGCCTATCCGCGAGCGCGCCGCCAAGGAAAAAAGTTATCGATCACATGGCCTATGCTGGGCAATGGTTCTTCTTCGCGCTGACAGCGCTGATTATCTACTTCCTGGCGATCCGCAAGAAGCTGAGCGAGCGCCGGGAAGGAGAGGATTGAGCCGCTCAAAGCGTCTCTTTCTTGCCCTAAGCGGCGCCCGCGTCTAACCGCGTTTCCGCAATGCAATATATCTCGACCAGAGGCAGCGCGCCCGCGCTCGATTTCGAAGGTGTCACGCTGGCGGGGCTTGCCAGCGATGGCGGGCTATACCTGCCTACCGAATGGCCGCGTTTCAGTGAGGCAGAAATTGCAGCCATGGCGGGGCTGTCCTATGCCGAACTCGCAACGCGGGTGATGTTGCCCTTCGTTGAGGGCAGCCTGAGCGAAGACGAACTGCGCAGCCTTTGCGAACAAGCCTATGGCCGCTTTGCGCACAAGGCCGTAACGCCGCTGGTTCAGCTTGATGAGCGGCAGTGGTTGCTTGAGCTGTTTCATGGTCCGACGTTGGCGTTCAAGGATGTTGCGCTGCAATTGCTCGGCCTGCTGTTTGAAACCTTCCTTAGCCGCCGCAAATCGAACCTCACCATTGTCGGCGCGACCAGCGGGGATACGGGCTCTGCCGCGATCGATGCGGTGGCCGGGCGCGAAGGTGTAGACATCTTCATGCTCCACCCCAAGGGCCGTGTCAGCGATGTGCAGCGCCGCCAGATGACCACGGTTCGCGCGCCCAACGTTCACAATATCGCCATCGAAGGCAGTTTTGACGACGCTCAGGCGATGGTGAAGCGCATGTTCGGCGATGCCGAGATGACCAGCCGCTACAACA
>JABDKI010000014.1 GCA_013002295.1 Altererythrobacter sp.
CTCGGACATTTCCTGAAGCTCGCGCGGGACGTAATTCTCATCATGCTTGGCAAGCAGATTGTCCGCAATGAAAACACCCTTTGCATCCAGACTGCCTTCTGCAACCACCCCGGAGTTTTCGACGAACAGATCGGGCAGAATGCCTTTGTACATCACCGGTACGCGCGCGTCGCCTTGGTCAGCCACAACGAATGAGATGGTGATGCCATCGGGTTGCTTCTCGATCGAACCTTCGGCCACCATACCGCCCAAGCGCACCGCCTGCCCAACCGCCGGCGGATCGGCCATCATTTGGTCGGGCAGATAGAAATAGTTCGCCTGATTGCGCAGCGCCCAAGCGGCGAGCAGTCCTGCCGCGACAATCGCCACGAGCGCAAGAGTCACCAGCACCAACCGCTGATGCTTGGGTTTGATCGCACTCATTTGCGTTTCACCTTATCGCGCTTGGCTTCCGCGCGGCGCATATCCCACCAGGCCCAAGCGACCATGCCAAGGGTGCCCGCAATGCCCACAGCGTAAGCTGCGACGACAAAATCCCATTGATCGAGCGCCTCATACATCACGCCGTCTCCAGCGCCATACGGCGAACGCGCGCTTCGGCTTGAAAATCTGCCAACAATGCGCGCATCCGTGCCAGCACCACTCCGCCGAACAACAGCGAGAATCCCAGAACGGCGATCGCCAAAGGCACAAGGAATGCGGGATCAATCGCGCTTTTACCGATGGAAATGCTTGCGGGTTGATGCAGTGAATTCCACCAAACGACCGAGCGATTGATGATCGGAATATTGATCGCGCCGACCAGGCCAAAGATCGCGGCAATTCTGGGCGATACGCCTTCGCGCGCGATGGCTTGCGAAAGCGCGATATAGCCGAAGTAGAGGAACAACAGCACCAGCATGCTGGTCAGCCGGCCGTCCCATTCCCACCATGTGCCCCAGGTCGGGCGACCCCATATTGAGCCGGTCGCAAGGCACAGTGCGGTAAAAACCATGCCCGGAACAGCCGCAGCACGCGCTGAAATCGCCGCCAGTGGATGCTTCCAGACCAGATAGACAAGGCTGGAAATCGCAATCGCAGTCCACCCCCCCATTCCGAGCCAGGCGCTCGGTACGTGGATGAACAGAATGCGCACCGTTTCGCCCATCAAACGGTCAGGCGGGACAAAGTACAGGCCCCAAACCAGGCTGATTGCAACCAAGACCAATCCGCTCAGCAGCAAAAGCGGCGTAAGCCACTTTGCGAGCTTCAAAAAACGGGTGGGATTGGCAAAGCCGTGCATTTGCAGTGAGGTCCTCTCTGTAAGCGTATTACAGTGCGGTTCGCTCCCTGCAAGACTGCAAAATATTCAATCGTGATTGCGTTTATCGGCCGATCAATCGCTGCGCCATTTTGTCGGCCACCACGTCGGGCGTTTCGCCGCTGCTCTCACTTTCTTGCCAAACCTGCTCAAGGCGGTGGGGGATGCGGTCAATCCGTGCATTGATCTCGTCATTACCGGCATTATCGATGTGGCGCAGAACGTTGATGATCCCGCCCGCGTTGATGACATAGTCGGGCGCGTAGAGGATGCCGCGTTCCTGCAGCATCTTTCCTTCGGTTCCTGTCGCCAGCTGATTGTTTGCTCCGCCGGCGACGACTTTGGTTTTGAGAGCAGCGATAGATCGCTCGGTCAGGATCGCTCCCAAAGCGTTCGGGCTGACGATATCGGCTTCGATACCAAGGATTTCGTCCGTGCTTGTTGTAGTGGCGCCCAATTCCTCTGCCAGCGCGGCAGCGCGGTCGTGATTCATGTCCGCAAGGATCAGCTCAGCGCCATCTGCCGCCAGATAGCGGGCCGTTCCGCCGCCGACGCTGCCCACGCCCTGGATTGCGACGCGTACGCCCTTCATATCGTCTGTGCCCAGCGCACGCTTGGCCGCCGCTTTGACGCCCAGATATACTCCGCGGGCCGTATATGGGCCAGGGTCACCGCCCTGATCGGGCATGCCACCAACATGCGACGTGTACTTCGCGATCGTCAGCATGTCCTCTTGCGTAATATTGACGTCTTGAGCCGTTATGTATTGCCCACCCAGCCCTTCCACCGCGCGCGCAAACGCCGCCAGCATTTCTGGCGTCTTGGTGCGGTTGGCATCGGCCAGGATCACGGCCTTGCCGCCACCAGCAGGCAAGCCAGCCATGGCGTTCTTATAGCTCATGCCGCGGCTGAGGCGCAGAGCGTCACGCATGCCAGACGCAGGGTCGGCATAGTGCCAGAGCCGCGTGCCGCCCGCTGCCGGGCCGAGATGGGTCGAGTGTATGGCAATAATGCCGGACAGGCCCGATGCCGCATCACGCACGAACACAACCTGTTCGTGATCATCGAAATCGGATTCAGTCCAGAAAGCCGTCATGTGCCCATCCTTGTCTCGGGCAGCTTCACAATCGCGCTGAAGAGGAGAAATGGGGCGATCGAGGGGTCTCGAACCCCCGACCTCCGGTACCACAAACCGGCGCTCTAACCAACTGAGCTACGATCGCCATATGCCCCGCCTCACAATCGCAAGTCGAGCCGCGCAAGCGGGGCTGATAAGCTTTGTGGCCGGATGGTCAAGACCGGCCTCAACGGGGGCGAGCCTGTTGCATAGCTCGGCTCATTTGGGAAGCGAAAACTGCGCATTTCCCTGCTGAACGCAAGATTATTTCGCGCTTTCGCTGGGCCGCCCAAATGCTTATCGTGCAAACTATGGCAGGACCGGGCGAATTCTCTACCGATCGACTATTGGCAAAGGCGGGAACGCAACGCGCTCCCTCTCCCAAGATAGAGCTGTTTCAGTGCCGGAATTTTCTTTCCGCTGAGCTATGCGAAGAGCTGATGACACTGATTGATGCGGGCCGCCGCCCCAGCACCATCGCAGACGATAATGGTGACAGCTATTTCCGTACCAGCGAAACTTGTGATCTTTCAGCGAGCGAACCGGCGGTGCAAAGATTGGAAGCGATGCTGCTGAAGCTGAACGGCATCGATCCTGCGCACGGAGAGCCGGTTCAAGGCCAACGTTATGCCGTGGGGCAGGAATTCAAAGCGCATACGGACTATTTCGCGCCCGACGGCCTGGACTTCCACAAGTTCTGTTCAGTCGCCGGGCAAAGAACCTGGACTTTCATGATCTATCTCAATGACGTTGCTGCTGGCGGCGCTACACGCTTCAAAACGGTCGGCAAAACATTTCAGCCAGAGGCAGGCAAGCTGCTGTGCTGGAACAACCGCCGCCCGGACGGCAGCGTGAACCCGAACACGCTCCATCACGGAATGAAAGTGCGCAAAGGCCTGAAATACGTGATAACCAAATGGTATCGGGAGAAGGAGTGGGGTTAGGATGAGCGACTATACGGATATGGCCGAGCAACTGCGCAAGCGCCTTGATGATCTGCTTGAGCGGACAGAAGTGATCGAAGATGATTTGCGTCACCCGCTCGATGCCGACTGGAGCGAACAGGCAGTTGACCTCGCTGATGATGAGGCGCTCGAGGGAGTCGACGACGTGCTGCGCGCGGAAATTCAGCAGATCCGACTCGCGCTGCTGCGGATAGAGAACGGCACATATGGGACTTGCTCAAAATGCGGCAATGACATCCGCCGCGAACGGCTTAAAGCGCGCCCAATCGCGACACGCTGCATCGATTGCGCATAGCGCGCTCCGCCCAATGCGAAAAAGGCGGCCCGATGGGCCGCCCTTCTCGATCCGGCACGCCAACGGATTGGAGCCGGAAAACTTGTGAAGTCGCTTATTTCTTTAGCGACAATCCGCCGAAGCGCTTGTTGAATGCTGCCACACGGCCGCCTTCCTGAAGCTGCTGCTTGCCGCCGGTCCATGCCGGGTGGCTGGTCGGGTCGATTTCGAGCGCGAGCGTATCGCCTTCGCTGCCCCAAGTAGAGCGGGTCTGGAATTCAGTGCCATCGGTCATCTTGACCGTGATCATGTGGTAGTCTGGGTGCCCTTCGGCTTTCATCTCAAATATCCTTTGTAGCTTGCGCCGGTACCGACCGGCGGTGCTGTTATCTCGGAAAGGCGCGCGGTTAGCGGCCAGAACGCCTGAATGCAAGCTTTTTGCGCCCTATGCAGGCGGGTCCGCAATCATGGCTGTGAATTCGCATTGTGTGGTGGTCTTGCCTTCAACGCTGGCACGCCCTTTGAACTTATAGACCCGGCTGCGTTTCTGCAGGAATTCGACCTCCAAATCGAGCAGGCATCCGGGCGTCACCGGCGAACGGAACTTTGCACCATCAATACCCATGAAAAACACCAATTTGCCAGTGCCCGCCAGCTCAAGTGTTTCGATCCCGAGGATCGCTGCTGCCTGAGCCAGAGCTTCGATCTGCAACACGCCAGGCATAATTGGTGCGCCAGGGAAATGGCCTTGAAAGAATTCCTCGTTGAAAGACACAGCCTTTACCGCATGGATTTTCTCACCAAGCTCGATCGAGCGGACGCGATCCACCAGCAGCAGAGGGTAACGGTGCGGCAGAGCCTTCAATATCTTGTGAATGTCGTATGGCGTATCGCCGTTTGAATCACTCATGGCTCTGCCCCCGTTGTCTGTCGCTTAGCGGCCTGACGGCGCTTGAGTTGCCGGCTGTTGCTGTGCCTGCGCAGCTTGCTGCTGAGCCTGCATCGCTTGTGCAGCAGCGAGTGTCTGCGAGATTTGTTGATAAACCGCCAAAACATTGCGGCTCGGACGCCAGGTCTGAGGCGGAACGATAGCAACCGAAGGAACGTTCGTATTCAGCGCTGCAGTGATCTGCTGAGTGATGTTCGCTTGCGGCGGTGCATAAATCACCGTTTCGGGGGACAGAACGACTTGAATATTCAGCTGCTGAACCACCTGCTCTAGCGCCGGACGATACTGGATCAGGATCTGCTCCACCGCGTAAACGCGCGCTGCGTCGATTTGGTCGGTCAACTGTGTGACTTCCTGATCGATCGCCTGAAGTCGGGTTTGCTGTGCGCTCCCTTGCGCCGCCTGTTGTTCGGCTTCGTCCAGCTGACCGTCGCTGTTGGTGTCCAGCTGTTGTAGCAAGGTTTGGCCTTCCTGCTGGCGCGCCTGAATCGTGTCGATCTGAGGCTTATAGGTGACCGCGATCTGCTGATAGGCAGTTACGAATGCGTTGGAGTTAATCACCGCAGCTGGCAGATTCACAGTGGCCATATTGCCCTGAACCTGAGCCGTTGCTGGTACAGCCATGGCGGCTGCAGTCGAAATGCTCGCTGCTGCAAGCAATGATGCGAAAAGTTTCATTAGAATTGAGTTCCTACGTTGAACGTGAAGCGTTTGGTATCATCGCCAGGCTGACTTCTCAGCACGTGAGCGAAGTCGATCCGGAACGGACCGAAGGGTGAATTCCAGTTTACACCGATGCCGATCGAGACACGCGGCGAGATTGAGTCTCCCAGGAAGACCTCGCGGAAACGGCTGTTCTGAATAATCGACGGTGCGTTAGCCGTGACGCCGTCGGCCGCGATAGCATTGGTGCTGAACACCGTGCTGAAGGTGCCGTCTCCATTGTCGACATTTTCTAGGAAGAGCAAATTGCCGTCGCCGTCACGCTGCTGAATGCCGTTCGGATTGTCTTGCAGCTCAGGGCGAGTGACAGCGAACAAGGCGCCAACGTCCATAAAGATGGACGGCCGCAGGCCAAGCTCACGCGCGCCGGTACCGAGCGGAATTTCGAGCTCTGCGCGACCGAGGTAGTAAGCCCTACCGCCCAGCGCATCATCAACAACCTGATCACGTTCAGTCAGCGCAATCGTATTGCCATCCGCATCGGTGATATATGGCTGGCGAATGACACGCGGGCCGACACCGCGAATATCAAACCCGCGGAAACGCGGTTCACCCAGCTGGAAACGATCGGTCAGAATGACATCATCGAAGCCTGGGCGATTGCTGTTTTCCAATGCGTTGATCGCACCGCCTTCGGCAGAGACCGAGAAGATAAAGCCTGCACCCACCGGCCAATACTTGGCCGCCGTGCCGCGCACACGGACATATTTTACATTGCCGCCTAGTCCAGCCAACTCGGTCG
>JABDKI010000023.1 GCA_013002295.1 Altererythrobacter sp.
GGCTTGATGCGGAACGGCCTCTGTTGCTTGCTGGAATTCTGCAAGCTGCCGTGCATTCATAACGTTGTCTTCATCGGCGCAGGCGAGGTGCGACATGAGGATATCGACATCCAGCGACGCAATTACGGGGTCTGACAGTTCCTCAAGCGAGACACCCAATCGGTTGATCCCGGTATCCACCATCAGTTGGCAATGGCCGCCCCCACTTTCCTGCCAGAGCCTGGCTTGAGAAAGCGAATTGACCACCGGTGCAGCACCGGTTTGGTGCGCGTAGGCAGCGTCAGCCGCATTCATCGGACCATGCAGCACGGAAACTTGAACAGCAGGCACATGGCGGGAAACCGCTTCGACTTCGCTCCAGTGCGCGACGAAAAAGTGCGTGCAGCCTGCGTCGCGCAAGGCGGGTACACAGGCATCAACGCTGAGCCCGTAACAATCGGCCTTGACCGCTGCACCCGCTCTTGCGGCACCGGACATCGCATCGAGTGCGCGCCAATTGTCAGCCAGGGCGTTAGCGTCAATTGTCAGCCGAAGGCTGGGCGGCGGAAGTTCAGCCATGTTCGTCTGCGAAGTCTTTCGGCGGGCCATCAGGGATGCCCCACCACAGCACAACGATGCCAAATGCCACAACGACCCATGTGTACCAAAGCCCTGAGTAGATGTTGCCCGTACTCGCCACGATTACGCCTGCAATCAGCGGCAGGAAACCGCCCAGATAACCCGCTCCGATGTGATACGGGATCGACATCGAGCTGTAGCGGATGGTTGGCGGGAACATCTCCGACAACAGAGCCGCTACCGAACCATAAGTCAGCGCTGAGAGCATGCCTAGTCCAAGCAGGATAGCGACAATGCCAAGAATATTGGCGACCGCCGGTTGTTGTTTGCTGAAGTCAAAACCGTACTCGCCCAACGCATTGCGAATACCGGCATTGCGCGCCGTGCCATCTTCAAACCATTCCTGCTCCAGCGTCACGTCTTCACCGCCGGCGAGCAGGCGCAGATCTGTGGCCGGCTCAACCTTGTAAGGGACACCAGCGGCCGTAAGCGTTTCCAGCACTTTGCCGCATTCGGTCTGCTCCCGGTTGAACATTTCGGCGAAAGGGTCTGTCGTGCATTGGCTACCCTGAACCACTATCGGGGTTTGCTGTGCGGCGCGCTCAAGACCCGGGTTGGCCAGACTGCCCATGCCCCAGAATGCGGGGAACAACAGGAAAAGCGTCAGCACAGCGCCAATCATGATCGGCTTTTTGCGCCCGACTGTATCCGACCATTTTCCGATGAAGATGTAAAAACTCATCGCGATAAGGCCAGAGAAGAAAAGGATAAGCTCAACCGTCAGATCATCGACATGCATCGGGCCGCGCAGAAAGCTCATGCCGGAAAAGAACGCGGTGTACCAGATTGTGGTCAGGATGCCGGTCACGCCAAACAGCGCGACAAAGATCCGCTTCTTGTTTCCGGGATATGTGAAGCTCTCTTTGAACGGATTGCTCGCAATTTTCCCTTCTGCCTTCATAGCCTGGAACACCGGGCTTTCTGACAGCATTAGCCGCATCCAAAGGGAGATCACGAGCAGAATGATCGACAACAGGAAGGGCACGCGCCAGCCCCAAGCTGCAAAGTCATCTGCCGGGATCAGATACCGACAGGTAAGCACAACTGCGATGGACAGAACGAAGCCGCCGGCAACGCTGGCCTGGATAAAGCTGGTATAGAATCCGCGTTTTTCCGATGGGGCGTGCTCGGCAACGTAGATCGCGGCGCCGCCATATTCTCCGCCTAGGGCAAGGCCCTGGATTACGCGCAGCAAAATGACGATAATCGGCGCAGCAATCCCGATGGTCTCGATGGTCGGGATCATGCCCACCCCTGCCGTGGCAATGCCCATCAAGGTAACAGTGACAAGGAAAGTGTATTTGCGCCCCAGCTTGTCGCCCAGATACCCAAACAGGATCGCACCAATTGGACGGAAGGCAAAGCCGACTGCAAAGGTCGACCAGACGAGCAGCAGCCCGAGTGTCTCATTGTCCGTATCGTAGAATGCATCCTTCAGGATGTAGGCAAGCGTGCCATAGATGAAGAAATCATACCATTCGAAGATGGTGCCCGCCGAGCTCGCTCCGATGACAAGTTTGATTTCTTTCTCGGACGGTTCGCGAACCGCGACGCTGGCGCTTTCTGACATGGCTGCTGCACTCTCCCCTACAACATTGTGCAATGGGCAGCTCTAGCGTGTGTCGGGAACCTTGCAAAGCGCTTGCTGGGCAGCCTTCCACGGCAGCAGGATTGCACCATGCCGCCCTTTCAATTCGCGCGCCGCAGATAGGGCCTGAAAGTCTGGCCAATCTGGTTCAGGTGCGCAGGGGTCTTCCATCCACGCTTCTATTTGCGCAAGGACGAGATTGATCGATGTTAGCCTCGCGCCCGATGCCGAACGCGCGAACAGTGCCGCCGCCGCCTGACCAACTGCGCAGGCTGACACGCCCAGTCCCATCCCCGCGATTGCATCTTCCTCAGTAAGAATGATTCCGATCTTCAATGAGCTGCCGCAGGTTGATGATCGCGCCTCGCCTTGCACCTGCCATTCCCCCGAAATCGGATAGGCAGCCAATTCCGTCGCCAGCGAAAGAAGATTGGGAGTGTAAAGTTTCGCCGCAG
>JABDKI010000042.1 GCA_013002295.1 Altererythrobacter sp.
CCCAAGCCCGATGAGATCCCCTTCGGCATTCATCTGATGATAGGCAAGAACTACACTGTGTTCCTGGCCGACACGACCATCAACGAACGCCCGAGTGCCGAACAGTTGGCCCATATCGCGAAAGAAACCGCTAAAGTTGCACAGCGATTGGGACATGAACCACGCGTTGCGTTCCTCAGCTATTCAACCTTTGGCAACCCCTCCGGAAAATGGCTCGACAGCATTCGCGGCGCGGTTTCAATTCTCGATGAGGAGAAGCCGAACTTTGAATACGAAGGCGAGATGGCGCCAGATGCGGCGCTAAATCCCAAGGTTATGGAGCTTTATCCCTTCAGCCGCTTGTCGGCGCCGGCCAATGTGCTGGTGATGCCGGGCCTGCAGTCAGCCAATCTGTCTGCCAAGCTGCTGCGCGAACTGGCAGGGGCATCGACCATCGGCCCCATGCTGGTGGGTATGCAGAAGCCGGTCCAGATCGCACCGATGACCGCAATCGCACCGGACGTGCTGACCTTGGCGGTGCTTGCTGCGGCTGGTGTAGTGGATTGAGGCCATGAGCGAGATCACCCGTATCGTATTGTCTGTAACCGGCAGCGACCGCCCCGGGCTAACGTCCGCACTTTCCGAAGCCGTCCTGGCAGCCGGCGGTAATTGGAAAGAGGGGCATTTGAGCCGGCTGGGCGGGCTCTATGTCGGTTCGGTCCTGGTTGAGCTCGAACCCGGCAACGTCGCCAAGCTGGTCGATCAGGTTCAGGCAATCGACGCGGCGGGCCTCAATGTCGTCATCAACCCTGCAGGCGCTGCGCCTCAAGACAATCGGTCGCGGCTTCTGTTCGAATTGGTGGGACAGGATCGCCCCGGCATCATCAAGCAGGTCACGGCAATCCTGGCCGATATGGGCGCGAATATCGAAAGCCTGTCGAGCGGGGAAGCGTCCGCTGCGTGGAGCGGAGAACACCTCTTCCGCGCTGAAGTGTCAGTGACATTGCCTGAAAATGTCTCCCCTGAAGACGTTCAGGAGGCTCTAGAGGCGATCTCCAGCGAAATCATGGTCGACTTTACATTCACGTGGAGCAGCGAGTGAGCGTAGCTAGCGGGACTATGCAAGTTTGTCTTCGCTGATCCATTGGCTCAGATCGACAAAGTAGTGTTTGGGATTTGATGGATCGATCCGAACAGGCACTGTCTTTCCTTTGAGCACTGCCGAGAGGTTGATCCAGATCGGCGGACTCTCAAATGTCGTCGATTGACCGGTCGTTGGATGCGTCCCCTGAACTGAAACTACGTAGGGGGATCGCCCGTTCACCTTGGTGCGCCGATTCCGTTCGCAATCCACATATTGCGCATACACCAACATCCCGCTCGCTTTCAGTTGCGCGTTCAGGCGCTGGCGGCGAAGAAAGAAATAGACCAGGACGGCTCCGATACCGCCAACAATCAACCCCACGCCTAGGAAGATCAGTGGAGCTTTCTGGCGGCTGCCAAAATCGTCAATGATGGCATCGTCGGGTGACCACGGATCATAAATGACATTGACTCGCTCACCGATCGCGTACGCGGGCGAACTGCTACCGGCTTGGCCGACGAAGCGGTACTCTGCGCCATCCTGGCCATCAAACGTAACGACTGGCCGATACATTGTGCGATAGCCGCGACTATTGCTTCTCTTCACGCGCCTTTGCTCAAAGCTAACGACCGTTCCTGTTGCTTGGACGCCATTTTCGGCAAACTGGCGATCGCTCCAGATTGACCAGCCGCCGGCTGCAAAAGCGAAGAGGCCCATGGCGAGGAGGATTCCGCCAATTGAACGAAGAGCTTTAGGCATGAGACAAACCCCGAGTATCCGACAGTTACAGCGGAACCAGCTTGGCGTTCCGCATGACTTGCGATCTCAGCTAGGGGTAATTATTGAATAATTAGAAAGCCTTGGGCGATCTATAATGCGACGTCAGATCGCAAACTAGGGCAACCTTCGATAGCGGAAATACCACACCTCGTGACCGTAAACAGTGCGCGCCTTGTGCTCGTAGCGGGTCTCGCACCAGCCGGATGGGCGGTTTTCCCAGCTCTCGCGCCCTTTGACCTGCCATTCGAATGTGTCCGTATGGCGCTGCATCACCATGAGCGCGTGGCGCAGGTAGACCGCATGATCGGTGCCAAAGCGGAATTCACCGCCCGGCTTCAGCTTGTCAGCAAACAGTTTCACCGGACCATCGTTCATCATCCGACGCTTGGCATGTTTGTTCTTGGGCCAGGGGTCAGGGTGCAGCAGATAGATCATGGTGAGCGCGCCGTCGGGGATACGCTGAAGCACATCAATCGCATCGCCCCAATGCAAACGCACGTTCGCAAGGGTTTGCTCTTCCACATGTGCCAATGCTTGCGCGACACCGTTCACAAACGGTTCCGCGCCAATGAACCCGTGATCAGGCAACAAGTCAGCGCGATAGGCCAGATGCTCACCGCCGCCAAAGCCGATTTCAAAATGTAGCGGTCGGTCCTGTCCGAACAGGATCTCGCTCGTCACAGGGCCTTCGGCTGGCACTGCGATCTGCGGCAGCAGCTTGTCGACCAAGCCTTGTTGGCGCGCGCGCAGCGGTTTGCCCTGGCTCCGCCCATAGAGCCGGTTCAGAGTCGTCGGATCGCCTTCTTTGAATGCTGACATGGTGCAGCCGATTGGCGAAGCGCGAGCCAATTGTCCAGCCATCAAGCTACGACGTGGGTTGAGGCGCGCAGCCAAGTGCTTATATCGCGATGCACATGGATCAAATCACCACTTACATTTCCGAGCTCGCGCCTTGGGTGCAGACGGCTATAGGGATTCTTGCGCTTGCGCTGGTTTCACTTACCGTCAATTATGTCCTTAAAGACGTGATCCTCAGGATCGCCGAGCCATATCTCGACGTACAGACCAAGACGATCGACAAGGCGGCGGCCTGGTTTGCAACTGTTGCACCATTGCTCGTCATCTCGCGCGGTGTCGCCTATGTTCCCAACTTGTCGGCCGAGGTCTACGATGGGGTCAGGAACATCGCGCAGGCGCTGATTGTGGTGTCTGTGGCGATGGCGATTGTACTTGCTCTGGCTTATGGCAATGAGTTGTACGAGCGGCTTCCACGGTCCAAGAACCGGCCGATCAAGGGCTTTATTCAGGTTCTGAAGATCCTGGTGCTGTGCGGCGCAGCGATCATCATGATCTCGGTATTGATCGATGAAAGCCCCGTGCTTTTGCTTTCGGGCCTTGGCGCGGTCACAGCGGTTCTGCTGCTGGTCTTCAAAGACACTATCCTCTCGCTCGTTGCATCGGTCCAACTCACGACCAATGATATGTTGCGGGTTGGAGATTGGATCGAAATGCCCAGCATGCAGGCTGATGGCGACGTTATCGATATCTCTTTGCACACGGTCAAAGTGCAGAATTTTGACAAGACGATCACAACGATACCGACGCACAAGCTTGTCTCCGATGCGTATCGCAATTGGCGCGGGATGAGCGAAGCGGGCGGGCGCCGGATCAAGCGTGCGCTTACCATTGATCAAAACTCGGTTCGCTTCTTGAATGATGAGGAAGTTGGTGATCTGGCACGGTTTCGCGTTTTGCGCGGCTATCTTGAAGCGAAGAAGCAAGAGATCGCGGATTGGAACGAAAGTGAGCTAGCCGGAGAGGACGCGGTGAATGCGCGGCGGATCACCAATATCGGTACGCTTCGTGCATATATTATCGGCTATCTGCGGAGCCATCCCAAGATCAATGATCAAGGCTTCACGCTGCTTGTTCGTCAATTGCCGCCAAGCCCCGAAGGGCTGCCGATTGAAGTCTACTGCTTCACCGATACGACTAACTGGAATGAGTACGAGGGTATTCAGGCCGACATTTTTGATCACCTACTGGCAATCTTGCCGGAGTTTGATCTGAGGATTTTTCAGGAGCCAAGCGGCGCCGATTTCCAGCGTGCGCTGACAAACTAGGTTCCGCATAAGCAAACGGCCCGCCTCTCGATTGAGAAGCGGGCCATATGTTTTCCGTCGGAAGGGTTGGAGTTAGGCTGCTTCAGCAGCTTCTTCCGGATCACGCAGCACATAGCCGCGGCCCCAAACGGTTTCGATGTAGTTCTCGCCGCCACATGCCAGGCTCAGCTTCTTGCGCAGCTTGCAGATGAAGACGTCGATAATCTTGAGTTCCGGTTCGTCCATCCCGCCATAAAGGTGGTTCAGGAACATTTCCTTGGTCAACGTGGTGCCCTTGCGCAGCGAAAGCAGCTCGAGCATCGCATATTCCTTGCCGGTCAGGTGAACGCGGGCGCCGTCGACTTCTACGGTCTTGGCATCAAGGTTTACCGCCAGTTTGCCGGTGCGAATGATCGACTGGCTGTGGCCCTTCGAACGGCGCACAACAGCGTGAATACGTGCGACCAGCTCTTCACGATGGAAAGGCTTGGTCACGTAATCATCAGCGCCAAAGCCGAATGAGCGGATCTTGCTGTCCATCTCTGCGATACCAGAAAGGATCAGCACCGGTGTCTGCACCTTGGCGACGCGCAGCTTCTTAAGCACGTCATAGCCATGCATGTCCGGCAGGTTCAGGTCGAGCAGGATGATGTCGTAATCATAAAGCTTGCCCAGATCCAAGCCTTCCTCGCCCAGATCAGTCGAGTAAACGTTAAAGCCTTCAGTCGTCAGCATCAGCTCGATAGCTTTTGCTGTAGTTGGCTCATCCTCAATCAATA
>JABDKI010000073.1 GCA_013002295.1 Altererythrobacter sp.
TGTCGAGAGGATCAATCCGCCGATCACCACTGTGCCCATCGGCGCGCGCCACGCACCATCACCCGTCAGCGAAATAGCGGTTGGCACCATGCCCGCAGTCATCGCAACCGTGGTCATCACAATCGGCTGTGCACGCTTGTGCCCGGCCTCCATGATTGCATCGAGTTTCCGCGTTCCCTTCGCCATCTCTTCAATCGCGAAGTCGATCAGCAGGATCGAGTTCTTCGAGACGATGCCCAGCAACAGCAGTGTTCCGATCAGCACCGGCATGGAGAGCGGCTGGCCCACCAGCCAGACGAGGAAGATTCCGCCAAGTGGCGCAAGCGCCAGCGAAGTCATATTGACGAGCGGGCTCATCAAACGCTTGTAGAGCAGCACGAGCACGCCGAACACCAGCAGAATGCCGGCCACCAGTGCGGTCATGAAGTTGGAAAGCAGTTCGGCTTGAAGTTCGTCTTCGCCAACATTGTCACGGATCACGCCTTGGGGCAGATCCTGCAATGTCGGCAGCGCGTTGATCAGCTGCATTGCATCGCCCCGCAAGACGCCGCTCGCCAAGTCAGCACCAACGAAAACGCGGCGGTTCTGATTATAGCGTTGAATACGCGTTGGTCCCGCACCGAAGGTGATGTCGGCGACTGTTCCAAGCGGCACGGACGTACCCGTATTGGTGGGCACCGGCATGTTCTGCAGCGTGGTCAGATCGCGGCGATCCCCCTCGGGCAAACGCACACGGATCGGAATCTGGCGATCAGATAGGGAGAATTTGGCAGAGTTTTGCTCGATCTCGCCCATCGTCGCGATGCGGATCGTCTGGCTCAGCGCGATTGTCGAAATGCCCAGTTCGGAAAGCAATTCGGTACGCGGCCGAATGATAATTTCCGGGCGCGGAATGTCTGCGCTGATCCGGGGGGCAACAATCTCGTCGAGGCCCTTCATTTCCTCTACCAGGCGCGCCGCTGTATCGTTCAGCAAGACCGGATCCGAACCGGCGAGCATGATCGTTAGCGCGCGGCCGCTGCCACCGCCGCCAGGACCGTTCTGATTCTGGAAACGCACGCGCGCATCGGGAATACGCGCGAGAATGGGCGACATTTCACGTTCAAACTCGATCGAGCTACGATCACGGTCATCCTTCAAGGTGATGTAGATCGTGGCTTGGCCTTGTTGCACACGCTCCAAAGCACGCAGCACTTCCTGTTGTTCGTAAAGCAGATCGGCGACTTGCTCGGTCACTCGCTCGGTCGTCTCTAGTGTGGTGCCCGGCACCATCTCGATTTCGATCTGCGCGTTCTCGTCATCAATCTCGGGATTGAACTGAAACGGCGTCTGACCGAACAACAGGATGGTCAGCAGGAATGAGAAATAGCCCAGGCCGAGCATCCAGACGCGGTGATCGAAGAAACGGGCGTGAAGGTATTGCCATGTCTGCGCCATGCGAGTTCCGAACAGGCGCGTGACAAGGCCAAGCAAACCAAAAACAAGGAGCAATGCAACGAAGCCAAGGGCGGTCGCGATCGCAAGTTGTAGGATGAGAATTGGCCGCTCGATCCAGCCGTAGAAGAACGAATGTTCGCCTCCGGTAAGTCCGCCGGCAATAGTTGATGCGACTTGCAGACCGTCCATCGCACCGAACGAGGCAAAAACCGCGACACCCGACGCGACCAGCAGGAGTGGAATCAGCAAAAGAAACGCTATTACATAAAGCCAGCGACGCTTTGGCCCAGGCAATCCCTCGCGCCGCGCATGCATCTTGCCGCGGTTCAGCGACCAGCGCAGGACGCCCATATAGCGGTCCATCCATTTGCCTTCGCCGTGGGCCGCATTGCCTTTCGCCTCAAGGAAATAGGCCGCAAGCATTGGCGTGATCATACGTGCCACTGCTAGGCTCATCAGCACAGCAATCACAACGGTGAGGCCGAAGTTCTTGAAGAACTGGCCCGTCACTCCCGGCATCAGTCCAACGGGCAGAAACACCGCGACGATACAGAAGCTGGTCGCCACAACAGGCAGGCCAATTTCATCTGCGGCATCGATCGAGGCCTGATAAGCCGATTTGCCCATCCGCATATGCCGCACGATATTCTCGATCTCCACGATCGCATCATCGACCAACACGCCGGCCACCAGGCCCAGCGCAAGCAGCGACAGGAAGTTGAGGTTAAACCCGATCAGATCCATGAACCAAAAGGTCGGGATGGCCGACAGCGGGATGGCAACAGCAGAAATCATTGTGGCGCGCCAGTCGCGCAGGAAGAAGAAGACCACGATCACAGCCAGAACGGCGCCTTCGACCATCGCCGCAATCGAGCTTTCGTATTGGCTTTCGGTATATTTCACCGTGTTGAACAGCGGAATGAACTTCACGTTCGGATTTTCCGCCTGAATCTCCTCGATCACGACTTTGGCCTGGTCAAATACGGTAACGTCCGAGGCGCCCTTTGCACGGGACATGAAGAAGTTTACCACTTCCTTGCCGCGCACCTTGCTGATCGACGTGCGCTCGGAGAAGCCATCGCGCACACGAGCGACGTCAGATAGCTTGACCGTAACACCGCTCGAAAGGCGGATCTGGCGCTGCGAAAGTTCGAAAGCGGTTGCATCATTGCCCAGAACACGAACCGATTGCCGCGTTCCGCCAACCTCTGCCATGCCGCCCGCTGCATCGATATTGTCAGCGCGCAATACCTGGTTGATCTGGCTTGCAGTAACCCCAAGCGATTGCATCTTTTGCAGGTCGAGGGTGACTTCAATCTCGCGGTTCACGCCGCCAAATCGGCCCGCCTCTGCCATGCCGGGAATAGCGAGCAAACGCTTTGCAACAGTGTCATCGATAAACCAGCTGAGCTGTTCGATCGTCATGTCATTGGCTTCAACAGCAAAAATGCCCAAGAAGCCGCCGGCGATATCAACGCGGCTGACGCGCGGTTCAAGAATCCCGTCTGGCAAGCTGCCGCGCACTGTGTCGACCGCGTTCTTGACGTCTGCGACGGCCACGTTCGGGTCGGTGCCGATTTCGAATTCTACAAATGTGCTCGAGTTGCCCTCGCTAGCGGTCGAGCTGATGTTGCGCACCCCGTTGAGCGAGCGCACAGCCGATTCAACCTGCTGTGTAATCTGGTTCTCGATCTCCGTCGGCGCAGCGCCCGGCTGGGAAATACTCACCCGAACACCGGGAAACTCGACATCCGGATTGTTCACAACATCCATGCGCGCAAAGCTAAGCATGCCTGCCAGAAGCACCGACACAAAAAGGACGAGCGGAATGGTCGGGTTACGGATTGACCATGCTGAGATGTTGCGAAAATTCACGAGGAGCCCTCCGCCCTATTCTTCTTGCAGCTGCGGCGCGACCGATTCGCCATCGGACAAGAAGCCGCCAGCACGCAGAACGACCTGTTCGGTGCCATCGAGCCCAGAGACGATCGCAATACCGCTGTCTGTTATGAGGCCGGTTTCGACACCGCGGCGACGCGCCTTGTTCTCGTCGTCGATCACATAGACAAAGCTGCCTTCCTGATCAGAGAGTATAGCGGACTCCGGCAGCATCGGTGCATTCACAGCGCCGCTGCTGATTTCGGCTGTCGCAAAACCGCCCGGACGCAATTCTGGCGAATAAGGCAGCGCGATGCGGACCGTGCCCTGGCGCGTACGCTCGTCAATGAATGGTGCAATCTGCCAGATCTGCCCTTCAAAACTATCGTCCGAACCCACTGGCCGCACCTGAGCCGGACGTCCGACCGAAAGGCGCACAAGCTCGCTATCGCCAACCTGGGCGTTGAGCTCCAGCTCGCCGCCTTTGGCGATGCGGAACAGCGTGCCCGAACCAGCACTGACTGTCTGGCCAGGCTCGACATTACGCTCAAGCAACAGGCCCGCAGCAGGTGCAACGATGTTCAGCCTGGCATTGCGAGCAAGCAGCTCATTATACTGCGCGCGCGCCACCGAAACGCGAGCCTGTGCGGCATCGCGAGTCGCGGTCAGTTGATCCACCTGTGCTTTCGAAACAAAACCGCGCTCAACCAATTGGAGCGAGCGGTCGAGATTTGCCTGCGCCAATTCGGCATCGGCTGTGGCAACTTCGACTTGCGCCGCCGCGCTGCGCGCTTGTTGCGACTGAACCGAACGGTCAATCGAAGCCAGAACTTGCCCGGCCTTCACCCATTGGCCCTGTTCGACAGGGACCGAGACAACACGGCCGCCTTCACCAACTACGCCAACTGGCATTTCCCGGCGTGCCGCCAGAGTTCCGGTCGCTACAAGCGAGCCGGTCATTTCTGTGCGACCCGGCGCAATTACAGTCACACTAGGCGCCTGAGAGTTGTCATCGCCCGCCCCTGCGCCAGCCGTATCGCCGGTTGTCAGGAAGAAATAGAGCGCAGCCAGGATGGCGATGATCATCACGGTAGCCGCAATGACCCACTTCAAGCGCGAGGGACGCTCGGTTTGACCGGAGAGATCATAGTCAGACTGGATAGAATCGACCGTCTCAGACTTGAATTTGGCTTCGTAATTCATGGCGCTTCCTTTGCGCGAAGTGTGTTAGACGCATAACTCACCCTGCGCAACATCCAATAAATATGTCTATCTTGCACCGCAATGCGCCGCTCGACCAGCGACATAGTGTTACGACGAGGGGCTTCTGGCTTCGTTCCCGCGTAAAAAAAGAAAAGCGAGGCTGAATGAACAGCCCCGCTCCTCAAAATCAATAATTTAGTGCTACTGTAAGGCTCAGCGAACGCGCCCGCGCTGAACCAGATTTACAATGCCCAGCAGTACCACAGCGCCGACCACAGCCACAATCAGGCCCGTGATCGAGAATTCCTGTACGCTTCCGCTAATGCCAAGCAGCGGGCCAGCAATCATATTGCCAACAATCGAACCAACGCAGCCAACCACAATGTTCCAAAAAATGCCCATCGAAGCGTCACGGTTCATGACCAAGCTTGCCAGCCAGCCAGCGACACCGCCCACGATCAGTGCAATAATCCAACCCATAGTGAATTCCTCCTCTTGCTATGCGCGCCTTATGGACTGTTGGGGCACGTTTAAGCAAGGTGAGCTATGTAAAATCACGGATCGACGGCAAATACGAAAACGGCGCGAGAAGGCCGCCCCCCTCACGCCGTGTGCGCGTTCTAGGTATTCTACGCGGTCAGTATTTGAGTTGACGCTCGTACAGATCGCGATAGTGCTGGATGCGAGTTACACGCAGGCCCTGCATGCCAGAGCGGTCCACTGCGCGTTGCCATGAAGCAAACTCTTCCAGCGTCAGCCCGTAACGATCAAGAACTTCATCGATCGTCAGTAACCCGCCGTTGACAGCCGCAACCACTTCCGCCTTGCGGCGAACGACCCATCGCTTGGTCTCTGGCGAAGGCAGATCGTCAATGGTCAGCGGCTCCCCGAGGGGGCCAATCACCTGAGCCGGCCGGATGTCTTGGTTCTCAATCATTTATCTCTCTTGCTTCGCTTGCTCTCGCATCACATGCGTCGAAGATCTCTTTGCCATCACACGCTTTTCTCGCCTCTAAAGCATTAGGGTTAACGTCCCGTTTGCCTTGCTTTCCAACAGCAAAATAGCCGGCAGCGGCATCTGCAAAGCTAGAGGTCATCAAGGTTGCTTCGCCAGACAACTCTTCGCGCAGATCACGCGCGGCATTGATCCGCGCAGTCAGTTCATGCCAGCCGAATGCGCGCAGGGCTTTGCTCTGCGATGCGCCTTTGGTGGCAATGGGTGTGATTCGAGAATCGAACATCATGATCAGCGCTTTAAACCCAAGCTTCTCAAGATCAGGTAAAGCTGCGGTTTACCCTGTGTTTAGGATTAGACCGCGCTCAGCAGTGCAATGTCAGATCACTGGAGTTGCGCCGCGAACACGTGTAGGGGCGCTGCCAATCATGACCATCGCGATGCAACTTTCCGCAGGGTTGACGCCCGAAGCATTGTTCGACTTGCCCAAACCGGCAAGCGAAAGCCGCATCGTTGTTGCAATGTCCGGCGGTGTCGATTCGTCCGTGGTGGCGGCTTTGGCGATGGCCAGCGGCGCTGAAGTGATAGGTATTACACTTCAGCTCTATGACTATGGCGCGGCAACCGGGCGCAAGGGCGCATGCTGTGCAGGCGATGACATTTCGGATGCCCGCAATGTCGCCGATCGCCTTGGCATCGCGCACTATGTTTTCGATCACGAAAGCGCGTTTCGCGAAGACGTGGTCGAGCAGTTTGCCGATGAATACCTTGCCGGGCGCACGCCCGTGCCATGCATCCGATGTAATATGGGGCCCAAGTTCACCGATCTTTTCAAGATGGCGCGTGAGTTGGGCGCGGATTGCCTGGCCACCGGACACTATGTGCGGCGACATATTGGTGCAGCGGGGCCGGAATTGCATCGCGCACTCGATCCGGCACGGGATCAATCATACTTCCTCTATGCCACAACAGATGATCAGCTGGATTATCTGCGCTTCCCATTGGGCGGCCTGCCCAAGACGCAGGTTCGCGAATTGGCTGAGCAGGCTGAGCTGCGCAATGCCAACAAGCCCGACAGTCAGGACATCTGCTTCGTGCCGGACGGTGATTATGCAAAGATCGTGAAGAAGATGCGGCCAGAGGGCGGCGCTTCTGGTCCGATCGTCCACGCTCAGACCGGCGAGACACTGGGCGAGCACAAGGGCATCGTTCATTATACAGTTGGTCAGCGCCGCGGTCTGGACATCGGCGGGCAGCCTGAACCGCTCTATGTTGTGGGGCTTGATGCAGCCAATCGTGCTGTCAAAGTCGGTCCCAAGATCATGCTGGCGGTATCGTCGGCAACAGTGATCGAGACAAATCGCATCGGGCCGCTGCCTGATGCGCCGCTAACGGCCAAAGTGCGAAGTTTGGCCAAACCTGTGCCGATTGTACTCGACGGGCCGCTGGGCGACGGTGCAGCGACAACCATTCGCTTCGATCAGCCCGAATTCGGTGTCGCCCCCGGGCAAGCGGCGGTGATCTATGCTGGCGACCGCGTTGTCGGCGGCGGCTGGATCGAAAGCACGACCAGCGCCGCATAGACGCGCTTAGCCCTCCCATTCCTCCAGCACGCAGCCATATCCTTCGCGGAAGTTAGCTGTGTCATGGGAAATCAGCGGGAAACGCGCAGTGACAGACTGCGCAGCAACATCTTCGGTCAAAGTGACCAGCTCCATGCCGGCAAGCTTGTCTTTCTCGCAATCCTCCAGGTCGCGCCCGGCCACAAATCTGCACGAACATGCCACGCGCGCGGAATATGCGGTCGCTGTTTGCGCATAACCCTGCGCCGGTTCGCGGAAATACCAACCTGCTGCTGCTAACACTGCCACAAGCAGGAGCATTACGATCCAACCACGGCCAGATGATCGTGTGGCAGTTCGTGCGGAAGATTTTGCCATTGCCAATCCCATTGCAGTGCGCGAATTAGGCGCGATGAATATCAAGCGGTCGCTTTTACCTATCGCCACTCTCGCTTTGCTGCCAG
>JABDKI010000107.1 GCA_013002295.1 Altererythrobacter sp.
GTTCGTCAAGAGGGATTAATCATTTTGGGCAGGCGTTTTCGCCATTGCCTCCGTCACCACAGCCGACCTGCACACAGCGGCATAGGGAGTATAGAAGATGAGGAACTTCAAAGTCACACTCGCATCGGGCATCGCTCTCGGCGTGCTGGTCACAGCAAATCCAGCCATCGCTCAGGACGCAGGGGACAGCACGGAAGCGGCCGAAGAAAGCAATGTCATCATTGTAACGGCGCGCCGTCAGTCTGAAACGCTGGCTGAGGTGCCGACGGCCATCACCGTGTTCACCGCTGATGCGCTCCAGAAGACGGGGATCCAGAAGGCTGACGAATTTGTCCAGCTGACCCCGGGCGTAACCATTGTTACTGGCACAGCCGAAGCGGGCGATACCCAGATCAACATTCGCGGCATCAACGGCGCGCGCGATGCGGAAAGCTCGGTTGCGCTGGTGGTCGACGGTATCCTCAAGACGAATACCGCACAGCTCAACCAGGATCAGGGCACGCTGCGTCAGATCGAAATCCTCAAGGGTCCGCAAGGCGCGCTCTATGGGCGCAATGCTGCGGCCGGCGCGGTTGTCATTCAGACATTGAAGCCAAGCGACTTTCTGGAAGGCGGCGTGCGCGTGAGCGCGGCTGAAGACAACACCTATTCGGCCAGCGGCTATGTCTCGACACCTCTTGGCGAAGGGGTGGGCCTGGTTGTTTCGGGTAGCTATTCAACCACCGACGGTTTCTATCGTGACGATTTCCAGAACGCCAACACGGTGGATTCTCAAGAGATCTGGTCGGTCGATGGTCGCCTTGTTGCGGAAATCGGCCCCGGCACGGAATTGGACGTGAAAGCGCGCTATTCTGACCTTACCGGCAACGCGATCAATTTTAACGCGGCATTCCACTTGCCCAATTTCGCGGCCGTGAATCCGGCGTTCTTCGAAGACGTGAACGATCACCCGTTCAACTATTATTCGAATATACCATCATTCAACGAGCAACAGTCGTTTGAAGTGTCGGCCAAGATTGAGCACGAGTTTGACAGCGTCACTCTGACCGCCTGGGCGCTGTACAGTGATGTTGATCAGATCCTCGGCGCGGACGGTACATCAGCGGATTTCGCGCGCTTCATCCCGTTCCCCGCGCCAACGCAGACCGCAGCGGATGTGGCGGGACAGTGCTTTGCCACGACCGCCGCTCTGACCGGATTCCCGGTCAACCAGCCGGGCTTCATCGGGCAAACACCCGTGCCGTTCATTTTCGATCCGGCCAATGGCTCCACATTCGGCCCTTACAGCCCCACCACATGTGACGGCACGCAGCTGCAATTGCGCGAGCAGACCGATGTCAGCGCCGAAATCCGCCTGGCATCGAACGATATCGGCCCGCTGCAGTGGCAGGTTGGTGCCTACTATCTCAACATCAGCCGTGAGACCGGCGTCAGCCTGGGCGCGGATTTGGGTAACGGCATAAGCCGTGATTTGTACAATGCACCGGGGACCGGAAACCCGACCACCCAGCTGTTCAATGATGATTTCTCGACTGACGTCTATGCAGTGTTTGCTGCGGTTGACTACGAAGTAAGCGACCGGTTCGAAATCGGTTTCGCTGGCCGCTATGACGTCGAAGACCGCCGGGTCGACAACCTTGTTCCGGCGATCGATGATCCGATCACCGGCGGACCGATCAATCCGGGGCAAGCCTTTGGCCCGATCCCCGACCAGTCACGCAAGTTCAAGCAGTTCCAGCCCAAGATCTCGCTGCGCTACGCCTTGAGCGATGACATCAACGCATATGCCAACTGGGGTGTCGGCTTTAAGTCAGGCGGTTTCAACAACCAGGGCTCGGCCGCGATTGTCGATCAGGCATTCAACCAGTTCATCGGCACCGATGTCCTGATCGAAGATATCTTCCGCAAGGAAACTTCCAGCGCGTTCGAACTGGGCGTGAAGGGCAATGTTGCTGATGGCCGCATCACCTTCGATCTCGCGGGCTATCACACGACAGTCGACGACATGCAGTTCTTCGAATTCTTCGTGGGCGGGTTTGGCCTGCTGCGCGTGGTGTCCAACATCGACGAAGTCGAGATCTACGGCGCCGAAGCGAACCTCACCTTCGAGATCATCGATGGCTGGGACTTGTTCGGTTCGGTCAACGTGACCGAGAGCGAGATCAAGGAAAACGCCTCGCGCCCTATTACGGTCGGCAATGAATCGCCTTATACCGCCGATTACACGATCAACCTTGGCACGCAGATCGATACGCCGCTGAACAATAGCCTCGACCTGGTCATGCGCGCTGATTATCGCATCACCGGCCCGACCTGGTTCCACACTGTGCAGGAAAACACCTCGCCGACATTGTTCAGCGGATTGCTGCCGATTTCCGCGCTCGCACTGCCGGCTTTTGTCGGTGACGCGGATTATTCCATCACAGAGCGCGAAGCTTTCGGGGTGCTTGATGTCCGGTTCGGTGTGGAAGGTGAGAACTGGAACATAACCGCGTTTGCCGACAACTTGCTCGACCGCGAATATCTCAATGAAGTTATTCCGGCGATCGAGTTTGGCGGATCGTTCAATTCGCCCGGCGGCCTGCGCCGGTTCGGTGTTGAGCTGGGATACAATTTCTGATCTGCCCAGATTGAGCTCGGGGTGTGTGCCACAGAGTGCCTCTGTGGCCGCCACGCCTACTTGAGGTTCTTCGCCGAGTTAATCCCGGCGCCCATCCGGTTTGGACCAATCATTGTCGAACACCGTCACTAGGCGCGGACAATTTCCGTCGCAGGGGGGGGACGTTCCTCTAATCGTCGTTCAAAGGAAAAGGTGGTGAGCCGTGCAGGGGTCGAACCTGCGACCTACTGATTAAAAGTCAGTTGCTCTACCGACTGAGCTAACGGCCCACCTGATGCGCAACACCGTTCGGTAGCGTTGCACGAGGCGCGTCACCTAGGGATAGGGCGCGGCTTGGTCAAGCGTGCATATAGCTGTGCGAGCGACAAATTTGTAATCGGATCGCGCCAATCGCCAGCAATGACGCTGGCTGGCTGCAAAACGAAGTCGCGGATTCGGAATTCGGGATGCGGAATGGCGAGCGATTCGCTGTCCCAAACGCCTCCGTCCCACAGCACGATATCAAGATCGAGAACACGTGCACGCCAACGCTGGCCAAGCGACTTGCGACCGAAGATCTGCTCGGTGGCTTTAAGCAACGCCAGCAGTGCTTCCGGCTCGCGAAATGTCTCGATAACGGCGGCGCTATTGGCAAATTTGCGCTGTGAAGGTCCAACAGGCGGGGTTGTAATGATGGGTGCGACCGCGTGGAACAACAGGCCGAGATCTTCCAAAACCTCTAAGGCGCTTTCGAGAACCTGGCTTGGCGCACCGTCGGACACCGTCCGGACGTTTGATCCAAGCGCGATCAGGTAGAGGTGAGAGGGCTTCGCCATGCCGTGTCGTAGCTTGCGCGCGGAACGATGCAAACAATCCAGATCGACTTCGCTCGATAGCGCTGTTACGCGATGGGAAGGAGTATCGGTCAGGGGGATCAATGAAAGCCATGTTTTCGACTGGAGCGGCTGCGCTGCTCGCATCTGCCGCGGCGCTGCCAGCGCAGGCACATGATGGCCATGTTCAGGATTTGACGACCGAGCAACAGATCGCGCTCGACATCTACGAGGACATTATCGCATTCCGCACAGCGCGCGGGCACCAGCAAGTGCCGGCGATGGTCAGTTATCTGACTGGCTGGTTCAAAGGCGAGGGGTTCGCAGATGAAGACGTAATGGTCACCGATTATGATAGCGACGGCGAGCCGACACAGGGCTTGGTCGTGCGCTACCGCGGCGATGGGTCATCCGGCAAAAATCCGCTCGTTCTGCTGGCGCATATGGATGTGGTCGATGCGCTGCCAGAAGATTGGGAGCGCCCGCCGTTCAAGCTGATCTTTGAAGACGATTATTTCTTCGGGCGCGGCACGCTGGATAACAAATATGGTGTGATGAACCTGACGCAGACATTCTTGCGTTTGAAGCGCGAAGGCTGGACGCCCAGCCGCGATCTTTACCTTGTGTTCTCCGGAGACGAAGAAACGGGAATGATCTCGACCCGCGCGCAGGCGAAATGGGTGGCCGAAAATGTCGATCCGGAGTTTGTGCTGAACAGCGATGCGGGCGGACTGGCGCTGGCGGACGAGTACACGCCGCTCGCTATGCGTGTGCAGGCGGCAGAGAAGACCTTTGCCACTTGGGAGCTGACGATCACCAATCCGGGCGGGCACTCGTCACGCCCGCGTAGCGACAATGCGATTTATGAACTGGCTGACGCGTTGACGCGGGTCCGCGACCATAAGTTTCCGGTGCGGGCTACCGCACTAACTCGCAGCTATCTGGGTGCGCTGGGTCAGAGCGTGCCGGGTGCTTTGGGCGCAGCGATGCGCACTTTCGCTGAAGACCCTGAAAACTCAGTTGCCATCGCCATGCTGCAATCTAACCCGGAGACAGTAGGCACGCTCGGCACGACTTGCATTGCCACGATGCTTCGCGCCGGACACGCCGAAAACGCCTTGCCGCAAAGCGCGACCGCAACCGTCAACTGCCGCATTTTCCCGGGCGTTGGTGCGGCCGCGACCGAAGCCAAGCTGAAAGAAGTTGTTGGCAATGACAACGTCGCCTTCAACTTGATTACGGATGTGACGGAAAGCCCGGAATCGCAATTGCGCGATGATGTGCGCGCGGCATTGGCGAAGAGTTTGAAAGCGCGCTGGGGACAGGACATCCCGATTATCCCTTATATGGAATCGGGCGGGACCGATGGCATGCATTATCGCACGCTTGGGTATGACACTGTGGCGATCAGCGGTGCGGGCTCACGTCCGCAGGATATGTTCGCGCATGGATTGAACGAGCGGATGTATGTCGACGCGTTTCTCAACGGTCTCGATCATTGGGCGATTATGTTGAAGGAACTGGCGGGCGACTAGCCGCGCAGATCAGATGTCTTCGCTGATTCGCCCGTAAAGCTGCGGGCGGCGATCACGGAAAAAGCCCATGCCAGCGCGGTGGGTTGCAGCTTGATCGAGATCGAGCGTTGCAACGAGCACGCCCGATTCCTCTGCGCCAAATTCGCACACCATGTCGCCCCATTCATTGGTGATGAAGCTGTGGCCATAGAATACCTGGCCCTGCTCCTCACCAATCCGGTTGGCGGCGACCACCGGCATGCAGTTGGACACCGCATGGCCCTGCATCGCGCGTTGCCACATACGGCTCGTGTCAAAGTCTCCGTTATAGGGCTCTGACCCGATTGCGGTGGGATAGAACAGCAATTCTGCGCCCTTGAGAGCCATTACGCGGGCGCATTCGGGGTACCATTGATCCCAGCATATGCCGAGGCCGATCCGCGTTCCGCACACATCCCACACCTTGAACCCGTCATTGCCAGGGCGGAAATAGAACTTCTCTTCATAGCCCGGACCGTCGGGAATGTGGCTCTTGCGGTAAGTGCCCATCACGTCGCCATCCGGGCCGATCATCGCGAGCGTGTTGTAATAGTGATGCCCGTCACGCTCGAAAAAGCTGGTGGGGATCGCAACCTTCAGCTTCGCGGCGAGCTTTCGCATTGCAATGACAGAAGGGTGCTCAAGCGTTGGCCGGGCCAGCGCGAATAGCTCCTCTTCCTCTGTCTTGCAGAAATAGGGGCCTGAAAAAAGTTCGGGCGGCAGGATGATTTCTGCACCGCGCGCGGCGGCTTGCTCCACCAGCTCGCTGACAGCGGCGATGTTTTCCTGTTCATCCTCGCTGCCCAGCGCGAGTTGAAGGGCGGCAACTGTGATCTCTCTCATAGTGCCGCCCCTTTAATCTTAGTCTGTCTTCTTGAACAGCCCGGCGGAAATCAGTCCGCTTTCTTGAACAACAGTGTCATGCGATCACTTTCGCCGAGGTTTTTCAACTCCTCGCGTTTGGTCGACCAAACCGGCGGCATTTCCCACACGCCGCGCTCATGATCGGCCGTATCCTGAGGGTTGGCATTCACTTCGCTGCTATCGACCAGCTCAAAGCCGTTCGCCGCAAAGATTGCAACGACATCCTGCGTGCGCATGTAGCCGCGCTGTTTCGCGCCATAGTCATCGTAAGACGCGCCTTCGGGTGCGCGGTGCTGAACCACGCCAACCATGCCATCGTCCTTGAGCAGCTGACGCGCCGCTTTCAAAACATCGTCGGCCTGATTGTTGATGTTCAGCCCGTGCATTGAACGGAAGATCACTACGCGGTCGACAGTGCCAGCTACGCCATCCGGCATTTCGTCAATTTCGAAAGCCATGACATCGTTTTCCGACATGCCCGAACCTTCCGCGAGGCCGCGTTTGAAATTCTCGGTCCAGGCTTTGGCGCGGGCTTCTTGCGCGCGGCTGTTGTATGTGCGCGCATCGCTATCGCCGTTGACCGCAATATACTTGCCATGTGGCATGATCCAAGGTGCCAGCACGCGAGTATACCAGCCACCACCGGGGCCATATTCGGCAACCGTCATGGTCGGCTCTATCTGGAAAAAGGCGAGCGTTTCAGAAGGGTTGCGATATTGGTCGCGCGCACGATCACCATCGCGGCGTTCGTCTGCCAGCACTTCTTCCAGCGTCGGGTGGGCCCCATGGCCATCAGCCATCGCGGGAGCAAATGGTGTAGTCAATGCCAAGGCGGCAGCCGCTAATACAAGTTTCTTCATCGGGGGTTCCTCTGTCCTTCGAGTTTGCAAAAATTCCTTAGCTGAACGCGTAACCATGACAAGTGTGCCCCGAATTCCTATTTGTCCTTTCAGAACAGGAGAATTGATGATGGCAGCAGTCGAGCAGGCAATCGTAGCAGGCGGATGTTTCTGGTGCACAGAAGCGGTGTTTCGAGACGTAGTGGGCGTAAGCGAAGTTGAAAGCGGCTACATCGGTGGTGGCAATGCCAATCCGACTTACAAGGAAGTGTGCTCGGGTCAGACGGGCCATGCTGAGGCGATCCGCGTTAGCTATGATCCTGATGCCATATCTCAAGCTGAGATCCTCGATGTGTTTATGGGTACGCATGACCCGACCCAGCTCAATCGCCAGGGTAACGACATCGGCACGCAGTATCGCAGTGCGATCTTTCTGTCCGACGATCTGGATCGCGAAGTTGCCGAGGCCGCCATCGCGCGTTGGAATGCGGACAATGGCGGTGGCGCAGTCACGACAATCGAAGGGCCTGCGACCTGGTATCCGGCGGAGGACTACCATCAGGAATATTGGGAAGGCGAAGGACAACGCAATCCGTATTGTTTGGCGGTCATCCCTCCCAAACTGCAAAAGCTCAGGAAGAGTTTTGCTGCCAAGGTCAAGGTTGACTGATTGCCTGCACCGTTGCCTGCGTCTGCTAAGTCATACTGCAAGAACGCCGCCAGGATCATCCATGAAACGTTCGTTTCCGGTTAGCTCGCGCTAGAGGATTCCAACCGCCACGGGGGAAAGCGTCGGTCTGCTGCAGCATGGAACAGGCAAAGCTTGTTTCCTGCCGGATCGCGGAAGCGCGCTTCCCGCCAGTTCCAGCGTTCGTCGCGCGGCGGGCTGTCAAACTCTACGCCCTGCGCCAGCAATCGCGCGTATTTGTCATCGATATCGTCGACTTCGAAGTAGATCAGAGTTCCGCCCGGATGATGCGCAGCATCATGATGAAGCGACAGTGTGCTGGAGCCGGACGGCATTTCAAAACGCGCGTAGCGCCCATCGGCCAGTACGATCAGCTTAAGCCCCAGCTTGGTATAGAAATCGAGCGACGCGTCAAAATCAACCGCGCCAATAGTCACCTGATTGAGATCCATTCTTCAGTCCTTTTGGTTCAATTAGAATCATCGGACTCACCCTATGCAACCTCAAGTATGGTTTAGATCAAGCATTATCTTTCGATCCTTGTTTAATCTCGACCCACCTGCCATCGATATCGCCATGGCACCCGGTGCGGCAAAGACATATACCTGCGATCATGTAATCCTTGAAGACGGGTCGGTCGCCTTCGCATGCTCCGGCGATGTGGGCGCTTGGCGCTGGCTTGCTTTGCCCCCGACGCATCCAATCTTCATCCAGACGTTCAACTATTACATCAGTGTTGAATGCTCAGCTGCGCGTGGCACGCTCGATCCATCCAAATGGAGCGCGCTAACCTGGATGAGCTGGGAAATCGATAAAGCGGGCGCGGGCATTCCTGTACGCGGCATCATGGGCAATCGCGCGGACGGTGAAAAGATCGGCTTCGGCATTGATTTGTTCGATGCGGAAGAGCGACTGGTCTACCGCACGGCGGGCAGGGGCGTTGTCTTTCAGAACCGCAATTTCGAAGGCTGGCGTAGCAAAGCCAAAAAGGAACTCGACGCTGAAAAGCAGCCGCCGCCGTTCACATTCGCCCCGCGCGAGGCGGTGGGCGCTCTGGATAGCGAACACGCGCTGATTGCGCCGTTGGATGAAGGCGCGACGGAAACACCGGCCTTGATCACGAATGCAAATGGTATGCCGCCGGGCAGCCGCTTTCTTGATGGATCGGGCGATCACGTAAACGCGGTCCATCTGGCGGAGGTCGGGCGGCAGTTTTGCGCGCTTCTGACGGGCAAGCCCGACCTGACTCTGACCGGTGGAGAGATCAGCTTTACGCGCTATGTCGAGATGAATGTTCCGTTTTCGATAGCGCTGACGAACCGCGACGAAGAGACAATCGAGATGGTGATCGAACAGGCTGGCAAGCCATGCACGTCGATCATCTACAG
>JABDKI010000235.1 GCA_013002295.1 Altererythrobacter sp.
AGCCCTTCCTGTTCAATCATCTTCCAATCAGAAGATGTCAGCGTTCTCTTCAATCGTCTCGACTGTGTCTTCAGCCAATTGATAAATCACTTCGCTTCGGATGTTGATGTTGAGCTCGATCACGATCGGCCCGTCCGGCGCCTCAACAGTGATGCACCCCGCCAATATCGCAATCGGGCCAAAGACCCATCCGCGCCGCCATCCTGCGCGCTTGCCGTGTGTGCTCCCGATCATCGGAAAGCTTGTGGCACCGCGCCGATTTGCGGTCAAACTTGCAGCATTCATGGCAGAGAGTCGCTTTCTTGTGGCTGAATGAGGAGTTCATCGGAAGGTGTCTCTTCCGGTGTAGTTTCACTGTCTTCTAGGAGCGATCGCCGCACCATGCGCCCATCCTCCCCGCGAACGAGCCCGAGCGAGCCCGGGTCAATGTTGGTCGCAGGATCATAGGTCTTAAGCAGGTCGTTCATAAGCTCATAGAAAGATGCGCGTACATTCACGTTGAACCGGATCGGGAGTTTCGCAATCTGGCGCGTGATAAAATTGGTGTCAGCATCTTCGCCCTGGCGAACGCCATCGAACAGCAAACGCGTGATGATCTCACCGGTCAGCGGGCCTTCCATCTCAACCATCATCTGGTTGAAGTCGAGCGACCGGAGCGACTGGAACGCATAGTTGGATATCAATCCCATATCTTCATAGGTCAGCTCTCCCACATAGGAGAGATTGCCGCCCGGTGGCCGCGAGATCAACAATCCATTGATGATCTGGCCATTGCCCATGTCGTCAAATACCAATGGAACCGTGCCATCGAATGTGCCGCTCGCGCTGATATTGGAGAATTCCATCGCCGCGATAAACTGCGCCGCGTCTACGCTGGTGACTTCGATCACATAGCGCCGCTCCTCGCTGATCGCGAAATTGAGCTCCGTCGGCCGCAATTCCATCGTTCCACCAAAGAACGGCCAGCGCCCGCCGCGCAGTGAGACAAGCGAACCATCGATTATGGCGAAATCGAGTGTGCCATCAAATACAACCACCCCTGGGTCGATCGACCCGATCGCCAACTGCTGCGTCCCATCTGTGGTCAGGCTGAGCAGGTCGCTGAAATGTACTGTGCCGGACACATCTTCAACCGGGCCAAAGGCGGCGGCGAAGTCAAAATCCTCAGTCTGGAATGTCCCGCTGCTGACAATATCGTCTGGATTCCAGTCTATCCGACCGCGCCCAGTAACGACACCCTGCGCAAGTGCAACAACGCCTGTCGCGAGGCAGGTCAGGCCAGTTGGCCCGGACGCTCGCGGCAGATTACCGTCGCATTGGTCTATCCGCGCGCCGGGCTCTAACTTGTCGTCGAACACAATGCCGGGCACGTCGAGATCGGCAAACCCGGCCGCATCGGAAAGATTGTGAGTCAGGTTCACCTCTACGATGGCTCTGTCCGATCCGGGATGCCGCATCAGCGCATTGGCTGCGATCACATTGTCCGCCAGCGTTAGCGAAGCGTCACGCGCGAAGAGCCGCTCGAACCGCTCCTGCTCAGACCGATCAAGCAAATCAAATCGCACGTTGTTCAGTTGCAGCAGGCCATTGTTGAAACTCCATTCCCCCTCGCCAGCTTGAATGTTGAGCGGCACCGCATCCAAACCGCCAGCGATGCCGCTGAACGAACCTGAAGCGCCCTCCTTAAAGCCGGCAGTCAAGGTCGCGATTGATAGCTCGCTAATTGCCTCTTCCTCCCCGAGGCTAACGTTGACTTGCTCCGCAACAAGTCCGTCAGCCGCATTGAAGCCGATTTGACCCGACGCGAGTTGTATCGGGCTGTCACCCAACCGACCTTCCAGCTCAAGCCCCTCGATGCGTGCGGCAATCTGCGTCCCAGAGGCAGCGCTTTGGACAATTGCACCATTTCCGTCGGGGCAGAGCGTGAGACTGTCCCGCTCCAGCCGAAGTTCGGCCAGTTCCAGTTTTTCAAAGCGAATATCGGTGCAGCGCCGCCACATGGCCAATCCGCGCCGATCAGACCATTCGCCTACGATGGGCAGGCGCAGATCGCGGACAGTCCCACCGGGTATTTGCCCGCTAGCCAGGGCTTCGCCATTGAGTGACCAGCCGCCACGAGATTGCGCGAGCAACATCTGAGGTATTGCAACGCTCGACCCAGCCGCGCGATAGGGCGCCATGTCGATGCGAAAGGCGGGATTGCCCGCGGAATCGTTTTCCATTCGCCCACGAATGCGCGGCATCCCGGTTCCATCCGTAGCGAAATTTCCAGCAAGACGGAGCGGGGTCCCATCCTCGCCGTCGCTGGACATCTGGACTTGCGACAGGGCAAGCAGGCTTTGACCTTCAGCGTTTCGCAGACGAGCAGAAGGTACAACTACCGACATGCTCTCACTGTTGCTGCGGACCAGAACTTCAGCCGCCATCGTACTGTCTGAAAGGTTGTTTTCCAAAGCCTGTTCTAGCTGAGCAATCAGCGGCGCAGCCAGCGTTCCTTCGCTCGCCGTGCGCAGCGTGCCGAACGAGGTTCGCGCACTACGTCCCATCTGCAACTCGTCGCTTGTCAGCCCGCCATCAAGCTCAACCCGGCCATCCTCGAACCGATAGCGCATTCCCCCATCCGCGCGCGGCCGATCGATTGTTGCGTAAGAATTCGCTGCTGTTCCCGCTGCCAATTGATAGCGCATGTTCGCCAAGCCATCGGCCAGATCGAATTGTATCGCCCCGTCCATCTCACGCAGTGTGCTGCCCGCCGCCGCAATCTCGGGCACCGTCAGTTCCAACTCGCCGGAACCTCTTGCCAAATCTGTATTGCCAACCAGTGACATGCTAATCGTCGCTTGCGCAATTGCGATGTCGCCTTCCTGGCAAGAAAGCGATTCCAGAGAAAGCGGGCCGTTGAAATATGGTTGCCCGCGCGATGTCGTGAGTTCGCCCACCAGCCGCAGCGAATTCCAATTGCAGCCACCAACATCCCAATCGGGTGCTACCAATGCGGTTATTCCTTGAAACCCGCCATCAAGGCGCCCTTGCCCGTCAGCTTTCAAGCCAGCCACGCCATAGTCGGTGGCAATTCGTGCCCGTGCATTGACCAGATTTAGCGACCAGTTCGGTAGGCTAGCGGGCTGATCAGAACCGCTTTTGAAGGCTGTGTCCAACGCGCCCAAACTGAATTTGCCGTCGATATATGTTGCGCGCAGCTTCGGATTCACCAAAGTGAGTGTGCCAATGCCAACGCCTGTAACGCCGACCACTGGGATGACTTCAACCCGTTCGATTACCAAGTCAGGGTTATCAGGGTCGCCTACCACGAAATTGCGCAGGATTTGCTGCGTCAGCCCGATATCTACGATCTCATAGGTCGCATCGATTCCTAGCGCATCAAGTTGCGTTACGATCAGATCATCGGCGATATCTTCGCGGGCGCGCCACGTGAGCAAGCTGCTGACCAACAGCAGAATGAGCAAGACCAGAAGGAACTGGAATCGCTTGCGCTGCGGCCAATATCGCCGCGATTTGGGAATAGTATCAGGGGGTTCCTCGGCATCAGCCATTTGCGAGCACTCTTGCGCCTTTCACTGCACAAAGGCAATGCTGTGTTGCAGTATCGATAGCGGGGCCAGCATTGCCAAAAGCTGAAGACAATTCGGACAAAAAGGGGCCAAAGCACTCAGGCGCCGGGCATCGCGCGCGATTGCGTGAGCGATTGCTTACTGGCGGCGCAGAGGCGCTAGCTGATTACGAGGTGCTGGAGTATCTGCTGTACGCTGCCATGCGCCAAGGTGACACCAAACCCGCCGCCAAGGCGTTGCTCAATCGGTTCGGAACGCTGTCGGCTGTGCTGAATGCTGATCCAGCGGCACTGCAACAGGTTGACGGGATAGGCGAGACAAGCGCAGCCGCCCTGAAAAGCGTAGCGGGCGCAGCAACGGCAACCGCGACAATGCTCACGGCCGCACCAAATCTAGCGAAATTCATGTAATTAGCCCCGACATTCAAATTGTTGTGAGCCTATTGCTAACTTTCTACTGACTCAAGTCAATCAAATCCCAGCAAATATTGCGATAACGCTTGAAGTTAGCCGCTCTCCTTCCAGGATTTGTAATAATCGCGGATGTCATCCCACCATCCCTTAAGTGTTCCGATCCAATCATCCTGATCGATGTCATCTTCGTTCAAAGACGGATATTTCTTCGCCAGAAGACGCTCGACGCTTTGATCCACCGACAGCGCGCCCGCCCCCCGAGAATCGTAGAGGCCGAGCAGCAGAACCGGATACAGGGTGACACTTGGATGCACCCCGCTTATCATAAATGCGGCCACGACAAAGGTCAGTGTATAAGATACCGGGCTGGCGGCAGTCCCCGTGAACAGCAAAATCGCAAACAGGATAGCCACCCAATATGGCAGGCCAAAGAAGCTCGTGCTGGGCAGCCAGGTCGCAAGCGCTATCGATGGTTCGAACTCGCCTGCCAGCGCCAACAAAGACACGCCCAGCCAAACGCGCATGGCCAGCAGAAAGATTCCTGGTAGGTTTTCCCGCGACCATTTTCCGACAGCGACCATATGCTTGACGATTCGCGCGTCAGCCAATGCCGATTGCCGGGTCCAATAAAAATCGAGCGAGATCGAAGCCGGACCGTAGATCACGTACCAGGCCAGCATCGCGATCAGCATCAAGTTTGTGGTGGTTGGAATATAGACCACTTGCGAGATGATCATAAGCACCGCCATCGCAAACGCCGCCGGTCGCGTCAGGAAGCCTAACAACAGCAGCAAGGGCGCGATGAGCTCGATTGCCAGCCCTGTCGCTGCCGCGCTCTGCGGCGCCATCCAGCTGACGGGATACTCATATGTGGCAAGATCAACCGCTGTCGGCCAGTCGCTCGCCTTCAGATAGCCTGAGCGAAGGAATGGCAGCGCCACGAAGAACCGCATGGCCAAGTCTGTGAACGGCCAGGCCACAACGGTCGTGCCCACATATACGCGGGCGAGCTTGCGCCAAAGCGTGCTTTCTTCGCCGCTTTGCGCCTCTATTTCCGCGGCCTCAGCCTGCTCGGCCATCTGCTGTGTCCTCCTGCCCCCTCTGGTTCGTACCAGAAGAAGGACCGTTACATTGCGGCAGCATGGTAGCAGGGGAAAGCGCAAGTTCCATACCCCCTACCCCCTTGCCATTCTTGGCTGCACCGCATAGCCGCGCCTCACACGTTCAATGCCTCGATCGGAGTTCGAAGATGGTTCCTCGCTATGCCCGCCCTGCCATGACGGCGATTTGGGAGCCGGAGAGCAAATATGAAATCTGGTTCCTGATCGAAGCGCATGCGACGCAAAAGCTCGCCGATCTTGGCGTTGTGCCGGAAAGCGGGGCGAAAGCGCTTTGGGATTGGTGGGCAACCGGACCCAAGATCGATGTGGCAGCAATTGATGCCAAGGAAGCCGTTCTCAAGCACGATGTGATCGCATTCCTTGACTGGGTGGCAGAACAAGTCGGCCCGGAAGCGCGCTTCATGCACCAAGGCATGACCTCGAGCGATGTTCTGGATACTACGCTGGCAGTGCAGCTCGCGCGTGCGACCGACATCTTGCTAGAAGATTTAGACGCGCTGCTAGGGGCTATCAAACGCCGAGCAGAGGAGCACAAGTTTACTCCAACCATCGGGCGCAGCCACGGCATCCATGCAGAGCCGGTCACCTTCGGCCTGAAATTGGCGCAGGCTTATGCCGAATTTGACCGTTGCAAGACGCGACTCATCAACGCGCGCGCGGAAATCGCAACCTGCGCGATCAGCGGCGCGGTTGGTACCTTCGCCAATATCGATCCGTCGGTCGAAGAATATGTGGCAGAAAAACTTGGCCTGACGGCTGAGCCTGTCTCGACGCAAGTGATTCCGCGCGATCGCCATGCGATGTATTTCTCGACCCTGGCCGTCATCGCGAGCTCGATAGAGCGTCTTGCCGTTGAAGTTCGGCATCTACAGCGCACTGAAGTTCTGGAAGCCGAAGAATACTTCGCGCCGGGGCAAAAGGGATCCAGCGCGATGCCGCACAAACGCAACCCGATCCTGACCGAAAACCTTACCGGCCAGGCGCGGATGATCCGCGGCTATGCTGTGCCTGCGCTGGAAAATGTCGCGCTGTGGCACGAGCGCGATATCTCGCACAGCTCGGTTGAGCGCTTCATCGGACCTGACGCGACGATCACGCTCGATTTCGCGCTCGCTCGCCTGACCGGCGTGGTCGACAAGCTGCTGGTTTATCCGGAACGTATGCAGAAGAACCTCGATATGATGGGCGGTCTGGTTCATTCGCAGCGTGTGCTGTTGGCGCTGACGCAAGCAGGGATTACCCGCGACAATGCATACCGCCTGGTTCAGCGCAACGCGATGAAGGTGTGGGAATCGGACGGCAAACTATCGCTACTCGAACTGCTCAAAGCTGATGACGAAGTGACTGCTGCGCTTTCAACCGCCGAGCTGGAAGAGAAATTCAATCTCGATTACCACTTCAAACACGTCGACACGATTTTTGCGCGGGTGTTTGGCTAGTAGTCGCTCGAAACGACCTGCCTAGACTCCTTCGCGAAAAGGCTTAGGTTTCGGAAACAAAGGTTTGAGGGGATACAACAATGCAGATTGTCCGCACCGTTCTTTGGGTTCTGATCTTTGTTGGGATCGCATTGTTTTCGGCCATCAACTGGAAGCCGGTTGAAGTGAACCTTTGGGGTGACTTCGTTGTCGAGACGAAAGTTCCGGTTCTGGTTATTGTGTCATTCCTGCTCGGGTTAGTGCCGATGTGGCTGTATCATCGGGGTGCAAAATGGAGCCTCAATCGCCGGATTGGCAGTCTGGAAAATGCCGTACGATCCACGGCGCTCAGTAGCCGCCACAGCGCACCGCCGTCGTCTCCGGCGTCAAATGCGCCTGCGCCACCTGTGGCAGACCCCGCTCCCACTGACGATACACTGAAACCAGACGGCAATTCATGAGCAACCCGGTTTACCTCGCACTTGATATCCCGCAGATCGCGCCTGCAAAGGCACTTTTGAACAAGGTTAAATCGCACATTGGCGGGGTAAAGCTGGGCCTGGAGTTCTTCTGCGCGCACGGCCACCACGGCGTGCACGAAATCGCGCATGAAACGGGCCTGCCGATCTTCCTTGACCTGAAACTGCACGATATCCCCAACACCGTTGCCGGGGCGATGCAGGCGATCCATGTGCTTGAGCCAGCTATCGTTACGATCCACGCCAGCGGCGGTCGCGCGATGATGGAAGATGCAAAAGCAGCCGCTGCAGATGGTTGCAAGGTAGTGGCTGTAACGATGCTCACCAGCCTCGATGAGCGCGACATGGCGCGCACGGGTATCGAGGGTACGCCGCATGATCAGGTTATGCGGCTGGCTGATTTAGCACACGACGCCGGGCTCGATGGGATTGTCTGCTCGGGTCAGGAAGTGGGCGCAGTGCACAAACAATGGAAAGACGGCTTCTTCGTCGTTCCCGGCCTTCGCCCCGGCGGCAAAGCGACCGGCGACCAGAAGCGCGTCGTAACGCCGCGCAAGGCGCGCGATGATGGCGCCAGCGTATTGGTGATCGGCCGGCCGATCAGCAAGGCAGACGATCCGTTTGAGGCTGCACGCGCAATCGAGGCAACGCTTTAGAGGCCAAGAATGTCAGTTCAGATCAAAATCTGCGGGCTTTCCACGCCCGAAACTATCGATGCGGCAGTCGATGCCGGGGCAACGCATGTCGGCCTTGTCCATTTTGAGCCGAGTTCGCGGCATGTTTCGCTGGAAGACGCGGCCAAGCTGCGCGCGCGCGTGCCGGCCAATGTCAAAGTGGTGCTCTTGCTGGTCAATCAGCAACCCGACGCGACCGCGAAGGCGCTTGCCGCCGTCAAACCCGATGTCGTCCAGTTCCATGGTCGCGAGACCCCTGAATGGACCGGAGTGATGCGTGAGAAGACAAAGCTCGAAGTGTGGAAAGCGTTGGGCCTCAAAGATGCGGGCACGCTGGAGCGCAGCGCGGCCTACATCGGCAAGGTCGATCGTTTGCTGTTTGACGCGCCTGCAAAGGCGCTTCCGGGGGGCAACGGTGTCGCCTTCGACTGGAACCTGCTGGCAGGCCATAATCATCTGATAGACTGGGGAATTGCGGGTGGTTTGACGCCGGGCAATGTTGCCGAGGCGATCCGCGCAACCGGCACTCCGCTGGTCGATGCGTCCAGCGGATTGGAAAGCGCGCCGGGGGACAAGGATGTTGGCTTGATCCGCGCCTTCTGCGAAGCGGCTCGCGCAGCCTGAACAAGGGATGCGCGCGTGGCGCACCCCTCTATCAATTAGCTAAGCACGCTCAAAAGCGGATGCCTACACCGGCCACAGCGCTGTTGATTCCAGCGAAACCATCAAAGTATCTTCTGTATTCGGTCTTCAGATAGACCTGCTCGCTGACATTGTATTGAAGCCCGCCGCCCGCGTGAACGGCATCACTATCATTGAAGCTATAACCAGCTGCGACAAACAGCTTGAGATCTTCGGCAACAATAAATCCCGCGCGAGCTGTTGCTCCAAACACCACGTCGGCACCGTCTGCGAGCACCTTGTCGGCGGATCCTTCGATCCCGACAAAGAAGCTTTCATCGAGGTGAAAATCGTGTCCGGCTGCTATCCCGATGATCGCTTCTTCCTGGCCATCGGCCCATACTACACCGCCACGCGCTTCGACACGCGTTTCATCCGCCTTTGCAGGCACAGCTAGGAAGGCCACCGTTGTCACGGCAGCCATTGCAAACTTGTTCATCAATCTTTCCTTCATTCTCTGATCTTGCTTCGCCGGGGGGCGACGAATTGAGGCCAGCTAGCCCCAACGCAAATGAATGGAAATTGGCTAAATCGGACTGGCGTCCATGCAGAAGTGCATAGATGAGACTTCTGACGATAGTGCTGGCGGGGCAAATCAAACGCGCGAATGCAAAGTTTTCAACTCGCGTGATGGCGCTAGACAGAGTGCGCAAGCTCTGCCAATCGCTGCGGCGATGAACCAAGCAAATTCCTTCCGCAACCAGCCCGATGAACGCGGGCATTTTGGCCAGTTCGGCGGGCGCTACGTCGCCGAAACGCTGATGCCGCTGATCCTTGACCTTGAGCGTGAATATCGCGCGGCTCAGGCCGATCCGGCATTCAAGGCCGAGTTCGACGATCTGCTGGACCACTATGTCGGGCGCCCTTCCCCGCTCTATTTCGCTAAGCGCCTGACGGAAGCTCTTGGCGGCGCGCAAGTCTGGTTCAAGCGCGATGAGCTCAACCACACTGGCGCGCACAAGATCAACAACTGCATCGGGCAGATCCTGCTCGCGATCCGCATGGGAAAGACGCGCATTATCGCGGAAACCGGCGCGGGCCAGCATGGTGTAGCCACCGCCACAGTCTGCGCGCGGTTCGGCCTGCCCTGCGTGATTTACATGGGCGCGGAGGACGTGAAGCGGCAATCGCCGAATGTCTTCCGGATGAAGCTGCTGGGCGCCGAAGTTGTCCCGGTCACCAGCGGCGGGGCGACGCTGAAAGATGCGATGAACGAGGGGCTGCGCGACTGGGTCGCGAATGTACATGACACCTTCTACATCATCGGTACTGCGGCGGGCCCGCACCCCTACCCCGAAATGGTGCGCGATTTCCAAAGCGTAATCGGCAAGGAAGCGCGCGCGCAAATGCTCGACCGCGTTGGCCGTTTACCGGACCTGTTGATTGCGTGCATCGGCGGCGGATCAAACGCGCTCGGGTTGTTCCACCCGTTTCTGGATGATCCCGAAGTGAAGATGCTGGGCGTCGAAGCGGCGGGGCATGGCCTTCACGGTGATGAACACGCGGCTTCGCTGTTGGGCGGAGCGCCGGGCATCCTGCACGGTAACAAGACCTATCTGCTGCAAGACGAAGACGGCCAGATCACCGAAGGCCATTCGATCAGCGCGGGCCTCGACTATCCGGGTATTGGTCCAGAGCACGCGTGGCTGAAAGAGTCCGGCCGCGTCGAATACACCGCCGTGACCGACGACGAGGCATTGGACGGCTTCCAGCTGCTCTGCCGGACCGAGGGGATCATTCCAGCGCTTGAACCGTCACACGCGATTGCTGCTGTTGCCGACCGAGCCAAACAAATGCGCGACGATCAGATCATCCTGATGAATCTGTGCGGCCGCGGCGACAAGGACATCTTCACAGTGGCTGAAAAGCTGGGAGTGGAGATGTGACGGACCGGTGGTTCTACTTGTTCATTGCCTTCGTCGCTCTCGGCTCAACTGGCGGTTGGCTTTTCATTCGGAATGTCGAGTTCGTTCGTGAAACTTGGCTATTGACGCTATTTGACGTCGGCGCGGTCGTCGGTTTTGCCAGTATTTTGCTGCTGCTTGTCCAAAGACTGCGCGGAGCTTTCAATGACTAGCCGCCTGTCCTCTGCCTTTTCCAAACCCCACCCCGCGCTCGTGTGTTTCATCACTGCGGGCGACGGAGACACCGCCGCCAATCTCGATGCGCTGGTCGAAGGCGGCGCGGATGTCATCGAGCTGGGCATGCCTTTCACTGATCCGATGGCCGATGGCCCCGCGATCCAGGAAGCGAACCTTCGAAGTCTCGGCAAAGGCACAACCACGGCAGACGTGCTGATGATCGCGAACGAGTTCCGCGACCGGCACCCGGACGTGCCGCTGGTACTGATGGGCTATGCCAACCCCATGATCCGGCGCGGGCCGGAGTGGTTTGCGGAGCAATGCCAGGGATGCGGCGTCGACGGCGTGATCTGCGTCGACATTCCGCCCGAGGAAGATGGCGAACTTGGCCCTGCGCTGAGAGCGGCTGGTGTTGCGCCGATCCGCCTATCCACGCCCACAACTGACGCGGCGCGCCTTCCCGCTGTTCTGGAGGGGTCAGGCGGGTTCCTCTATTACGTTTCGGTCGCCGGCATCACCGGTAAGCAGCAAGCTGCAATCGACAGCATCGAAGCCAATGTCAGCCGGATCAAGCAGTCGACCGATCTACCCGTTGCCGTCGGTTTTGGCGTGCGCGCGCCCGAACAGGCAGCGGAAATCGCGAAGGTTGCTGATGGCGTGGTCGTCGGCTCCGCATTGGTCGAACTGGTCGGCAAATTTGGCAAAGATGCCCCTGCCAAGCTAAAGGAACTGACGTCGGCTCTCGCAAATGCGATCCAAACCGCCCGATAGGACAACAAATGAACTGGTTTACACGCGTTCGAAATTCCATCGGCTTCGGCGAAAAGCGGAGCAGCGACAAGGACTTATGGGTCAAATGCCCGTCCTGTTCAGAGATGCTGTTCGAGCAGGAGTATATGGACAATCTGTGGGTCTGCCCGCGGTGCGACCATCATGGCCGGATCAGCGCAGATCAACGGTTGAAGCTGTTGCTGGACGATGGTTTCGAGATGCTCGATCAGCCTGAAGTTGCCGAGGACCCCCTCAAATTCAAGGACAGCAAGAAATACACGGATCGGCTCAAGACCGCGCGGGCGAACAACCCGCATGCTGACGCCTTCAGCGTTGGTTCGGGCACGATTGACGGGCGTGCAGCTGTCGTCGGTGTGCAGGACTTCGGCTTTATGGGCGGATCGATGGGCATGGCCGTGGGTGCGGCCTTTGTCGCGGGCGCGCAAAAGGCATTGGAGCGCCGTGCCGCATATATGGTGGTGACCGCCGCTGGCGGTGCGCGCATGCAGGAAGGCATCCTCAGCCTGATGCAAATGCCCAAGGCAACCGTAATGACACGACGTCTGAAAGAGGCTGGCCTCCCATATATTGTCGTGCTGACGGACCCGACCACGGGCGGCGTGACCGCCAGTTATGCTATGCTGGGCGATGTCCAGATTGCGGAGCCCGGTGCACTGATCGGCTTTGCGGGACAGCGCGTGATCCAGGATACGATCCGCGAGCAATTGCCAGAGGGGTTCCAGCGCGCGGAGTATCTCTACGAGCACGGCATGGTCGACATGGTGGTGCACCGTGCGGACCTAAAAGAACAGCTCGCAACCGTGCTCGGCTATCTACAGCCGCGCAAGGCCGCTTAAGGGCGCAACCGCTATGCGCGATATGGGGCGCTCGGACGATCCGCGCGTTCAGGCCCAGCTCGACAGATTAGGCACGCTAAGCATCCAGCGCGATACACTGGGGCTGGATGCGATCCGAGAGCTAATGCGGCGGCTGGGCGATCCGCACAAGCAACTGCCCCCGACGTTTCATGTCGCAGGGACCAATGGCAAAGGCTCAACCTGCGCCTTCCTGCGCACAATGCTGGAGGCGGAGGGATATCGGGTGCACGTCACCACCAGCCCCCATCTGGTGCGCTACAACGAGCGATTCAGAGTAGCAGGCAAACTTATTGATGACGCGCGACTGGCGGAACTGCTGGAGCAAGTGTTTGACGCAGCCGAGGGGCTCGATTGCAGCTTCTTCGAGATCAGCATTGCGGCGGCCTTTGTAGAATTCGCGCGGGTGCCAGCGGATGCTTGCGTCGTCGAGGTTGGCCTAGGCGGACGGCTCGACGCGACCAATGTGCTGGAACCGGATGTGCTGGCGGCTTGCGGGATTGCCGCGCTAGGGATCGATCATGAGAAGTTTCTCCTCGCGCCCGAAGAAGGCGTTCCGAGCGAGCCGATGGCCCGCATTGCATTCGAGAAGGCGGGGATAGCGAAACAGGGCGTTCCGCTGGTGACGGTTGCGCAGCCCGAAATCGAAATGAAGTCGATCCTCGCAAGCGCCGAGCGGGCCGGAACCACTGTCTCGATTGCCCAGCCGATTGCAGAGACACCCGCTTCCTTGCCCGGTGCGCATCAGGCGGTGAATGCCGGACTGGCCATCACGATGCTTCGGACGCAGGACAAGCTGACGATATCAGAAGCGGCAATCTCTCAGGGTTTGCGCAACTCAAACTGGCCTGCGCGATTGCATAGACTGAAAGATGGACCGCTTACGCAAGGTCGCGAAGTGTGGCTGGATGGCGGTCACAACGCGTCGGCCGGCGCCATGCTCGGCGCGCATTTCGCCGGGCATAAATTGCATCTGGTGATTGGCATGATCGAAGGCAAAGAACCTTCAGCCCTGATCGGACCACTGGCGGGTTCGCTCGAAAAAATCACGGTCGTTCCCGTGCCAAATTTCCCCTGTCATCCGCCAGAGGCATTTGGTGAGACGGTCACGTCTGCGCCCAATGTTTGCGAGGCCATCATTGAAACGTCCGACGACGGGCTGCCCGTGCTTATCGCAGGCTCGCTCTATCTCGCAGGCGAGGTGCTGCGCCTCAATGACGAGATCCCGGATTGATTACTCGGCTGGCTGCGCGGTGATGTCAGGTGTAACCACGCCCGAATTACGCCCCGCCCGCTTCTGCCGCCACCATTCGAGGCACACCAGAACGACCGCGGCGAGCCCGATGAAAGTCGTCAGGATAAACACGTCAAAATAGCCCTGATCCTCGATCATCTCGCCCAGCGCACCGCGGCCCAAGGTGCCTACGAGCATGGTGAGAGAAGACAGTAGCGCGAACTGAACCGCGCTGAACTTCTTCTCCACGATAGAGCTAAGCCACGCGATATATGCCGCACCCGCAATTCCGATCGCGAGATTCTCGAAGAAAATCGTGAAGGTCAATTTGGCAAGCGCCGCGCTACCAATCCCCGGCACTTGGCTGATCAGCCAAGTGAAGCCCACTACGTCGCTGACTGCCTGCATATTGTGCCCGCCAATCGCCAGATCGGCATAGAGCAGGTTCGTTAGCGCCGCGAGCAACCCGCCGATAAACAGTGTAGCCATGCGACCAATCGCGGTCAGCATGAAGCCCCCCAAAGCCAGTCCTGCAATGATCGCGCCCACACCAAAGAACTTGGACGCGAACGCCACCTCGTCATTCGTGTAATTCAGTTCGCCCAGGTAAAACGGATAGGCAAAGGTGCCCCAAATCGCGTCGCAGATCCGGTATGTCAGCACGACAGCAAGGATCAAGACCAAGCTCCAGCCCATGCGGCCGACAAACTCGACCAGCGGCATTACCAGCGCGCGGTAGAGGTGATCCAACGCAAAATCGAAGCCGTTCGATGGCTCGTCATCTTCGGCAAGCAGGTTCAAGCCCTGCTCCTTCTGCGAAGACAGCCAGCCGGCGATCAGCGCGGGAAGGATAATTGTTGCCACGATAATCCATGGCCCGAAATTGACCGTGAACTGTGTCGGATTGGGCCGGTCTTCGGGTGCATATGTCATCGACATGATCATGAAGGCGAGCACGGTACCAATCGCTGCTGCCCAAAGAATGCCAACAACCGCGAGTGCGCGATTGCGAACATGCGGTGAAAGCTCGCCGGCCTTTCGCAGCTCGCGCACTTCCAGATCGCTCGCCGCCATGGTGTTCGCTTTGTCGCCATCTGCATTGGGTGCAAATAGCCCGATAAAGCCCGCGCCAAGCAGGATAGCCCCCATCAGCATATAGGTTTCAGGCCAGCCGATCCGTGCAGCGATGATCAGTCCCAGCGCGCCGCCAACCAGCGAACTGAACCGATATCCCATTTGATAGATCGTCGAGAGAATATCGAGCGTGGCGACGTCATCAGCGACATCGATACGCCAGGCGTTTATCGCGATGTCCTGCGTCGCGCTTGCAAAGGCTCCGATCCCCGCGAGTAGCGAAAACATGCCAAGCTGCGACTTGGGGTCAAGAACACTGAGCGTGACGAGAATGCTGCCCAGCAGCACCTGCATCGGCACAATCCATTGCTTGCGTTTACCCAGCTTGCGCAGCAGCGGAATGTCCACCTTGTCGATCATCGGCGACCAGAGAAACTGGAACGCATAGGCGAGGCCGATGAGCGAGAAGATGCCCATGGTCTCAAGCTCGACCTCGGCCTCAGTCAGCCAGGCAAACAGCGTACCCAGAAACAATGCGAACGGTAGACCGCTGGCAAAGCCGAACACCAGCATGAAGCCGGTCTTGCGGTTGGTTAGCGCCAGGCCCAGCACGCGCCATGCAGATTTCTTCTTTGCAGGTGCCTCTGAGGCCATTCCCTAGCGTCCTTCCAGAAACGTCAAACTTGTGCGACACTACCTACGGTTGAGAGGAATAGGAACGCCCGGATGAACGAGGCTGCAACGAAATCACCACATTTGCGCCCGACCGAGGGGCAATTGGCATTGGCGCGCGACATTGAGCGCGGCGAACAGCGCGAAGCGAGCGGCATCAGACACGTCCCGGCAAGTGTTTACACCGACCCCGATCATTGGGAGCGCGAGAAAGCCGCGCTGTTCGATCGGCTGCCGCAAGTGCTCTGCCCCAGCGCGGTCTTGCCCGATGCAGGAATGGCGCTGCCCCATGATGCGACCGGGCGCCCGCTGCTGATCACGCGCGATGCAGATGGCACGGCGCATGTGTTCCTGAACGTTTGCCGCCACCGCGGGACGCGGTTGGTCGAAGGAGAGGATGTGCAATGCGCCAAGCGGCTCGTGTGCCCTTACCACGCGTGGACATACAAGCTTAACGGCAAGCTACTCGCCCTACCCCGCCCGGAATCCTTTCCGGGTATGGACAAGAACGACATGGGCCTTGTCGAATTGCCAAGCTGCGAGGCAGGCGGACTGATCTGGTTCGCGCCTGATGAACGCGCCGATTTCACCCATGCGCGCGAGCTGGGAGAGGATATGGACACGTTTGGCATGGCTAATCATGTGCTGTTCCGCCGCAAGACGCATACGGTCAAAGGCAATTGGAAGCTGATCATGGATGCGTTCCTTGAAAGCTATCATGTCACTCGCCTGCACGCGAACACCATCGGCCCGTTCTTCAAGGATGGAGTCACCAGCGGCGACCAGATCGGGCCTCATCAACGCAGCGCTGTTGGCCGGCTTGAGGATATGGAAGGCATCGATCTAACCGATATGGCGGCGCTGCGCAGAATGGTGACATTCGCATATCAACTTCTTCCTGCGACGGTCGTTATTCCCAGCCCGGACTATCTGAATGTTATGGTGTTGATGCCGCAATCCCACGATTTGACCCTTGTTGAGGACTTCATGTTGATCCCAGAGGCTCCGGCCACGGAAAAGGCACGCGATCACTGGGAGCGCAGCTGGGCGCTGCTGGACGGAGGCGTCTTTGCTTCAGAGGATTTCCGCGCGGCGGAGCTTGGTCAGCAGGGCTTGTCGACCGGAGCAATACCACATTTGACACTCGGCACGTTGGAGGGTGGTATACATCGCTTCCACGAAGTGGTTCAAGAAGCGTTGCGCGAAGTGAATTGAGCGCGTAACCGGCTGGGCTATGCCAAAGGCCCCTCCACAGTCCGCAGATCGTCCAGATGGCGACCGCATTGCAAAGCTGCTTGCGCGCGCGGGAATTGCCAGCCGCCGCGAGATAGAGCGGATGATTGCCGATGGTCGGATCGCGATCCAAGGTAAGACCGTTCAATCGCCGGCAACGTTTCTGACCAGCCTTAGCGGGGTAACCGTCGATGGAAAACCAGTCGCAAAGCCAGAACCCGCACGTCTATTTGCGTTCCACAAACCAACCGGATTGATAACTGCCGAGCGCGATCCAAAAGGTCGTCCGACGATCTATTCAGCTCTGCAGAATTCGCTGCCAAAGGGCACGCCCCGTGTGATGCCGATCGGGCGGCTGGACCTCAATACAGAGGGCCTTTTGCTGCTCACTAACGATGGTGAACTGAAACGCGAGATGGAACTTCCTTCAAGCGGAATTCCACGCATTTACCGCGCACGTACCTTTGGCGATGTGACTCAGGAGCAACTCGAAGAGCTGATCGACGGCATTTCAATTGACGGTGTGAACTATGGCCCAATCGATGCGAATCTTGAGCGCAGCACCGGTCGTAATCAATGGATCGAAGTCAGCATCACCGAAGGCAAGAACCGAGAGGTTCGCCGCGTATTGGAACATTTGGGCCTCAAGGTAAGCCGGTTGATCCGCACCGCCTATGGTCCATTTGAACTGGAAGATCTGCCACGCGGCAGAGTGCGCGAGATTCGCAAGCACGAACTGGGCAAGTTCCGTAGCCAGTTGAAGCGCGGTTTCAAATTATGAGAATTATCGCGGGCGAATGGCGCGGGCGAAAACTGATCGCACCGCGCGGCGATGCGACGCGGCCAACGGCAGACCGCACGCGCGAAACGCTGTTCAACATGCTTGTTAGCCGCATCGGTGATTTCGATGGGCTGCGCGTCGCGGATCTGTTCGCGGGTTCAGGCGCGCTAGGCTTGGAAGCTCTATCACGCGGGGCGGCGCATTGCCTGTTTGTAGAGCAAGAGAAGCCGGCTGTAGACGCGATCAAGGCCAATATTCTTGCGCTTGATGCCCGCGACAGGAGCGACGTGCAATACGGGTCGGTTATGTCACTTGGCCCCGCACGCGAGCCTTTGGACATGATCCTGCTCGACCCACCCTATCGCACGGGCGCGGCAAATGTTGCGCTAGACCGAATGCTCCGCCTTGGCTGGATCGGCGAGGCAACATGGATCGCAGTCGAGACTTCGAACAGGGAATCGGTCGAGGTAGACGGGCTGAACGTTGTTGCAGACCGCAAAGTGGGAAAAGCGCGGTTGACGCTGTTGACCAAGGCCTTGTGAGGCTTGCCGACCGGCCAAACGTTCTCTACCTGTTCACATTCGCAAATGACCGATCATGCCCCCTTCCCCACGACTTCGGGTAGTCCGCAAGTCCCGGCGTATGCCGCGCAGCTGAATCCGCCGCAGCGTGAGGCTGTGTTGACGACCGAAGGACCAGTCTTGATGTTGGCGGGAGCCGGCACAGGCAAGACAGCGGCACTCACGGCCAGGCTGGCGCATTTGGTTGCAACCCGCCGCGCCTGGCCCAGCCAGATCCTATGCGTCACTTTCACCAATAAGGCGTCGCGCGAAATGCGCGAACGCGTGGCCGGGCATTTGGGGCAGACCGTTGAGGGCATGCCGTGGCTCGGCACGTTCCACTCAATTTGCGCAAAGATGTTGCGTCGCCATGCAGAACTCGTCGGGCTGCAACCCAACTATACGATCATCGACACCGATGATCAATTGCGCTTGCTCAAACAGCTGATCCAGCAGAATGACCTAGACGAAAAGCGTTGGCCCGCGCGCCAGCTAGCCGGGCTGATTGATCGCTGGAAGAACCGCGGGCTTAATCCAGGCGATCTCGATGCGGTCGAGAACGAAAGCTACGCCAATGGTCGCGGGCAGCAATTGTACCAGCTGTATCAAGACCGGATGAAGGCCCTCAACGCCTGTGATTTTGGTGATCTGATGCTGCACATGCTCAACATTTTTCGTCAGAATCGCGAAGTGCTGGAGGACTATCAGCAGCGTTTCAAATACATTCTGGTGGACGAGTATCAGGACACGAATGCGGTTCAGTACCTGTGGCTGCGCCTGCTGGCGCAAGCGCACAAGAACATCTGTGTCGTGGGCGATGATGACCAATCGATCTATTCATGGCGCGGAGCTGAGGTTGCCAATATCTTGAAGTTCGAGAAGGACTTCCCCGGCGCCAAGGTTGTGAAGCTGGAACAGAATTATCGCTCTACTCCGCACATTCTGGGCGCCGCCTCTGGCCTGATCCGAAGCAATTCTGAACGCCACGACAAAACGCTTTGGACGGAGACCAACGGCGGTGACAAACTGCGCGTCATCGGTGTTTGGGATGCGCCAGAGGAAGCGCGCCGGGTGGGCGAGGAGATCGAACGTCTGGAACGCGAAGGCGCGCCGCTTGACCGTGTGGCGATCCTTGTTCGCGCTCAGTACCAGACGCGCGAATTCGAAGACCGCTTCATCCAGATAGGCATCAACTACCGCATCATCGGCGGATTTCGTTTCTACGAGCGCGCCGAAATCCGCGATGCGCTGGCCTATCTTCGAGTTATCGCTCAGCCACAAGACGATCTGGCATTCGAACGAATTTACAACCAGCCCAAACGCGGGCTTGGCGCAAAGACGCTGGAGAAAATGCACCAGCATTCGCGCAAGACCGGTCTGCCGCTTGCTGCTGCTTCATTGCAACTGGCCGATAGTGATGAGTTGCCCAAGCGCGCTTCAGGCACCATTGCCGCATTGTTGGGCCAATTCCTGCATTGGCGCGAACAGTCGGAACAAGTCACCCCGGCCGATCTGCTCCGCATGGTTCTCGACGAAAGTGGATATTCGGACATGCTCAACGCTGAGCGAACCGCCGAATCCGCCGGGCGACTAGAGAACCTGTCCGAACTTGCGCGCGCGATGGAGGAATATGAAACGCTCGGCGATTTCCTCGAGCATGTGAGCCTTGTCATGGACAATGATGCAGCTGACGATGGCGAGAAAGTCACCATAATGACCATGCACGGTGCCAAAGGTCTGGAGTTTGACCACGTATTCCTGCCTGGATGGGAAGAGGGCGTTTTCCCGTCGCAGCGTTCGCTTGATGAGGGCGGATTGGCGAGCTTGGAGGAGGAACGCCGCCTGGCCTATGTCGGTATCACGCGTGCCCGGCGCCGCTGCATAATCCTGCATGCAGCAAACCGGCGTATCTACGGCCAGTGGACCAGCAGTATCCCCAGCCGCTTCATCGAAGAACTGCCTGAAGAACATATCGATCAGGAAACCACGCTGACGGGCGGTGCGTCGCTATGGCAAGCGAACTGGTCTGAAAGCGAAGATCCGTTTGCACATGTCGCACAGGATCGGCCACAGCGTTCCTCGCAGCGTGGCCCTGGATGGCAGCGCGCGCTTTCCGCCGGCTATGAAACCAAGCAGGTCCGCGTGCGCGAGAACAAGCGCTCTGCCGCCAGTTTTGCCGCCAAACCGCGCAGCGATATCGCGATTGGGCAGCGTGTGTTCCATGACAAGTTTGGCTATGGCATTGTTATGGATCAAGAAGGCAACAAGCTCGAGATTAACTTCGAGCATTCGGGCACGAAACGCGTGATTGACAGCTTTGTAAGCTTGGCGGAATAGAAGCGCGGTTTCCTTTATACTGCACATCATTACTAGCTGAAGCGACAGTATCGTAGCCGCAGCTTCGACCTATCGTTCCATATCGAACCGATGCAGACGTTTGAGGGAGGCCGCTATCAGCATTCTGGACAATTTTCGCCTTGATGGAGAGGTCGCCGTCGTTACCGGCGCAGGCAAGGGCATTGGCCGAGCGATTGCAATTGGCCTTGCCGAGGCAGGAGCCGATGTGGTGCTGGCATCGCGAACACAAGCAGATCTTGACGCTGTAGCCGAAGAAATCCGAATGCTCGGGCGGCGGGCAATACCCATTGCCACTGACGCTACCGACATGGCTGCGCTTGAACGACTTGCGGACGAAACAGTAGCCAAACTGGGTAAACTGACGATCTGGGTCAACAATGCAGGCGGAATACCCGATGGCACGCCGCGCTATCTCACCCGTACGTCGGAAGAGAATTTCGACGCTCAGATCGCGCTGAATCTGAAAGCTGTCTGGATGGGTTCCACTGTCGCGGCCGGAAAAATGGCTGAGAGCGGCGGTGCAATCATCAACATCTCCTCCCGCTCTGCATTCGGCCCGCAAGTCAAGAATGGGCCTTACGGCGCTGCGAAGGCCGCGGTTAACAGCCTGACCAGCACAATGTCCGTTGAAATGGCCCCCAGGATCCGCGTCAATGCGATCGCTCCGGGACCGGTGCCAACAGAGAATTTTGACGATTGCATGGGCACGGACACTGACGAGAAACGAGAAGAGCTGCTGAAGATGATCGGCGTACCGATGCAGCGATATGGCCAGCCAGAAGATATCGCGGCAGCCGTGGTCTATATGGCATCCCCGGCTGCAAGCTGGGTGACTGGACAATGCCTATACGTAACCGGCGGTCGCTAGCGCATCACTCTTATAAGGCCCGCGGCCGGACAGGCTGCTGCAATTGCACTGGCTGGGTTTCCTGTTGTTCTTCTTCTCGCTTCACAACGTTGCAGTATACACTGTGGCATGGATCGCATTCTGGTTGCGCGCCAAAGAAAAGGAAAAATTCCTCGAAGCCGATGAAGAGTATCGCACCTATCGTGAAAAGGTACGTTATCGCCTTTTCCCTGGGATAGTTTAGGAATCGAAACGTCTGTTAAGCCCGGTTTGCGGCCTCGAAAGGTTAATCTCGAGGCATCAGACCGGGTTTGTACAGCGCCGATTTCTTAGCTGGCGCCTACATCAAGAAAGCCAGGCTTTGGACCATTCCACTCGCCGGCAGGAACCGGCTCTTCATCCTCGTCATAGCGACGCGAGCGCGGTTTCTTTTCAAGCTTTTCTTCCGATTTGGGTTTAGTTTCACGGCGCGGCTTTCTCGGAGAATCTTCCTCGCCTTCATTCTTCTTACGGCGACTGCTGCTACGGGCCTTCTTCTCTTCGCGCGGCCTCTCCGTCTCTGGTTCCGGCTGCGACAATTCGACGCGCACGTCCTTCTTGCCGAACACTGCGATTTCACTGCCGGTCAGCTTCTCGACATTGGCAATCGCTTCTGCATCTTCTTTCGAAACGAAGGTGAATGCGCGTCCCTTGGCTCCGGCACGGCCTGTTCGGCCAATCCGGTGAACATAGTCATCAGGATGCCATGGCGTATCGAAGTTGAAGACGTGGCTGACGCCTTTGATGTCGAGCCCACGCGCCGCAACATCGGAGGCGACCAGGATGTTCACATCGCCACTCTTGAAACGATCCAGCTCCTTCAAACGCGAGCCCTGGTCCATGTCCCCGTGGATCTCGCTGCTGGCAAAGCCATGGCGCTGCAGGCTCTTGTTGAGTTCGCGCACCGTGGTTTTCTTATTCGCAAAAATCATCGCGGTTTCGACCAGATCGTGACGCAGCAACCAGCGCAAAGTCTCGCGCTTCTGTTTTGTCTGAACCGGAATCTTGAAAGCGGTGATATCTTTATTCGTGCTTGCTGCACGACTCACTTCAATCCGTTTTGGATTGTTGAGGAACTTTTTCGCCAGCTTTTCGATCGGCGGCGGCATGGTTGCCGAAAACAGCATCGTTTGACGCGTTTCGGGCAGTTTCGAACAAATGAATTCAATGTCTGGTATGAAACCCATGTCGAGCATTCGGTCAGCTTCATCGATTACGAGCAGTTCGCAACCGTTGAGCAGAATCTTACCGCGCTCGAATAAATCCATCAGCCGGCCCGGTGTTGCGATCAAGACATCGACGCCTTCGTCGAGCGCTTTCAGCTGATCACCCATTTGTACGCCGCCTATGAGCAGCGCCATCTTTAGATCGTGGTTCTTGCCGTATTTCTCAAAGTTCTCTGCAACTTGAGCAGCCAACTCCCGCGTGGGTTCAAGAATGAGGGAGCGCGGCATCAGCGCGCGCCGCCGACCAGCCGCCATGACGTCAATCATCGGGAGTACGAAACTGGCGGTCTTGCCCGTTCCAGTCTGCGCAATCCCGATCAAATCCTTCATCATCAGAACTGCAGGGATCGCCTCCGCCTGAATATCGGTCGGAGTGGTATAGCCAGCGGATTCGACCGCCTTGAGCAATTCAGGTGAAAGGCCGAGATCGGCGAATGTCATAAGTTTTTGAATGTCCGGATCTGGAAGCGTTAGTGCGCTTCGTGAATTGTGCAGTTGCGAAAGATGTTCGCAATGCGAGCCGCGCAGTTGCTCAAAAACTGGCAAAAGTCAAGAAATCACGGAGACGAAACACCGGTGATGAACCCGCCAGGGTCACTGGATCAATTGTAGATCGGTGTAAGCTCGCGCATTCTGTTGAGCTCGCATTTTGCGCCTGCGCGCGATTGGAGCTTGTCACGATTGATGCAGATGTTTCCGTCATCGCCGCGTTCTACATAAAAGCCCGAGTAGAAATCGCGGGCGCGACAGCTCTTTTCGAGACGAGCGCTGATCATCCGCCGATCGCGCAGATATAACACCAGCCGATCACCACTGCCGGTCTGCACCCCTGCAATGCTATTGATGGAAACACACTCGGTGTTTTCACCCTCTTCATAACGGATTGGCTGCGGGAGCTCTTCCAGATCAGCTGTAAGATTTTGTCGCGGAGCCCCTCTGCGCGGGGAAATGCGTACTGTAACACGGCGCTCGATACGAACCTGGTAGGCAACGCTGGGCGATAAGCCCGTGAAGCTGTTGGCGGCCGTCTCCAGCTTGCTTGACGGGCCAGACATTATCTCAACTTCACGTGGATCAAGCTTGGCGCTGTTTTCCTTGTCGCCCACATTGACACCATCGGATACGCCGATAGGCAGAAGCAGCGCTAGCGGCGCAAGATAGGCGAGCATGCTGGGCATAGTGGTTCAATCTGTCGGGCAAATTTTCGCCCAGTCTCTGACCCCTGTTTGGCTACTGTGCCGATCAATACCACAATGGGTTGAATAGTGGCTTAATGCCTTTTGCAGTTTCTGCAAAGTCTGGAAACGCTTGTTGGCCTGTGGCAAGGCCCTCGCATGAGCGACGTTCAGACCTTTGTACGACAGGCTATCGATCTCTTGGGGCCACGTGGGTTTTCAAGCGATCCCGATCTGGTTGAGCCCTGGCTGACCGATTGGCGCGGCCGATTTCATGGTCGGACGATCGGGCTGGCATCACCTACTTCAACGCGAGAAGTTGCTGAATTCGTCAAGCTTTGCCGCAGACACCAAATTCCAATTGTCCCCCAAGGCGGCAATAGCGGCATGGTTGGCGGAGCCACGCCCGACGAGAGCGGTCATTCTGTGCTGCTATCCTTACGTCGGATGGATCAGGTGCGCTCGTTCGATGTCGATGCGCGCCAGATCATCTGCGATGCCGGAGTCATACTTCAGAATCTGCACGAAAAGGTCGAGGAGAAAGGACTGCGTTTCCCTCTGACTCTGGGCGGCAAAGGCTCTGCCACGGTTGGCGGGCTCATCGCGACCAATGCGGGCGGCACACAAGTATTGCGCCACGGAACGATGCGCGCGCAGGTTTTTGGGATCGAAGCAGTTCTTGCAAATGGCGATATTTTTGAAGGACTTACTGCTCTGAAGAAAGACAATCGCGGCTTTGACATAAAACAGCTTCTAATCGGGTCAGAAGGCACGCTGGGCATTGTAACGGCGGCAAATCTGCGCCTGCTTCCGCAAATCGGCGAACGTGTGGTCGCGTGGGTAGGCTTGGAGAGCATCCAGATGGCGCGCGAACTGCTCCTACATTTTGAAGCAGAGATGCCGGAAGAACTGGAAGGCTTTGAGGTTGTGCCGGCCCATTGCCTTGAAAGCGTACTCGCGCATCTTCCCGATGCCCGTGCACCGTTGACTGAGCGCTATCCCTGGAATGCATTGATAGAGCTTGTCGCCGCGCCGGCGCAAATTGCCCAGCTGCGCGAGGCCACTGAGGCTGTCTTTTCAGAAGCGATGGACAAAGGTCTGTTGCTGGATGCTGTCATTGCCGCAAATGAAGCGCAAGCTGACAGCTTTTGGTTGTTGAGAGATTCCATAGCTCCGGCAGAGCGCGCATTGGGGCCGGCAATGCAGCATGACATTTCCGTTCCCGTCGAGCGCATGCCTGATTTCGTGGAAGCCGCCATCCCGCATGTTGAAACGCAATTCCCCGGCACGAAGGGTTTGGCATTCGGGCATTTGGGGGATGGCAATGTCCATTTCCACGTCCTTGCTCCAGATGGGTCAAAACCTGGTGAATGGGAGAACACCCAAGGCAAGATGGTAAGCCGCGTGATCTACGAAATGGTCACTCAATGGGGTGGGTCAATCAGTGCCGAGCACGGCATCGGTCAGGTCAAACGTGACGAGCTAGAGCGGCTGGGTGACCCGGTCGCACTCGGGATCATGCGTAGCGTCAAAACCGCGCTCGATCCGGACGGGCTGCTCAACCCTGGCAAACTTGTCCCGGGTTCAAATTAGAGCGACTTGCTTATGCGAGCTTGAAGGCCTAAAGCGCGCATCGCGCGGCCCGCTGGCATTCCAGCGAGGCCTTTTTTGAATTTTGCACTATTTCTCGGAGACGTTTCATGGCCAGCGCGCCGAAGCCCAATCTGCCTATATTTTTCAATGACTTGATGCCACTCAACAGCCGAGATCACTCGGGCTGGCACAGCACACAGTTCCCGGATGTAAGCTTTCTCAGCAATCATCACGCGATTCCTGTAACGGTTGACGAATTCATCGACACTCAACGTCATTATCCGATTGTGTTTAGCGCAGGCGACAATCCTGTCCCGCTCGCATTGATGGGCCTCAACGAAGGCGTAAACACTTTTGTCGACGATGAAGGCAAGATTACCGACGACGTATACCTTCCGGCATATGTGCGCCGCTATCCTTTCATGCTCGCAAAGCTACAACCTGATAGCGAAGAACTGTCACTCTGCTTTGATCCGAGCGCGGGCGTGGTCGGCGATCACAGCGACGGCAATGCGTTGTTTGACGACAAGAACGAACCGACCGAATACACCAAGGGTGTTCTCGATTTCTGTCAGAAATTCGAAGAGTCGGGCGCTCGCACCAAGAACTTCATGGAAGAGATCAAGAAGCATGGCCTGCTGATGGATGGCGAAATCGCTATCACGATGCAGGACAACCCCGACAAACCGTTTGTTTACCGCGGGTTCCAAATGGTCGATGAAAACAAGCTTCGCGAGCTTAAGGGCGACGTGCTTGAAAGCCTTGCTGGAAACGGCATGCTGATGCTGCTCCACGCGCATTTGTTCTCGCTCAATCTGATGCGTGTTATCTTCTCTCGCCAATCACGGCTTGGAAAGGTTCCGCAGCCAGAAGCTAGCACCTGAACGAAACACAATCACATGCCTCAGGGCTTGAAAAAGCTTCGCAAAAACCCAAATTAGGATTGTTCAGTCGCGGCTCCCCTCATTGCCCGCCTGAATATCACGCTGCACTCCATGCAGCGTGATCCTCCCTGAACCTTGGCCACCTCGTGCAGATTGCACGGGGTGGTTTTTTAATTTGAAATCTGTGGCTTAAAGCCCGATCTTCTCACTCAGCTGCATTTCGCAGCTCGCCTCTGGTCGGCATCCGGGCCACCAACGCGCCCAATTCTTGGACCAATCCTGCAATCAACCTCACGATCATTCCTGCCTTGGGCGAAAGTTGCTCAAGGCGCGCGTCCAGATATGTTGATCGACAAACCTCAACCTGGACAGCATGAACACCGTTTCGCGTTGCTCCATGAGTATCTAGGATATAGCCGCCGGCATAGGGTCGGTTATGCGACACGACATGCCCCTTTTCCTCGAGGTAGCGATAGGCGTGGCCCACCAAATCGGCATCGCAACTTGTGCCAAATCGATCGCCCAGAACAAACTTGGGCATCTGGCTCTCTCCGCTTGAAGGCTTGAGAGGCGGCATAGAATGCAGATCCAACAGCAATGCCTGCCCCCATTGGTCGCGCACCTTTGCCAATTCGCGGCCCAATGCAGCGTGATAGGGCTGATGGATGCCGTCAATTCGCGCATCGAGTTCTTCGCGGGTGAGCGATTGGCGCCAGATCTCGCCAAAGCCGGGCAGGCGCCGAGGAACGAGGCCCAAACCACTGCGTGCACGACGATTCGCCTGCGAATGCCGGATTGGATGCGGCCGGGCACCCTTGATCATGTCCCAATCGACATCATCGCGCGATCTGTTGAGATCCAGCATGGCGCGCGGCGCATGCGCTTTGATCAATGCGGCACCGGTCAGCCGTGCGACCTCCACACCGATCTCATCGATTAGACGGTCTTCCAAACGCAAACTGGCGAACTCAGGATCCCGCATAGCGCGCAGCACCTGATCCGGATAGTCGCGCCCGCCGTGCGGAACCGCGATCACGACCGGTACTGGCGAAGTGGCAGGCGCGCTGAGCGTGAAAGACGTAGATTCAAGGCCAGGAATCACACCGCCTCGCTCTATCCGCCCTCTTACCGATTCGCCTTTGCTTGTTGTCATATCGAGTGTGCTGCCTGCTCTCGCGCTGGGTGTCAAAGCAGTTTGAATTGTCAAATCGCGGCGCAAATACTCTCAGCCCAGCTGTCCCAAAGCAGGTCAACGAGTATCTTAAGTAAGATTTCTTAAGCCCTTGGCGCTATGCAATCGCCATGAACAACGGGTCAAAACTGCGAATCCTCTTGGCTGAGGACGAAGATGCCATGCGCACATACCTTGCGCGCGCGCTCGAGAATGCCGGCTACGAAGTCGTCTCTGTCGATCGCGGGACGTCCGCAATACCTCATTTGGAGAACGAGCATTTCGACCTGTTGCTTTCGGACATCGTAATGCCGGAGATGGACGGGATTGAGCTCGCACAACGCTGCGCAGAGATCGCTCCTCGAACCAAAGTCATGTTTATTACGGGTTTTGCTGCTGTTTCGCTGCGCGCGAGCCGCGAACAACCCCACGCCAAGGTGCTGTCGAAGCCGTTCCATTTACGCGATCTCGTGCTTGAAGTTGAGCGAACATTCGGCGAAGCGCAAGAAGTCAGCCTTTAGTCCGCGCGAATCGCTTGCGTCTATGGCAGGTGCAGGTTAATGGCGCGCCCTGTCCTTTAGCGGACATGTTCGATAGCGTGGGCGTATAGCTCAGTGGTAGAGCACTGTATTGACATTGCAGGGGTCGGGAGTTCAACTCTCTCTACGCCCACCATCGAAACACAAACCCGCCCTTACACGGCGGGTTTTTTGTTAGCACCTGTCTCACTTGCGCGCGCGCCCTCCTCTGCTAAAGCGCGGCAAAACTTATTCCGGACAAATTTGCAGCACACAGGAACATCATGCAGAAAATTCAGGTCAAAAACCCGGTCGTCGAACTAGACGGCGACGAAATGACAAAAATCATCTGGCAGTGGATCCGCGAACGCCTGATCCTGCCGTATCTCGATGTGGACCTGAAGTATTACGACCTTTCGATCGAAAAGCGCGACGAGACCGATGACCAGATCACGATCGATGCGGCAAACGCAATCAAAGAACATGGCGTCGGCGTGAAATGCGCCACCATCACTCCTGATGAAGCACGCGTTGAAGAATTCAACCTGAAGCACATGTGGCGTTCGCCCAATGGCACGATCCGCAATATCCTCGGCGGCGTAGTATTTCGTGAGCCGATCGTGATCGACAACGTACCGCGCCTCGTCCCGGGCTGGACTGATCCGATCGTGGTCGGCCGCCATGCCTTTGGTGACCAATACCGCGCGACCGACACACTGATCCCGGGTGCCGGCAAGCTTCGCCTCGTCTTCGAAGGTGCAGACGGCAAGAACATCGATCTCGACGTTTTCGAATTTGAAACGTCGGGCGTTGCAATGGCGATGTACAACCTGGATGACAGCATCCGCGATTTTGCCCGGGCCTGTATGAACTACGGCCTGGACCGAGGTTGGCCAGTTTATCTTTCAACCAAGAACACCATTCTCAAGAAGTATGACGGTCGCTTCAAGGACCTGTTCCAGGAAGTTTTCGACGAAGAATTCGCCGACCGCTTCAATGAAGCCGGCATTCACTACGAGCACCGTCTGATCGACGATATGGTCGCCGCAGCTATGAAATGGAGCGGCAAGTTCGTTTGGGCTTGTAAGAACTATGACGGTGACGTTCAGTCTGACGTAGTTGCGCAGGGCTTTGGTTCGCTCGGCCTAATGACTTCGGTCTTGATGACGCCAGATGGCAAGACCGTGGAAGCAGAGGCCGCACACGGCACGGTAACGCGCCACTATCGCCAGCACCAGGAAGGCAAAGCGACCAGCACCAACCCGATCGCCTCGATCTTCGCTTGGACGCGTGGCCTGATCTATCGCGGCCGCTTCGACAATACACCCGATGTTGTCCGTTTTGCCGAAACGCTGGAACGCGTCTGCATCGAAACGGTCGAAAATGGACAGATGACGAAAGATTTGGCCCTTCTGATCGGCCCAGAGCAGAACTGGCTCACCACCGAACAATTCTTTGAAGCGATTGTGACCAATCTCGAAACCGAAATGCAAAGCTGAGGCTGATTGTCGGAACCAGCTCACTTGCACAACGTACCAAAAGGGCGAACGGTCTTTCCAGCCGGTCGCCCTTTTTGATTCCGGAGATCATTTATACACCATGACTCAATCTCGTGCCAAAGCTCGTCTTGAAGTTCGCCAAGCCAAGCTGAGCGATGTGCGCGCGATAGCTGATCTGGTGCGCCGCGTGTATGACGACATGCCCGCCTATACGCATGGCGAAATTCGCGGACAGTTAAACAACTATCCCGAAGGCTGTTTTGTCGCAAAGCTGGACGGCAAACTGGTGGGCTATTGTGCGACCATGCGATTGAGCAAGCGAATTGCCCTCGCTGATCACAGCTGGGATGAAGTTACAGGGAATGGCTTTGGCAGCCGTCACAATCCCAAGGGCGAATGGCTTTATGGCTATGAAATGTGTGTTGATCCGAAAACCCGCGGCACGCGGATCGGGCGGCGTCTCTACGAAGAACGTCGCGCGCTCGCAGAACGACTGGACCTTACCGGCATCGTATTCGGTGGACGCATGCCGGGCTTTGCACGGGCAACCCGGCGCAAGAACAACCGTGCGGAAACGCCGGAGGAGTATCTTGATCTCGTGCTCGAAGGCAAAGTGCATGACCCCGTGCTTCGCTTCCAACTTGCAAATGGGTTTGAACCAGAGGGAGTGCTCCGCAACTATTTGCCGGAAGACAAGCAGTCGAAGGCAAACGCAGTCAGGATGGTCTGGCGCAACCCCTACGTCGATGGAGACACGCCCAAGAAACACCGAATCCCACGCGACGTAGAGAGCGTACGGATCGCGACCTGCCAGCTTCAGGCGCGCGCAGTTGCAGACTTTGACGAGTTCATGAAACAGATCGAATACTTCGTCGACGTTGCGGCCGACTATGAAGCGGATTTCATTGTCTTTCCGGAGTTATTCACGCTGATGCTGCTAAGCGCAGAGGAAGAAGAGCTGAACCCGCAGGAATCGATCGAAGCGCTAAGCCGCTATACGCCGCGCATCCGCAAGGCGCTGAGCGAAATGGCTCTCAACTACAACATCAACATCATCGGCGGTTCTCATCCGACACGCATGGACGATGGCGATATCCACAATGTCGCTCATGTCTGCTTGCGCGATGGTTCGATCCATACGCAGGAAAAAATTCACCCTACACCAAACGAAGACTATTGGTGGAACATCAAGGGCGGCGACAGCATCGATGCGATCCAAACCGACTGTGGGCCAATCGGTGTGCTGATTTGTTATGATAGCGAATTTCCGGAACTGGCCCGCAGACTGGTTGATGAAGGTGCGCGGATCATTTTCGTGCCCTTCTGCACCGACAGCCGCCAAGGCTACATGCGCGTGCGTTACTGCGCTCAGGCACGGGCAATTGAAAATCAATGCTATGTCGTGATGAGCGGCAATGTCGGCAATCTGCCAAATGTAGCCAATATGGACATCCAGTATGCGCAAAGCTGCATCCTGACGCCGTGCGACTTTCCGTTTGCACGAGACGGAATTGCTGCAGAAGCCAGCGAGAATGTAGAGACTCTGACCATCAGCGACGTCAATCTGGCGGACCTCAGCTGGGCCCGCGCAGAAGGGACAGTTCAGAACCTCGCAGACCGCCGCTTTGACCTCTATCGCATCGAATGGGACAAGCGCGTGGGCCAAGTCAGCGCACCCATTGGCGAAGCCAACGAAGGGCGAGCGACCGCTCCTGGTGGCAGGCACGCACCTGGCGGAGGCTAGGTCGCATTCTGACAGTGACATGACACGAACGCGCAGCTAACCCAGCACTGTGGCTGGCGAACTGACTCTATCCCCGATGCTTTCCGACGCGCTGGTAATTCTCGGCGCGGCGGGCATTGTGATTCCGGTTTTCGCACGGTTCCGCATTACGCCGATTATTGGCTTCATTCTGATCGGGATCGCAGTTGGGCCTTACGGCTTGGGTTCATTGGTACCAGAGGTTCCCTGGCTCAGGCACATAACGATCACTGAAGCGGATCGATTGACGCCCTTCGCAGACTTCGGGATCATACTTCTTCTGTTCGCGATCGGGCTGGAGCTGTCGTTCAACCGGCTGTGGCAGCTGCGAAGACTCGTTTTCGGCTTGGGCAGTCTTGAACTGCTGATTATTGGCTCTGTTGGGGCGGCATTCTTTGCCTATGTCAACGGCATGAGCACTACCGCTGCAATTGCCCTGGGCTTCGCGCTTGCATTCTCATCCACGGCGATCGTTCTGCCAATTTCCGGTACCAAGACACCAGTTGGCCGGGCGGCACTGTCCATGCTGCTGTTCGAAGATATAATGATCGTACCGATAATCTTCATTTTGGGCGCGCTTGCGCCCACCGCAGCGGACGAAGGCGTAGAAGGGCTAACCACCACACTGATTCAGGGTGGCCTTGTTGTTCTCGTGCTTCTGGTGGCTGGGCGGTTTTTGCTACCTAAACTGTTCAGCCAGGCCGCGCGGACCAAAAATCCAGAACTTTTCCTGTCTGCTTCATTGCTGGTTGTTATCGGTGCCAGTCTGGCCACCTCCGCTGCTGGCCTGTCACCGATCGTTGGTGCTTTGATCGCAGGCCTGCTGATTGCTGAAACCGAGTATCACAGCGAAGTCGAGACGATCATGGAGCCTTTCAAAGGCCTCGCGCTCGGTGTGTTCCTTATCACCATTGGCATGAGCATTGATCTGATGGAGATATGGGCAAATCTGGGCGAGATCGCCCTCGCCGTTGTCGGCGTGCTCACATTCAAGGCCATCGTGACCGGCGTCCTGCTGCGAATGATGGGAGCGCGCCGCAGCACTGCTGCGGAAACCGGTGTGCTGATGGCCAGCCCCAGTGAAACGACCTTGATCGTTCTGGCCGCAGCGACCACGGCATTGGTGATCGATGCGGATACAGCCCAGTTCTGGCAGATCGTCGCCGCGATAGGTCTGACTGTGACACCTTTACTCGCAAAGCTGGGCCGCGTTATCGCTCGCCGGATCGAGCCAATTCCTGAACTGGATGAGGACGAAACAGATGAACCACGCACGATCATTATTGGTGCCGGTCGCGTTGGTCGGCTTGTCGCGGATATGCTCAAAGCACACGACAAGCATTACGTAGCAATCGATTCAGACCCTGACTTGATAGAGCGCGCCGCGCGTGACGGGTACCGCGCCATATTTGGCGATGCAGCACGTGGGGATGCCTTGTCTCGGTTAGGTGTCGAAACCGCACCTGCGGTCGTTCTGACCATGGATGAGCCAGTCCTTGCACAGCGTTTGGTTTCCAAGCTTCGCAAAGAGCATCCAGAGCTACTGATCGTTGCACGCGCCCGCGACACGGACCACGCAGCGGAACTGTACCGCGCCGGCGCCAGCCATGCTGTGCCGGAGAATCTCGAAAGCTCGCTTCAACTTTCCGAAGCTGTGCTCGTCGATATTGGCGTGGCGATGGGGCCGGTTATTGCGTCAATCCATGAGAAGCGCGACGAGTTTCGCGAAATGCTTGAGCGCGAAGGAAAGCTTGGGCATCGTCCAAAGCTGCGGACTTCTACGGGCGAAAACTAGCCAGCGATCGCGGCTCGCACGGCGGCAATGGCGTCCTCGCCTTTACTGCCGTCTGGACCGCCGCCTTGCGCCATGTCCGGGCGACCACCGCCGCCCTTACCACCCAAAGTTTCGACGCCCACACGCACCAGATCAACTGCACTGAAACGGTCAGTCAGATCATCGGTCACAGCAACCGCGAAGGCAGCTTTACCTTCATTGACCGCAACCGCTGCAGCAATACCCGAGCCCAGACGCTGCTTGGCCTCATCAAGCAAAGGACGCAGTTCCTTCGGACTTAGCCCATCAAGAACTTGGCCACTGAACTTCACGCCGGCGATGTCTTCGTCAGCTGTCGGAGCCGCCCCGCCGCCGCCGCTGGCTGCAAGTGCTAATGCTTTCTTGGCCTCCGCAAGTTCTTTCTCCAGCGCTTTGCGTTCGCTTAGCAGAGCGGCAATTCGTGAAGGCACCTCTTCCGGTGTCGCGCGAATTTCACTTGCGGCAGACTTGAGCGCTTCTTCGCGGGACACCAGCCATTCTCGCGCCGCTTCACCAGTCAGTGCTTCGATACGGCGTACGCCGGAGCTAACCGCGCATTCTGACACGATACGGAAGATGCCGATATCGCCAGTCGCTTTGACATGGGTACCGCCGCACAGTTCAACTGAGTAGTTCCGTTCACCGTCGGCCTTGCGCCCCATGCTAAGCACGCGAACTTCATCGCCATACTTCTCGCCAAACAACGCTAGGGCGCCCGCTTCGACTGCGTCATCCGGGCTCATCAGCCGTGTCTGTACAGCTTCGTTCGCGCGAATTTCTGCGTTCACTTCGGCTTCAACTGCTGCAATCTCGCCAGGCGACAACGGCTTAAGGTGGGAAAAGTCGAAGCGGAACTTGTCATCCGCGACCAGCGATCCTTTTTGCGTGACATGGCCACCCAAGGTGTTCCGCAAAGCCGCATGGACAAGGTGCGTTGCCGAGTGGTTGGCACGAATGCGATCCCGTCGCTCGACATCGACTTCTAGATGTACACTATCGCCCACCTTGATTGTGCCGGCCGAAATCTTTGCATGGTGTGCATGGAGACGCCCTAACGGCTTTGAAGTATCGGAGATTTCGGCTGCAAAGCCTCCGGGAGTACTTATCGAACCAACGTCGCCGGTTTGGCCGCCACTTTCACCATAGAATGGAGTTTGATTGGTCAAGATGACGACATCATCACCGGAACCGGCGGATTGAACCTCTCTACCATCCTTAACAAGCGCGACGACAGTGCCTTCTCCGTTGGTCGAAGTGTAGCCTGTGAACTCCGTGCCGCCTTCACGCTCGGCGATGTCAAACCATATTTCGCCCGAGGCCGCCTCGCCTGAACCCTTCCAGGCAGCGCGTGCCGCCGTCTTCTGCTGCTCCATCGCCGTGTCAAAGCCAGCGCGATCAACTCCCAGACCGCGCGCGCGCAAAGCGTCCTCGGTCAAGTCATAAGGGAAGCCATAAGTGTCGTAGAGCCTGAAAGCTGTCTCACCATCAAGCTCACCGCCTTCGGCCATATCACTGGTCGCGTCGTCGAGAAGCCGCAGACCTTTCTCAAGTGTCCGGCGGAACTGGGTTTCTTCGCGCTCAAGCACCTCTTCGATTAGCGCCTGCCCGCGAACCAACTCTGGATAGGCTTGACCCATTTCAGTCACTAGCGCGGGAACAAGGCGATGCATCAAAGGTTCGCCAGCACCAAGCAAATGCGCATGCCGCATCGCCCGGCGCATTATCCGGCGCAACACGTAGCCGCGGCCCTCATTGGAGGGCAGAACACCGTCTGCCATCAGGAAACCGGTCGAACGCAAATGGTCAGCGATAACACGGTGACTCGCCGTATGATCACCCTCCGCAGCCACACCAGTGAGCGACACAGAGGCACCGATCAGAGCCTGAAACGTGTCTGTATCGTAATTGTTGTGCACACCCTGCATCACAGCAGCAATACGTTCGAGCCCCATGCCAGTGTCGATCGATGGCTTGGGCAAATCACTGCGCGAACCATCTGCAGATTGGTCAAACTGCATGAAGACCAGATTCCAAATCTCTACGAAACGATCACCGTCTTCATTGGGGCTGCCCGGTGGGCCGCCATCGATCTGATCGCCGTGATCATAGAATATCTCCGAACACGGTCCACACGGACCGGTATCACCCATCGACCAAAAATTGTCATGGGTGGGAATGCGGATGATACGCTGCTCAGGAAGCCCTGAAATCTTGCGCCACAGATCAAACGCTTCGTCATCGGTATGATAAACTGTCGCTGTCAGTTTGTCGGGCGAAAGGCCCCATTCTTTCGTCAGAAGTGTCCACGCGTGGTGGATTGCCTGCTCCTTGAAATAATCACCGAAGGAAAAATTGCCGAGCATCTCAAAGAAGGTGTGATGCCGCGCAGTGTATCCAACATTGTCCAAATCATTGTGCTTGCCGCCCGCCCGCACACATTTCTGCGAACTTGTTGCCCGCGCCGCTGGCGGGGTTTCCAAGCCGGTAAACGCATTCTTGAACGGCACCATGCCCGCATTGACGAACATAAGTGTCGGATCATTGTAAGGAACAAGCGGTGCGCTCGCGATCTCAGCGTGATCGGCGGACGAGAAATACTCGAGGAACGAGCGGCGGATATCATTGGTCGACGTCATGCTTTGGCAGTTAGTGCCTCTGCGGCGACCCGACAAGACGGATTAATCTGTCTTAGTAAGCAATCAGGCTGCCAGGCGAACACCCGCAACGTCCTCTCTGGTTCCAAATGACGCCACAAGACTGCAACCCGTCGGAAACGGAAAAGCCGGCGTGGGCTGCTCGGGGGGATGAGCTGCGCACACCGGCTTTCCGGGTTTCCGGGAACGCAATCATGTGAGTTGCTTCAACTCAGCGCGCCCGCTTGAAGATATGTGTCAGGCCTC
>JABDKI010000196.1 GCA_013002295.1 Altererythrobacter sp.
GTGGAGATCTGCATTGCCGCTAATGCGGTGATTCCGAAAATCAGGATTCGGTGCCCGGGCCGTCTCTCATCTTGAAAGGCGGCTCTTTCTTTGTCTACGCAATCGGTAGCAGCGCCCCACCCTGCGAGACCATTGCGCAGCGCCCACCGATCCAGACACTTCCATCTGTTTCCTGCCAGCACTCGACCAGACCGTCCGCACCAGTTTTGCGACCTTGCGCCGCGCGGTAGCTCCTGCCTTGCGTCAGCCCGCTGCCGAACAGATGCATCGCCACGCCGGCATTAAAGCTGCCTGTCACGGGGTCCTCTACAAAACGCCCCGTGGCGTTGGCAAAGAATGCCCGCAATTCCCAATCCGCGTCCGCGCCTTGCTCGCACGGCCCGGCTAATCCGATGTCAGTTCCCAATGGCACTTTGGATGCCGGATCCGCTGCCAAAACATCGGCCGCATTTGAGAGCCTGAGCAGCTGCCATTGCGGGCCATTCTGAACATGCACCGCTTCGACCACAGCATCTGGATTAACCCCTGTCAGCTTGATCGCATTCTTACGCTCGTCTTCAGTCAACGGGCCTTGACGCGTGAACGGCGGTGCCTTGAAAGCCAGTTGAGTTCCATCTCGACGTACCTCGACCAGCCCTACCCCGCATTCCTGTATCGCCGCGCTGTCTTGCTGCGGCAATCCGCCAGCGGCCATCCATGCGTAGCAGCTTCCCAATGTGGGGTGGCCGGCAAACGGCAGTTCGCCGCCAGGATAAAATATCCGCACACGATAATCGGCTGCCTGATCGCTCGGCGGCAGCAAAAAGGTCGTCTCGGAAAAGCCCAGCCACTGTGTCAGCGCCAACATCTGATCTGCTGACAAGTCGTCCCCACCATGGACCACCGCCAGCGGATTACCGCTGAGCGCGCCTGAACCGAATACATCCACTAGATCAATCTTCATCGCGTTTCTCCAACCTTCGCACGCTCTCTAGCCAAGTTGACGCAATTCTGCTGAATAGAATTGATGTTCAGGCCAGCAATTCTCGTTACCGGTGGTGCAGCGCGCATCGGCGCCAGCATCGCGCAAGCATTTGCGGGTGCCGGATGGCACTGTGTGATCCATTATCGCGGCTCTGACGAAGAAGCCCGCGCCCTGGCGAACACACTACCCTCAGCAGAGATTGTCCAATGCGACCTGCTGGACGGGGATGCGGCGGTCGCAATGGTGCGAGATCTTGCGGGTAGGCTCACCGACTGGCGCGTACTGGTCAATAACGCCTCGATTTTCGATTACGACGATGCAACCAAACTTGATCCCGCGACGAACAAGCACGCGATGCAGATCAATGCCGAAACTCCCGCCCGGATGGCGCAGACATTTCTTGCCCAGGCACGCAGCGACGCGGGCCGCACAGTGATCCATGTGACCGATCAGAAGCTGGAGAACACCAATCCCGATTTCTTCAGCTACACCATGAGTAAGCATGCGCTTGCGGCGACGATCAAAATGCTGGCAAAAGGCACGACCGATCCCGATGACCGTGTATACGGCATCGCTCCCGGTGCGATCCTGCCAAGTCATGACCAATCGCCCGACGAAATCGAAATCTCGCATCGCTTGAATCCACTTGGCCGCAAGACGAGCCCAGATGAGATTGCCAATGCGGCGCTCATGTTGTCGCACGGCCACGTTCGCAGCGGCGAAACCATCTTTGTCGATAGCGGGCAGCACTTGCTCGATCAGGATCGCGATGTAATCTACCTCGCACGCGAAATGGCTGAGGGCATCGCGCAATGAGAAAGAAGCACTCCCTGCTCACGCGTATCTGGCATTGGCTCAATGCGCTCTGTGTGATCGTGCTGTTCATGAGCGGGCTCGGCATCTCCAACGCGCACAGATACCTCTACTGGGGAAATGCTGGGTCGCAGCCGTCAGAGGCGTGGACCGCGGTTATCCGGTTTCCGGATTGGGCGACACTGCCGCAGCGATATGATCTGGCGGAATCGCGCGATTGGCACGTGCTGTTTTCATGGCCTTTTGCCATCGGATTGTTGGTGTTCTGGATCGCGATGCTGATCGGCGGGCATTTCTGGCGTGACCTGCGAACCCACCGTGAAGAATGGAAATCAGCCGCGATATGGGCAGATATTGTCAAACACGCGAAGCTCGATTTCACCCATGATGGCGCTAAGTACAGCTTTCTGCAGAAGCTTTCTTACGGGATCGTTTTGGGCGTACTGTTGCCCGTGATGGTCTTCACCGGACTTGCGATCAGCCCCGGATTCGAGCCGGCTGCGCCTTGGTTGGTGGATTGGTTCGGCGGACGACAAAGCGCACGGTCGATCCACTTCCTTGCCGCTTGGGCGCTGTTCGCATTCTTCGTCATTCACATCCTGCTCGTGCTGCTATCTGGCCCCGTCAAACAGATGCGCGATATGATCACAGGAGGCCGCGATGAAACGTAGAACAGCCCTTGTCGGCCTGGGCGCGCTTTTCACCGGTGCATGCTCCAAGGTCGCAGAAAGTCGCGCAGGCCAGTCGCTGTTCGACATGGCCGAAAACTGGCATATGAAGGCTCACCGCGCGCTGGCCAATCGTCAGGCTCTCGCCCCCGAATTCACCAAGGTCGACATATCCCCGGTGTTCAAAGGCAACGGCTCGATCACAGTCGACAGTGACATCTATCGTGATCAGCTGAGCAAAGGGTTTCCCAATTGGCGCCTGCGGGTCGGCGGGTTGGTCAAGAACGAGATGTCATTCTCGCTCGAGAACCTTCGCGCCCTGCCTCAGCGGTCCCAGATTACGAGGCACGATTGTGTCGAAGGGTGGAGTGCGATCGGCGAATGGACCGGGCCGCAACTTTCCTTGCTGCTCGATGCCGCCGAAGTGCTTCCAGAGGCCAACTTCATTGTGTTCTATTGTGCAGACATTCTCTACGGCAAACGCTATTACGAGAGCATTGACATGGTCGATGCCTACCATCCGCAAACCATCGTCGCGCATGAATTGAACGGTGAGCCACTGCCTGAGAAAAATGGTGCACCGCTGCGGATGAGAATCGAACGTCAGCTAGGCTACAAGCATCCCAAGTATCTGACCCGTATCGAAGCGGTTGCCAGTCTGGACGATATCGAAGGTGGTAAGGGCGGCTTTTGGGAGGATAACTACGGATATCAATGGTATGCGGGGATCTGATTGATCCTTACTTGGCAGGCTTCCTTCCGAGATAATGCTCGATCACAATCGGTGCGCGCATCATTTCAGCCGGCTTGCCGGAAAAAATTATTCGCCCTTCGTCCATAACGTATGCTCGCTCAATCAGGCTGAGCATTTCGGGCACGTTCTGATCGGTGACCAAGATACCAATGCCGCGCTTCCGCATCTCGCGGATCAGTTGCTTGATGCTGGCAATGGTAAGCGGATCAATTCCCGAAAATGGTTCATCAAGCAGCATAATCGCCGGATCAAGCGCGAGCGCTTTGGCCACTTCGCATCGCCGCCTTTCACCGCCAGACAAGGAATTGGCCGACGCCTTGCGCAGCCGGACAAGATCGAGCGATTCAAGAATATCCTCGAGTTTGGCTTCTTGTTGCTCGCGCACAGGTTCGACTATTTCCAGCATGGACAGGATGTTCTGCTCGACCGAAAGCCCCCGAAATATTGACGGTTGTTCTGGCAAATACGCAAGTCCCAGCATCGCCCGACGGTAAAACGGCAACGCCGTCACGTCCGCGCCGGCAAGCATGATCCGGCCCATATCAGGCCGAAGCAATCCCAACAGACAATAGAAGGACGTCGTCTTGCCAGCTCCGTCGGGCCCAAACAGGCCGACAATCTCACCTTGACCGACTTCAAGCGAAACTCCGTCTAGGACCGGCCGCTTGCCAAAACTTTTGCGCAACTCGACTGCCTGAAGCTGAATTGGGGCGTCTTCAGCCACGGCACTAGCAAATCTTATCAAGCCTCTATGTCGGGATAGACCCGCGCCATCGCTTCCCAGCAGATACCAATGATCTCTTCCAACACGCTGAGGTCAATATCCGCTAGCTTGTTGACATAAACACAGCTGGCGCCGGTCTTGTGCCTACCCATCTTTTCAAGCAAGCCGTCTACCTGCCTGCCGGTCGCCTCATCGCAATAGCGACCCATGAGGTAGAGTGAATGCTTGGCCTTGCGCGGGCTGAACCCCGCGCGCATCCATGTAACATCGCGACCGCTGGCATAGGTTGTGTTGTATACGCCGTATCC
>JABDKI010000240.1 GCA_013002295.1 Altererythrobacter sp.
ACGCGGAATTGCTCCACGAACTTGCCCGGGATCGATGTGTCTTTGATGTATGCGAACCATGCGGTCACGAAACCAATGATCATCACGAAGGTCGCGGTCAGCTTCACCCACAGCGGAACGGCATGCAGGGCATGGATCAAGTTCTCGTTGAAGTAGATAGAATCACCCCAGAATGCGCCGTTCACAGCTTCTGCAGACCCATCGATGAAGGGATACTTGAATACGAAACCGGCAAGGATCGCACCCACGGTCAGCACGCCCAGCGGGATCAGCATCGAGATCGGACTCTCATGCGGTTGATAGCCGCCAGTGGTGTCTTCACCTGCCTCTTCCGGAGTCTTGTGCACCGAGTGCTGAATGTGTTCGCTCTCGATCCAGCGCGGCTTTCCGTAGAATGTGAGGAAAACCAGACGCCAGCTGTAGAAGCTGGTTAGCAACGCTGCGACTGCGCCCGCCCAGAAAGCGAACATTGCCATATCTGTGCCGCGTGCAAAGGCAGCCTCCAGGATGGCATCCTTCGAATAGAAACCTGCAAAACCAAAGAAGCCCAAAACACCTACGCCGGTGATCGCGAGCGTACCTGCCATCATCGCGTAGAAGGTGAGCGGGATTTTCTTACGCAGACCGCCGTAATAGCGCATGTCCTGCTCGTGGTGCATTGCGTGAATGACCGAGCCCGCGCCCAGGAACAACAGTGCCTTGAAGAACGCGTGCGTGAACAGGTGGAACATCGCCGCGCCATATGCGCCCACACCAGCTGCAAAGAACATATAGCCCAGCTGCGAACAAGTGGAATACGCGATCACGCGCTTGATGTCCCACTGTGTGGTGCCGATGGTTGCTGCGAAGAAACAGGTCGCAGCGCCCACGAAGATTACAATGCTGAGCGCCACCGGAGCGGCCTCAAACATCGGTGACAGGCGGCAGACCATGAACACGCCTGCGGTCACCATGGTCGCGGCGTGGATCAGCGCGGAGACCGGCGTCGGGCCCTCCATCGCGTCAGGCAGCCATGTGTGGAGGCCCAATTGAGCAGATTTTCCCATCGCGCCGATGAACAGCAGGATGCACAGAATATCCATCGTGTGCATGCGGTAACCGAGGAAACCGATGGTCGAGCCCGTCATCCCCGGAGCTGCCGCCAGGATCTCGGGTATCGATGTGGTCTGGAAAACCAACCACGTGCCGAAGATACCGAGCATAAAGCCCAGATCGCCCACTCTGTTGACCACGAACGCCTTAATCGCGGCGGCGTTGGCTGTCGGCTTCTTGAACCAGAAACCAATCAAGAGGTACGAAGCAAGGCCCACCCCTTCCCAGCCAAAGAACATCTGGACGAGGTTGTCGGCCGTCACCAGCATCAGCATCGCGAAGGTGAACAGGCTGAGATATGCGAAGAAGCGCGGCTGATCCGGGTCTTCCTCCATATAGCCCCAGCTATAGAGGTGGACGAGCGCGGATACGGTGGTGATCACCACCAGCATCACTGCAGTGAGCGCGTCGACGCGCAGCACCCAGTCAAAGCTGAGTGTCCCACTTTCCACCCACTTCAGGACGGGAATGACGCTGGCTTCCATGCTGCCCGAGAGGAAGCCGACAAAGATCGGCCAGCTCAGGATGCAGCTGATGAACAGCGCGCCGGTCGTCAGCGACTTGGCAATTGTATTGCCCAGCATGCGATTGCCCAGCCCCGCGATAATTGCGGCGAGCAAGGGCAGGAATACGATGAGAAGGATCGGATGCACTGTGCCTTATCCCTTCATCTGCGTCGCATCATCGACCGCGATGGTGCCGCGGTTACGGAAATAGATCACCAGAATGGCAAGCCCGATGGCGGCCTCTGCCGCCGCAACGGTCAGCACGAACATTGCGAATACCTGACCCACCAGGTCATTCATGAAGGCGCTGAAACCAACAAGGTTGATGTTCACCGCGAGCAGGATCAGTTCGACCGACATCAGAATAACGATCACATTCTTGCGGTTGATGAAAATGCCCATCACCCCCATCACGAACAGGATCGCGCTGACAGTGATGTAATGCTCGATGCCGATCACAGCTCGACCCCCTTGCCCGTCTCAGGGTTCTTCATAACAGTCGCATCTTCAGGGCGGCGGCGGATCTGCTTGCCGATATCCTGCCGCGCGCGGGTGTTGTCCGGACGTTTGCGGTGCGTCAGCACAATCGCGCCGATCATCGCCACCAGCAAGATGATGCCCGCAACTTCGAACAGGAAGATATAGCGGCCATACAGCAGCGCTCCGATAGCTTCGATGTTGCTCATGCCCAGCGGCTGCGCGGCGGTGCCATTGGGTGTTCCCAGCTCCAGTCCGCCTGCGTTGAAAGCCACGATCCCGATAAACAGCTCTGCAAACAGGATCAGGGCGACGAGCAGGCCAAGCGGGAAATTCTTGATGAACCCGGCCCGCATTTCGGCGAAATCGATGTTGAGCATCATCACCACGAACAGGAAAAGCACGGCCACGGCACCGACATAGACGATCACCAGCAGCATCGCGATGAACTCCGCGCCGACAAGCACCATCAGGCCCGCGCCGTTGAAGAAGGCGAGGATCAGCCAGAGCACAGAGTGCACCGGGTTTCGCGCAGTAATAACCAACAGCGCGCTGCCGATCATCAGTCCTGCGAACAGATAGAAGGCTAAGGTTTGTATCATGATCCCTGTCTCACCCCGCGGCGCCCGTTAGCGATACGGCGCATCGGCTTCAAGGTTCGCGGCAATCGCTCGCTCCCACTTGTCCCCGTTGGCCAGTAGCTTCGCCTTGTCGTAGAGCAATTCCTCGCGTGTTTCGGTGGCATATTCGAAGTTCGGCCCTTCGACGATGGCATCTACCGGGCAGGCTTCCTGACAGAAGCCGCAATAGATGCATTTCGTCATGTCGATGTCATAGCGCGTGGTGCGGCGGCTACCGTCGTCTCGCGGTTCGCTTTCGATAGTGATCGCTTGCGCCGGGCAAACCGCCTCGCACAGTTTGCACGCGATGCATCGTTCCTCGCCATTGGGATAACGGCGCAGCGCGTGCTCCCCGCGAAACCGCGGGCTGAGCGCGTTCTTCTCGAACGGATAGTTGATCGTCAGCTTGGGCTTGAAGAAATACTTCAGCGTCAACGCGTGAGCCTTCAGGAATTCCCAAAGCGTGAAAGATTTGATGAGGTGTGTGACGGTGCTCATAGCGCGAACGCCTCCCCATAGTGGCCAGTCGCCATAAGGTAGCCAGAAATGACCGCGACGAAGATCAGGCTCATCGGCAGAAACACTTTCCAGCCCAGACGCATCAGCTGGTCATAGCGGAAGCGTGGCACGGTCGCCCAGATCCAGCTGAACAGGAAGAAGAAGAACAGCGTCTTGCCCAGCAGCCAGACGATGCCCGGCACAGCGTAAAGCGGTTCCCATTCGACCGGCGGCAACCACCCCCCCATGAACAGGATTGCGCATAGTGTGCACATCAGCAGGATGTTGGCATATTCACCAAGCCAGAACAGCGCGAAGCTCATCGAACTATACTCGGTTTGGAATCCAGCAACGAGTTCGGACTCCGCCTCGGTCAGGTCAAACGGCGCACGCGCAGTTTCTGCCAGACAACTGATGAAGAACACCACGAACATCGGGAACAGCAGCGGGTTGAAGAAGAACCCGTTGATGAAGCCAAGCCCATGTCCGCGCTGTGCCTCGATAATTTCGTTGAGATTGAACGATCCCGCCCACAGCACAACGCAAACCAGGATAAAGCCAATCGAAACTTCGTAACTGATCATTTGCGCGGCTTCGCGCATGGCGGAGAAGAACGGGTATTTCGAGTTTGACGCCCAACCCGCCATCACCACGCCGTATACGCCGAGGCTGCTGATCGCGAGGATATAGAGCAAGCCGACATTAATGTCTGCCAGCACCATATGCGCGTCAAACGGGATCACCGCCCATGCGGCGAGAGCGACAGTGAATGTCACGATCGGTGCGAGCAGGAAGATACCCTTGTTGGATGCACTTGGGATGATGGTTTCCTGCAGGAACACCTTCAAACCGTCGGCGAAACTCTGAAGCAGGCCGAATGGGCCGACCACATTGGGCCCGCGACGCAGCATGACCGCACCTAGTACCTTGCGGTCCATGTAGATAATCATCGCCACCGCGAGCATCAGCGGAAGCGCAATCAGCAGAATACCGCTGACCGTGGCAATGAACCACGCCCATTCGTATGTCATGCCGAGGGATTGGAAGAATTCGGTCACTTTACCAAGCCTCCGGCCAATACAACCAAATCGTGGCTGCTAGAATTATCGGCGTAACAAGAGCCAAAAGCACTAGCTGCAGTGGTCTCGGCAAGGTGTGGATGAAGAACTCGAAAAATCTGTCGATCATGACTCATTCCGCCTCCTCCTTCAGCTCATCGCCGTGCAGCAGTTCTGCCGAACATTGCTGCATCACCGCGCTGGCGCGGGCGATCGGGTTGGTCAGGTAGAATTCCTTGATCGGATAGGCATCAATCACGCCTTCGGCCTTTGCGTCCGCAGGCGCAGCTGGAAGCGAACCGTAGTTTGCCAGGCCTTCTTCGCCCAGCGCAGGCACTTCAGCGATCATCGCGTTTTGTAATTCGCCAAAACTGTCAAAGCCGACATTCACGCCCAGCGCATCCGCCAGCGCGCGCAGGATCGTCCAGTCTTCGCGCGCATCACCCGGCGCGAACACGGCTTTCTCCGCGAATTGCACTCGGCCCTCTGTATTGACGTAGGTTCCGTCTTTCTCAGCGTAGGAAGCCGCGGGCAGGATAATATCCGCTGCATGCGCGCCCTTGTCACCATGGTGGCCGATATAGACCTTCAAGGCATCGACGTAGGGTTCGAAATTCATCTCGTCCGCGCCTAGGCTCAGGACCACTTTGGGCGAAGCCGCTGCGATATCCTTCATGCCGCCCGTTTGCGCGAAGCCGAGCATCAACCCGCCCATGCGCGCAGCCGAGAAATGCAGCACGTTGAAGCCGTTCCAGCCATCGCGGACAGCCTTCAGTTGCTCTGCTGCTGCGAGGCCCGCATGCAGCGCACCCTTGGCCAGTGCGGCGCCACCCATGACGATCGCGGGACGCTCTGCCTCGTGGAAATGCTCGACCAGATCGCTCGGCAGGTTCGATAGCAC
>JABDKI010000213.1 GCA_013002295.1 Altererythrobacter sp.
AATTCCAGCCACGCGAAGAAGCTCGAGAGCGCACTTTCACCGCGGATCGTGAAACGCGCACCATCACGCATTCTGGTGAGCCCGATCAGGCGTTGATCCGGATTGTCTGGCCCACCACCGACGATAGTAACCATGCAGAGAACATTCGTTTGAGCCTGCTAGCACGCGTGGTCCAAATCCGCTTGCAAGAAGTGCTGCGCGAAGAGCTTGGCCAAGCCTATTCGCCCGGCGCGAATAGTTCTCTGTCGCGAACATGGCGCGGCTACGGCACATTCAATATCAATGTTGCAGTCGATTATGAGCAACTTGATGCAGCAAATAGCGCGATAATGGAAATGATCGCGGGGCTGCGCGAAGGTGTGGAATTGGACACTGTTGACCGCGCACGCGCACCGCTGCTCGAACGGTATGACAATTTGCTCAAGACGCTGGGGGGCTGGATGTCTCTAGTAGACAATGCGCAGAGCGAAGCGGAGCGGTTGGAGCGGTACTTCAACGCGCCAGTCATGATCAACGCGGTGACACCCGATGACGTGCGCGATGCAGCGCGGACCTATCTTTCTCCGCAGGACGCGGTGAGGATCCAGGTCGTTCCGGAGCAAACTACGGCCGAGTAATCGCATTTGCCGGTGGGCAACCCCGCGCATCGCGATTGCAACCGGCACCTATCACGCTATAGGGCTGCGCATGTTGCGGGCGCACGCAAACGCGCCCTGCCCCATTGCGAGGAGCTGCTCATGAAAGTCCGTATCCTGGTTCGATTGAAGCCCGGAGTTCTCGACCCCCAAGGTCGCGCAGTGCACCACTCGCTCGAAGGGCTTGGATTCGAAGGCGTTGAAGACGTGCGCATCGGGCGAGTTATCGAAATGGACTTAGCTGATGGTACCAGCGACGCAGCCATCGACGATATGTGCCAAAAGCTGCTCGCCAACATGGTGATCGAGGATTACTCGATCGAAAAGCTCGGTCAAACGGAGCCAGCCTGATGTCTTTCCGCGCAGCTGTGATCACATTCCCGGGATCCAATTGCGATCGGGACATGGCGGTGGCAATCGAGAAAGTCTCGGGCACCGCACCCTTACGGGTCTGGCATGGAGACGATGCGCTGCCACAAGGCCTCGATTTTATCGCGCTGCCCGGCGGCTTTTCCTACGGCGACTATCTGCGCTCTGGCGCAATGGCTTCGCGAAGTCCGATCATGAAAGCGGTGGTGAAAGCTGCCGAAGCAGGCGTGCCAGTTCTTGGAGTCTGCAATGGCTTCCAAGTATTGACCGAGGCCGGTCTTTTGCCCGGCGCCTTGATGCGTAATGCCGGCCAGAACTTCATCTGCCGAACGATGCCTTTGACGGTTGAAAACAACCAGACCTTGTTCACCAGCGCCTATGAAGCTGGCGAAACCATCCACATTCCGGTGGCGCATCATGATGGCAATTTCTTCGCCGAAGAGGCGACGTTGGACCGAATCGAGGGCGACGGACGTGTGGCACTCCGCTACGCCGAACCGTGCAACGGCTCTCGCCGCGACATTGCAGGCATCCTCAATGCATCGGGCAATGTTCTGGGCATGATGCCCCACCCAGAACGTGCGATTGAAGACGTGCTGGGCAGCAGCGATGGCCGCCACATGTTCGAAAGCGTGATTGGAAGCCTGGTCAGCGCTTAGGCGCGCTGTTGCTTGGTCTGCGCAGCAAAGATCCTGCCGGCATCTTCGGCGGACATGGGCCGACCGAAATAGTAACCCTGGATCTTGTCGCAGCCTAGCTCACGGATAAGCTGTGCTTGCTCTGGTGTTTCAACGCCTTCAGCGGTGGTGGTCATTTCAAGACTTTGCGCCATCGCCACAACCGCACGGATAATCGCGAGGCTCTCCGCGCTTTGCTGCGCCGCGCCGATAACGAATGTACGGTCAATCTTGATGGTCGAAAAGCGCAGTTTGCGGATGTATCCCAACGAAGAATAGCCTGTGCCAAAGTCATCCAGTGCCACGCTGCACCCCAGAGCCATGACTTGCTCAAGTGCGCTTCGCGCAACGCTGGCATCGCGAACAAAGATGCTTTCCGTCACTTCGATCTCCAGCCGTTGAGGGCGAAGACCGGTCTCTGACAGCACGCGAACCACATCTTCAGTGAACCCAGGGTCAAGCAATTGCTCTGGCGAGACGTTCACGTTGATCTTGATGTGTTCAGGCCATTTAAGCGCTTCTTTGCAAGCCTGATAGAGCACCCACTGACCAATCGGAATGATCAGGCGCGTATCCTCGGCAATGGGGATGAACTTCGCCGGACTCACCAGACCATGATCCGGGCTGTCCCAACGGATCAACGCCTCAAAGCCGACCGCATGCTCCTGATTTGCATCGACGACTGGCTGATAGTCCAAGCGGAACTCATTGTTGTCGAGTGCCTTGCGCAATGACAGTTCTAGCTGGCGACGCTCCTCCGCGACGATGTGCAGATTGGGTTCGTAAGCGAAGTGATCGTTGCCCCCTTCGTCCTTCGCGCGATAGAGCGCCAAATCAGCATTGCGCATCAACTCTTCTACAGAACGGCCATCCCGCGGCCCGATCGCAGAACCAACACTCGCGCCAACATAAAGCGTATGGTTATCGACTATGTATGGCTCAGACAGGCTATCGATAATCGTGCGCGCCACCTTTTCGATTATTCGGTGATCGGTTGCATCACGAATGACGACGGCGAACTCGTCACCGCCCAATCGACCGCAAAGCTGGTTGTCACCCATCAGCGCTTTCAGTCTTGCTGAAACTTGCGCGAGCAGCCGATCACCCACCAGATGACCGAGCGAATCGTTGACCGACTTGAAGCGGTCAAGATCGATCATTAGAAATGCGCAGCGCGTATTCCATTGGTCTGCATAGTTTAACGCTTCGCCAAGCGTTTCAGTCAATTGCAGACGGTTGGGCAGCGTTGTGAGCGTATCAAACCGAGCTAGGTAAGCGATCTTGTCGGATGATTCGCGCTGCGCAGTCACGTCTGAACCAACACCACGAAATCCGGTAAAACGGCCGCTGTCTGATTGGATCGGCGTTCCGGAAAGCTCCCACCAACGGCGCTCGCCTCGAATCGACACTTCAACCAAAAGGTTTGAGAAGCTTTGTTGGTTCTTCAGCTTGTTGGCGAGTTCGTGCAGCGTCGGAGGTAAGCTACCCGTGTCCCAGCCATGCCCCGCGATCATCTCTAAAAGTGGCCTACCTTCGGCTTCAGACTGATGCCGCCCCAGAGCATAGGCCAAGCGTGGCGATGCACCGCGCACGCGGCGCGAAGGGTCCACTTCCCATAACCAGTCGGCTTCATTCTCCTCAAATTCGCGCAACAGCAGCGAAACAACTTGGTCCTTTTCGGCCATGCCTTCTTCCGCGATGCGCGCGAGCAGGAATGTACGCCCAGCCTCCACTGATCCGCTCATGGACACGGCAAGGAACGTGAATGCCGCCGCTGCCATCGGATAGAGACCCTGAAGTATCAGACTGACAAGGCCCGCCACGCCGACAATCGCTGCAAACATCAGGATGCCGAGCGGAGCAGCAGTGTAGAACAGGGTTGAAGCAGTGATCAGAACCGCCACGATGGTCCACACTACGGCGCTTTCCACGCCCCCCGCCTGCGGGGCAAAGAACAACAATGCGACAGACCATAGCAGGCCCGACGCAACAGGCGTGATCAACTGATAACGGAATTCTTCCTTGGTGATCCGGCGCTTGTTAGTGTCGGCCAAGCCATTATCGAAATTCATCCCGCGAAGATGGACATAACCAAGCGCCGCGGCCCAGGGCGCAAGCCACCAGATGGCAACTTCACCGCGCAGAACCGCAGCTGTCAACACCGCCAGTATGAGATGCATCATCATGCGGTACTTGGTAACTCTGGCAAGCGAGGAATATTGCAGCCCACGCAGGTGCGCCCACCGCTCGTCCGTTGGATCTTCCAGACCCAGAACTGCGGCAGTGGACAAACGCATTGGTTCGTCGACAAAGGCGGATTCGTGCTCGCTCACGCCATCGCAATTAACGCGGAAAGGTTATACCGCGGTAAATGTGGGCCTAACAATCAACCGGCGCCCCGCCATAAGGCCGCCCGAAACTGCTTCAGACTCGACCCACAGCCGCCTTTTCCCAATTCTTGCCGTCAAACGGCACGATTGTGGGAGCAAGCAGGTCGGCATCGTCGAGACAGCGCAAGTTTACGCTCCAGTCATTCGGGTGTGAACGCGGCTGATAGAAGCATTTGACACCGCAAGTCCTGCAAAAGAGATGTTCCGCCTCCCTCTTCCCGAACCGATAGCTCGCTTGCGCGTCGGGCGCGGCGGTTAAGGCAAAGTCCTGATGCGGGATGAACAAGTGAAGATAGGCAGTCTTGCTGCAAATCGAACAATTGCAATCCCACACCTCAGGGTTCGGGTCTGAAACAGCCTTGAAGCGCACCGCACCGCAATGGCAACCGCCTGAAATCGAGACCTTTTCAATCATTCAACAGTCACTGATTTAGCAAGGTTGCGGGGTTGATCGATATCTGTGCCCTTCACACAGGCCACGTGATAAGCCAGCAGTTGAACCGGAATTGCATAGACCATCGGTGCGATTAGCGGGTGCACCTTGGGCATTTCAATGGTGGCCATACAGCCTTCACCAGCCTCAGCGAGGCCTTCAGCATCAGAAATCAGAACGATCTTTCCGCCGCGCGCACGAACCTCCTCCATGTTGGAGACGGTCTTTTCAAACAACGGTCCTGACGGTGCGATAACGATGACCGGCACCTTTTCATCGATCAGGGCGATCGGGCCATGCTTCATCTCGCCCGAAGCATAACCTTCGGCATGAATATAGCTGATCTCTTTCAGTTTGAGCGCACCCTCCATTGCAAGGGGGAAATCCTGGCCGCGGCCGAGATAGAGCACATCGCGTGCTGGTGCGATCATGTGCGCCATCGCGGCAATGTCATCGTCATGGTCAAGCGCCGCATTGAGCGAAGCGGGCACCTCGAGCAGGTGCTGAACCACCTCCTTCTCTTCCTCTCGGTCCATCCGACCTTTCACCACCGCCATATGCGCAGCAAGCGCTGCGAGCACCGCCAATTGACACGTAAACGCCTTTGTAGAGGCAACACCAATTTCCGGCCCGGCATGCGTGGGTAACAGCAGATCGGCTTCGCGCGCCATCGTACTGGTCGGCACATTAACAACAACGCCAATGGTTTGTCCTGCCTGTTTGCAATGGCGCAGGGCGGCAAGCGTGTCCGCAGTTTCACCACTTTGGGAGATGAACAGCGCCAGCCCGCCCTCTTCGAGCACTGGATCGCGATAGCGGAATTCACTCGCAACATCGACGTCGACTGGAAGCTTGGCAAAATGCTCGAACCAGTATTTGGCCACCAAACCCGCGTAATAGGAGGTGCCGCAGGCTACTATTGTCAGCCGCTTAATGGCCGAAAGATCGAAATCGAACTGCGGCAAGGCCACCGAGTTGTCTGACCGGCGCAAATAGGATGTGAGTGTTTGCGCAACAGCCGTTGGTTGCTCGAATATCTCTTTCTGCATGAAATGATGGAAATTGCCCTTTTCCACTGCAGCTGCGGACGCACCTGAATGGCGAACTTCGCGCTCGACCGGATTGTTATCTGCATCGAAGACTTCAGCACCGTCATGCGAAACGACCGCCCAATCCCCTTCCTCAAGGTAGGATATTTGCTGCGTCAGGTGAGCCAGCGCCAGCGCATCAGAACCTAGGTACATTTCACCATCGCCGTACCCGACAACAAGCGGCGAACCCAATCGCGCGCCGATCAGAATGTCAGGAAACCGGCGAAACGTAATCGCAAGCGAGAAAGCTCCCCGCAGCTTGGGCAGAACTTCAGCCACAGCCTCCTGTGGTGAGAGCCCGTTTTCTATCCGCACCGATATCAGATGGGCGACTATCTCGGTATCCGTTTCGCTCTTGTAAGTGCGATTTTCGCCTTTCAGCTCATCGCGCAGAGATTTGTAATTCTCGATAATGCCATTGTGAACCAATGCCAGTTCATCGGTCATGTGCGGGTGGGCGTTACTTGTCGTTGGGGCACCGTGGGTTGCCCAACGCGTGTGTGCGATCCCGACAGTTCCAGCAGTCGGTTCCGCGCCCAGGACTTCGACCAGATTTGCAAGTTTGCCTGACGCCCGGCGGCGCACCAGCTCACCTTCACTGACCGTGCACAGACCAGCGCTGTCATAGCCACGATATTCCATTCGGCGCAGGCCTTCGACCAGTCGATCAGCAACCTGATCCGATCCGACGATTCCGATAATACCGCACATTATTTTGCCCCTGAGTTGCCGTTCTGATGGTGGCGGCGCTAGCGACCCCGCCCTTAACTAGAGATTGCCTGTAATTGCATTGGCTACAGCTTCAAGCCATCTCTTTCTCGCGAGTGCTTTGATGCCAAAGAAAAATCCCGGCGCCAATGATTATACATGCACCGATCAAAGTGATTGCATCAGGCACATCGCCAAAAAACCACCAACCCAGAATAGTCGCAACCAGCATCTGAACGTACGATGCCGGTGCCACTTGGGACGCGCCGGCACGCATAGTGCCTAGATAGACGAGCCAATGTGCCGTCGTTGCCGTCAAAGCCACGAAGGCGCAACGCAGCACGACATCGAATTGTGGCCACGAGATCGACAGTTCTTCGATCGCTGAGAGCTCGCCAACAATGGTCGCCGCGATCAAGATTGGGGCAGCGATAACAGCCATATAGGTCTGCATCGCCAATGCGGTGCCTGTGCCCGCAGATGCCCGGTTTGCAATGATCATGAGTGAGAAGAACACAGCGGAAATCAGCGGCAGGATGGCCGGCCAACCAATCTCAGCCAGATTGGGCCTGAGAATAAGCGCTACACCAACCAAGGCGGCAATACAGGCCGCCCAAACCGCTCTGGTCACTTTCTCGCCCAGCAAGGGTCCGCTCAGCACCGCTGTCAGCACGGGCGAGAGGAAAGTAATCGCCATTGTTTCCGCCAGGGGCATTACGAAGATCGCCGAGAAGAATGCCAGAGACGCGCCCGCGAGGCATAGGCCACGTGCGACTTGCAACCATGGCTTGTTCGGATGGAAGCCTGCTCTGCCTTCGTTCAGCCCAAGCAATACACTGAGCGCAACTGCACCAATGGTGAATCGCAGGGCTGCGACAGCTGTGACCGGCCAATCGCCTGCCATGCTTTTTAACACGGCATCACCAACCGAAAGCGTTGCAAAGCCAATAACTGCTAGCAGAATCCCAGAGCGCGTATCTTGCAACTTTCGCCAATCAGTTTGTGTGTTCAGGCCTTTCTTGGCTGATAGCCGCAATTCATGACTGGGCAAGCCGATTTCACCTTAGCCGAGCCTGGCTCATGGCCACGCTGCCATAGGCGGCAGTCTTAGGAAAATAATAAGGTTTCCCAATTATTCACCATTTTTCGAGAGGCGCTGTTCGCGAAACGCGGACATGCCCAATTGTAATTGAATCAGCCGCTTGGGGGCCAAGGAATGAGCGCATTCGGCAAAAAGACCGGACCTGGGGGAATGAAGCCCGGGGCACGTCCATCTTTTGGCGTCGCACGTCCGATGAAATCGGGCGAGAAAGCTGACGCAGAGAGTTCCGAAGAGAGCGGCGGCGGTCAGTTTCCACCGCTTCCGAAAGGCGGCGGCTCGGCTGAACCGGCGCCCGCTGCACCTAAACCATCACCATCTTCTGGCAATCCAAACGACGACGCGATGGCGCGCCTGTCTGAACGCATGAATGCGACACATGCGACTGATTCAGAAGTCGGTGGATTCGAAGCCAGCATTCACAAGATCAAAGAGCAAGTGCTGCCGCGTTTGCTTGAACGTGTTGACCCCGAAGCCGCGGCCACGCTGACCAAGGATGAATTGTCGGAAGAATTCCGTCCGATCATCATGGAAGTGCTTGCCGAGCTCAAGGTCACGTTGAACCGCCGCGAGCAGTTTGCACTTGAAAAAGTGCTGATTGACGAGCTGTTGGGATTTGGCCCGCTCGAAGAGTTACTCAATGATCCGGATGTTTCCGACATCATGGTCAATGGCCCGCAACAGACCTACATCGAGAAGAACGGTAAGTTGACGCTTGCTCCGATCCAGTTCCGTGACGAGCAACACCTGTTCCAGATCGCACAGCGTATCGTGAACCAAGTTGGTCGCCGGGTTGACCAGACCACACCTCTTGCCGATGCCCGCTTGAAAGACGGTTCTCGTGTGAACGTGATCGTTCCGCCGCTGTCGCTCAAGGGGACCGCGATCTCGATTCGTAAGTTCTCTGAGAAGCCAATCACCTTGGACATGCTCAAAGAGTTTGGCTCTATGAGCGAGAAGATGTGTACTGCGCTGAAGATCGCAGGCGCCAGCCGGATGAACATCGTTATCTCTGGCGGTACGGGTTCGGGTAAAACGACCATGCTCAACGCCTTGTCGAAGATGATCGATCCAGGTGAGCGCGTTCTGACTATCGAGGACGCTGCCGAGCTTCGCTTGCAACAGCCGCACTGGCTGCCATTGGAAACACGTCCGCCAAACCTTGAAGGTCAAGGCGCTATCACAATCGGTGACTTGGTGAAAAACGCCCTGCGTATGCGCCCGGACCGTATCATTCTGGGTGAGATTCGTGGCGCAGAATGTTTCGACCTTCTAGCCGCGATGAACACCGGCCACGATGGTTCGATGTGTACGCTTCACGCCAACAGCCCGCGCGAATGCTTGGGCCGTATGGAAAACATGATCCTGATGGGCGATATCAAGATCCCAAAAGAAGCCATCTCGCGCCAGATCGCGGAATCGGTTGACCTGATTGTTCAGGTAAAACGACTGCGCGACGGTTCACGCCGCACCACAAACATCACCGAAGTAATCGGGATGGAGGGCGACGTGATCGTAACGCAGGAGCTGTTCAAGTTCGAATACTTGGACGAGAGCGATGACGGCAAGATCCTTGGCGAGTTCCGTTCAAGCGGCCTGCGTCCCTATACGCTGGAAAAAGCACGCCAGTACGGCTTTGATCAGGCGTATCTCGAGGCGTGCCTCTAAAAATTGCGTTCTATTGCGAAAATAGAGCTGTTGGGAGCGAAAGCGCTAGCAGCCCTCCTCCAATGATCGCGCAGGCCAGAAACACAAGCGTCCACGGCACCCAGCCCACGCGGTCGAGCCGCGCTAACCGTTCGCGGCGCGAACTCAGACGGTCCATCACCAGCGCAAATATCGCCACGGCAATGAAAACCCCGCCCAAAAGAGCGACTTGATCAGCTTCGCTGGCGAACAGAAACGGGTTTGAATTTTTCACAGGGCGCATTTGGGGGCAC
>JABDKI010000022.1 GCA_013002295.1 Altererythrobacter sp.
TGGTCATGTGCTCGATAATTTCGCGCATCTTCGCAGCAAGCTCGGCATCTTTAACGCGCACCATTAGCTCGAGATTTAGGCGGATCGAACGCAGGTCAAAGTTAGCGCTGCCAAAATAGGTGACATCATCCACCACAAGCAGTTTCATATGCAGCTTGCTGGCGTCGAACTCATAGATATCTACATTGTCGCGAAGCAGCGCTCCGTAAAGCGCGCGCGATGCGCCAATCGTGGTCGTATTGTCAGACTTGCCCGCGGTTATCAGCCGCGCCTTCCCTTTTCGAGAGACCATGCGGATCAGTCGACGGATGCTGCGAGGAGGAGAGAAATAGGCCATGACCAGATCTAGACGCTCTGCCTGGGCCAGATCGCGCTTCACGATTCTCGCCCACGCGCTGGTGATTTTCGAAGGGCCGCCGAGCAGGAGTTCCACATCGCCCTCGCCTTCGTGCCAATCGCGTACCATGCGGCGGATTGCGAAGAATTGAGAGCCGCCATTGCCGACCCATTTTTCCAGCTCGGCAAACCATTCGACAAATCGGCCGACAGCCGTTCCCTCAAGCGCGACGCCCAGGTCACACCAGCCGTTTTCCTGCGGAGTTGCGAAGTAATGGTCAGAGACGTTGAAGCCACCTGTGATGACTCGCTCATTATCGGCGACAACGAATTTCTGATGATTGCGAATAAGGTAACGTACGTTCCAGCGCGACTGGAACACGCTAACCTTTCCGCCAGCACGAATGATCGGATCCATGAAACTTTGCGGAGCATCGCTGCCGAAGGCATCGACAATCAGATGCACCTGCACACCGCGCTGCGCCGCCCGGATCAGCGCACCACGCACTTTGGTGCCCGAGTGGTCCGCCTGAAACATGTAGAAACACATTTTGAGCGAGTTCGTGGCACTGTCGATCAGCGCAATGAGCCCGTCCAGCCGCTCTTGCCCTGACAGCATGAAGCGCAGGTCATGACCTTTGGCTTGTACGGCGAATCCCACCGGATCGCGGTAATCATTCTTTGGATCAGAATTGGTCATTGCATCCGCTTTAATCAAAGGCGGGCCTCTTGCGCAATTTCTTGACTCAATGCACCGCGCAACCTATCTGCCGCGCTTCCCCGCAAACCTATTTGCATGAGAGGCCTTCATGGCACGCGTTACCGTTGAAGATTGCGTAGACAAGGTTCCGAACCGTTTCGATCTCGTTTTACTGGCTGCCCAGCGCGCCCGCGAGATTTCCGGCGGTGCAGAAATGACCATTGATCGCGACCGGGACAAGAACCCCGTTGTTGCTCTGCGCGAAATCGCTGAGCAAACCATCAAGCCGAAAGAACTGCACGAAGCGGTTGTTACCAATCTGCAGAAGATTCTGCCTGATGACGAAGACGAGGCCGATGACATTGGCTCGCTGAGCCAGTCGGCTGAGGCGCTGCGTATCACAGCCTCCGCGCCAACGCGCACCACTTCGATTGCGACCGATTTCGACGGCTGATTTTTCAGCTACCCAGGTTACGAAGAGGCCGCCCCGCAACGGGCGGCCTTTTTGTTTGCGGTTTATCTGGCTATCATCTGCGCGCGATCTGTAAGGGGCCGGGCAAAGATGAGTGATATTTCCGAGGCATTTGGCACAGCTGCAGAAGGCGGACTGCTTGCAAAAGCTGTATCGAGCGACGGCACGCCCATAGAGAAAGGCCACTTTGCCGAAGGCGCATGCCTCAACTGCGGTACCGAGCTGACCGGCAAGCATTGCCATGCTTGCGGTCAAAAGGCGCATTTGCACCGCACGATCGGCGCGTTTTTCCATGATCTCCTACACGGCGCCCTGCATCTCGACGGCAAGGTCTGGCGCACGCTGCCGCTCTTGATCCTCAAACCGGGCCAGTTGACGCGGCGTTATGTTGAAGGTCAGCGCACCTCTTTCGTCAGCCCAATGGCGCTTTTCCTGTTCAGTGTCTTTCTGATGTTCGCAGTGTTTCAGGCGCTGGGTATTTCCGCACCGACCGACCTTCGTGGCGACGCTCGTGAAGAAGTCCAGCGTATTGTCGCAAGCGAACAGGGCCGGATCGATGATGAGCTCGCAGAGCTGAACCAAAAGCTTGAAGATCCAGAACTCGGCGATGCGTCGCGTTCGACCCTCGAGCAGGAAAGGACAGAATTGCTCGCCGAGCGGGATCTGCTTGACGCCAGAGGCACCGGAATCGCGCAATGGATCACGTCACGTGGAAATGATGCTGCCGATGACCTCCAGAATGCGGGGCGTGCTCAGATAGATGACGCAAAGGAGCGGCTCGCTGCGATGCCCACGGATGCTCCGGAGCGAGCGGACCTTGCAGCTGAAATCGAGGCAGCCGAGCTTGGGATGGAGCAGTTCGAGCGTTTCGAGGAAGCGACAGCGGAAACGATCAAGATCAACGAAGACGGGACCGCGCGGATGACAATTGAGGAATCGGGCATCGGCTGGATCGATGAAGCGCTGACCAAATGGCGCAGCAACCCCAGCCTGATGCTCTACAAGCTGCAAGCGAATGCATACAAATTCAGCTGGTTGCTGATCCCGATATCGATCCCCTTTGTCTGGATTCTGTTTGCATGGAAGCGGCGCTTCAAAGCTTATGATCACGCGATATTTGTAACCTATTCGATCGCATTCGTTTCGCTACTTTTCATCGCACTGTCGCTGGTTACCGCAGCGGGTATCGGTGGGGGTTGGGTATTCCTCGCACTCGCGATCATTCCTCCGCTTCACCTCTACAAACACCTCAAATATGCCTACGGATTGACGCGGCTTGGGGCGCTATGGCGACTGGCACTGCTTCACGTTTTCATACTCGTGATCCTGCTGCTGTTTTTCCAGGTACTGCTCTTGCTGGGCGCATTCTGACATAGAAAAAGGCGCCCGAATCTCTCCGAGCGCCTTTGATTTGGCCTGATTTGGGTTCGGAGGGGTGTTAAGCGCCTTGCGGGGCTGCACCACCTTCACCGCCGAATTTCTTGCCGGCTTTGGGAACAGTTGAGCCGGTAGTCGGCGCCACCGGAGTTGGCCCGGACGGTTGATCCGGACGATCGATCTTGCCGTTCTTCATCAGCTGATCAATCTCGTCGCCGGTCAGCGTTTCGTATTCGAGCATAGCTTGCGCAAGCAGGTGCAACTTGTCTTCCTGCTCTGTCAGGATATCGGTCGCGCGCTTCAAGCCGCCTTCGACCAATTCCTTGATCTCTGCGTCGATCATCTTGTTGGTTTCTTCACCAGACATCGTCCGCGCAGTCTGGCCCATGCCAAGATAGCCTTCCTGGCTTTGCTCATACTGAAGCGGGCCAAGCTTGTCCGACATGCCCCATTTGGTGACCATATTGCGCGCCAGATCGGTCGCGTACTGGATATCGCCAGAGGCACCCGACGAAACTTTATCATGCCCGAAGATGATTTCTTCAGCCACGCGTCCACCCATGGCAACCGCCAGGTTCGCATGCATCTTGTCGCGGTGATAGGAGTAATTGTCCCGCTCCGGCAGGCGCATCACCATTCCCAGCGCGCGGCCGCGTGGAATGATCGTAGCTTTGTGAATCGGGTCAGACGCTGGCTCATTGATGCTGACCAATGCATGGCCAGCTTCGTGATAGGCCGTCATCTTCTTTTCATCATCGGTCATGACCATAGAGCGGCGCTCGGTGCCCATCATGACCTTGTCCTTAGCGTCTTCAAATTCCTGCATCGCAACAAGTCGCTTGTTGCGGCGCGCAGCCAATAGAGCCGCCTCGTTGACAAGGTTCGCAAGGTCTGCGCCTGAGAAACCCGGCGTACCGCGCGCAATTGTGCGGGGGTTCACATCGGGTGCCAGCGGCACTTTCTTCATGTGCACGCCGAGAATCTTTTCACGGCCATCGATGTCCGGAATGGGCACAACAACCTGACGGTCAAAGCGGCCTGGACGCAGCAATGCGGGGTCCAGAACATCGGGACGGTTGGTTGCAGCGATGATGATGATGCCTTCATTGGCTTCAAAGCCATCCATCTCGACCAGCAGCTGGTTCAGCGTTTGCTCGCGCTCGTCATTCGAATTACCAAGACCATGGCCACGCGAGCGGCCGACCGCATCAATTTCGTCAATGAAAAGGATACATGGCGCGTTCTTCTTCGCCTGCTCGAACATGTCGCGCACGCGGCTCGCGCCGACGCCGACAAACATTTCGACGAAGTCAGATCCTGAGATGGTGAAGAAAGGAACACCCGCTTCGCCTGCAATTGCCCGCGCAAGCAGCGTTTTACCGGTACCCGGCGAACCGACCAGCAGCGCCCCTTTCGGGATTTGACCGCCAAGCTTGGAGAAACGCTGCGGATCCTTCAGAAATTCGACGATTTCTTCAAGCTCTTCGCGCGCTTCATCAATACCGGCAACGTCGTCAAATGTGACCCGACCCTGCCGCTCTGTCAGCATCTTGGCTTTGGATTTGCCGAAGCCCATGGCTCCGCCGCCTCCGCCTTTTTGCACTTGCCGCAATGCAAAGATTGCAATGCCGAGGATCAACAGGAAGGGCAGCGAATTGATCAGGATGTAAGCGAGAATGCCCATCTCCTGCTTCTCTGCACCGGAATATTGAACTCCATTGTCATCCAAAAGCTTCGTCAAACCGGGATCATTCGCCACGGGAATAGTGCTGAAGGTCTCATTGTTCTTCATCACACCGGTAATGCGATCCGGCGCGACCTGAACTTCTTTGACCGTACCCTCGGCAACTTTCTCACGAAATTCCGAGTATGCGATCGCGGTTCCCGGCGTTTCGCCAGCATTGCTGAACATCGAAACGGTCAGCAGTAGCGCCATGAATATGCCGCCCCAGATCATCAAAGTCTTGATCATCGGGTTCGGCCCCTCAGGGCCTTGGCCATTGGGGCCGCCATTTGGGTCGCGTGGATCGTTCTGGTCGCTCATCGGACAAAGATTCCTTTCGTGCCGCATAATGTAGGCGCGCGCAGGTGAATGGCAAGATAACCGCGCCTCATTGATTTGATACGACTAGTCGGCGGCTTTGGTTGCATAGGCGCGCAAGAAAACTTCGACAGCGCTCTCAATGCGTGCGTCTCTCATCTCTGGGTCCGCGGGTTCGCCAAAGCGGCGCTCCAGATCGCCCATCCCCTTGCACATGGAAACGAACTGTTCAGCAGCAAGGCCCGGATCCTCAATCGTCAATTCTCCACGCTCGGCACAATGGGCGAGAAAGGCAGAAAAGGCTGCCTTCATCCGCCACGGGCCCGCCTCGAGAAACGCCCGACCCAGTGTTGGCTCATGCTCTGTTTCAGCAGCGATACGTCGTTCAAATTGCACCATTTCCGGTCTTGACAAGAAAGCGCACATTGCGTGACCAATCGACGTCAAACGCTCCCGTACAGACTGACCGTGAGTGATCGTGCCAATCTGGAAATACCCGCGCATCTTTTCACACTCCAGCTCTACTGAAGCTGCAAACAGAGCGCGCTTGTCACCAAAGTGATTGTAGACAGTTACCTTCGATACGCCCGCGTCAGCGGCGATCTGCTCGATCGATGATCCGGCATATCCGACGCTGAAAAAGGCGCGTGAGGCTGCCTCAACAATTGCGACACGTTTTGACTTATCGATCGGTCGCCCGCGCGCCTTGGCCGGAGCGCCCGAACCATTGCTGGAACCAGACTGTGATGCGAGAGTTGACAATCTGAACGCCTCCGTTCAATTAAACGATACCGTTCATTAATGGGCGAGTCGAAGTGATTCGGCAACCCCAGCAGA